>CAZJCT010000027.1:0-27374 GCA_964544675.1 uncultured Sphingobium sp.
TGAAGAACCTGATCGACGGGCGCAAGAACAACGTCCGCTTCCGTTCGGCCGAGACGGTCGAGCGCATCCGCCTCGACACCAAGGATTTCCAGTATCTCTATCCTGAGGGCGACATGCTCGTCTTCATGGACACGGAGACCTACGACCAGATCAACCTGCCGTCCGACCTTGTCGGAGATGCAGCCGCCTTCCTTCAGGACGGCATGATGGTCCAGCTCGAAATGTATGAGGAGCGGCCGATCTCGGTCCAGCTTCCCGACCAGGTCGAAGCGACCGTCGTGGAGGCCGACGCGGTGGTGAAGGGGCAGACCGCCTCGGCATCCTACAAGCCCGCGATCCTAGACAATGGCGTCCGCGTCATGGTGCCGCCGCATATCACCACCGGAACGCGCATCGTGGTCGACGTGTACGAGCGTGAATATGTGAAGCGCGCCGACTGATGCGCTCTCCCGCTCTCCACATCTCGCTGGCGGCCTTGGCCGCCATGACTCTGGTGGGGAGTGCGGTCGCGCAGGCACCGGCCAAGCCCAGCAAGGCGCAGATCGAAAGCGCGGGCCGTGACCTGACGATCCTGGCGGCGGCGATGGACTCCGACAAGGTGCCCAATGTCGTCAAGAACGCGCTGTTCCAGTGCCTCTACCAGAACACGCTGGCCAAGATCAGCGACGCGACGACCAAGGTGCTGGCAACGAACAAGCTGGACCGCGCCGACGCCAGCAAGGTGCTGGGCGTGATAGCAGGCGTTTGCGGCTATCGTCCCGGTGCCGCGCCCGCTGCCAAGGGCAAGTAGAGATTTTCAACACCAGGCCTTCCGCCCCCGGAAGGCGGAGAGCGACATGGTATCCCATTCCGGCCTGCTGACCGTCATCGAACGCGCCGCGCGCAAGACCGCGCCGCGCCTGCGCCGCGACTTCGGCGAAGTCGAGCATCTGCAAGTCAGCCGCAAGGGCCCGGCCGATTTCGTCAGCCTCGCTGACAAGCGCGCCGAGCAGACCCTCGTCGAGGAGCTTCGCAAGGCGCGGCCCGACTGGGGATTCCTGCTGGAAGAGGGCGGGGAGATCGCGGGCGATCCGACCAAGCCGCGCTGGATCATCGACCCGCTCGACGGCACCACCAACTTCATCCACGGAATCCCGCATTTCGCGATCTCGATCGCGGTTCAGGAGCCACGGCTCGACGGCAAGGGTTGGGGCGATGTCACCACCGGCCTGATCTATCAGCCGATGACCGACGAGAGCTATTGGGCGGAGCGCAGCCGGGGTGCCTGGCTCCACGACCGGCGCTTGCGCGTGTCGGCGCGGCGCGACCTGGCGGACTGCGTGATTGCGACAGGCATTCCCTTCCTCGGCCATGGCAACATGGCGGAGTGGACTCGAATCTTCGGGGCGGTGGCGCCGTCGGTTGCCGGCATCCGGCGCTTCGGTTCGGCGGCGCTCGACCTCGCCCATGTCGCCGCCGGCCGGTATGACGGCTATTGGGAAAGCGGCCTTAACGCCTGGGACGTGGCGGCCGGTATCCTGCTGGTGCGTGAGGCGGGCGGCTTCGTCACCGACTTCCGGGGCGGGGACCAACCCATGCAGCGCGCCGAAGTCATTGCCGCAAATGACGGAATCCACAGCAAGCTTCACAAGCTGGTTGCGGGTGCACTGCGGTAGGGAAGAGACGAATCGCTCTCCCGGCTCTCGGATCTGGAAATATTACACTATAATGACATCATGGCCACATAAGTTAATATCACGTTAAGTATCGGAAATTACGGAATTATATTTCGTGGTTAATGTCCTGCAGGCCATTGAATGATGTCATAAAACTGTCATACTCCTCTTATTGGGATTGAGAGGAGAGAAAAATGCTGCACCGTATCAAGCTTGGGGCTGCGATCGCCGCCGGCGCGGCGCTGGCGTTTGGAATGGCGCCAGCCAGTGCGGAAGAACCTGTTGGCCGCGTAGGCAATGCGCTCGCTCATGAACAGATTGCGCAGGGTCGGCTGACAGCGGCCGAACAGATGCTCGCCGCGCGCAACGTGCGGGATGCGCGTGATCCGGGCCGTCTCATCAACCTCGCCGTTGTGTACGCGCGCACCGGCCGGATCGAGGAGGCGCGCAACGCCTTTGCCGCCGCGGCCGCCGCTCCCGAGGAAATGCTGATTGCGGCGGACGGGCGCGACATTTCGAGCCGCGATCTCGCGCGCGAGGGGATGAATTGGCTGCGGAGCATGGAACGGCGCTGACCGGCGATACTATATACTATAGAGCCACTTTGCGGCGGCGTCCCTCCCCGGGGCGTCGCCGATTTTTTTTGCGTCTGCGTCAGGCGCGCGAACCTGCCGTTTCTCCCCGGTCCCGGAGCGGTGTAACGTAACCGTCATAATAAGTACGCTGTTTTGACATAAAAAACACATCCCACTGTCATGTGGCTCGCCTAGTCGCTGGCGCGAAGAGGGGGGCTGGTAGCAACATCCTGAACACCGCTGCCTTTTCCCGTCCTCGCGGCGCCGAGCCCCATCGGCGCTTCCATCGCCGGACCGAACCGGAAGCGGAGACGAACATGACACGGATTTCTCGGATCACCACGATTTTGCTGGCGGGCGCCGCCCTGCCGATGCTGGCCGCTTGCGGCGCGGATGATATTGCTTCGCCGGGTACGGACAATGTCGTGATCAATAACCCACCGGCGACCCCGACGCCGACCCCCACTCCGACGCCGACGCCCGTCGGCCCGCAGAATGCCCCGACCGGTGCGCTTTCGACCGTGTCGCCGCAGCTTGCGACGCTTGTCCAAACGCAGGGCTTCGTTGACGAGGGTGTTGTGGAGTTCGGCGCTGCCGCCACGACTGCGGGCGTTGCGTCGCCGAATGCCGTTGTCTCGGCCTTCCGCGTGATCCGTCTGCCGTCCTTGATCAACGATGACACGCGGCTTCCTTATGTCCCGGGTGTTGCCTATCTGATCGACGGTACCGTGAATGTCGGCATCGACGTTGGCGGCGCTTCGACGCCCAACAGCACGGGCCGATCGGTCGTTCTGACTGTTGAGGCCGGCGCTATCCTGTTCGCCGACAACGGCGCGGCGGGCGAACTCCAGCGCGTAACCGTGGACTCCAGCGGTAACCAGACCCGCACGGACGTCGAAGACCTCAGCCAGGCGGACGGCCCGGATTACATGGTCGTCAATCGCGGTTCGCGCATCATCGCCAATGGCACATCGACGCGCCCGATCATCTTCACCGCGCGCCAGAACCTGGAGGGTACTGCGACCGATGCGGCTGAAAACGCCCAGGGCCTTTGGGGTGGTCTGATCCTTGCGGGCCGTGCCCCGATCAGCGATTGCCAGACGAGCGGCGTCACCGGCGGCACCGCCGATTGCTTCAAGATCGTTGAGGGGACGGGATCGGTTCGCTACGGCGGCGATGTGGCAACCGACAACAGTGGTTCGCTCCGCTACGTCCAGCTGCGTTATTCCGGCATCGCGATCTCGGAAGGAAACGAGTTGCAGGGGCTCACCCCTGCCGGCGTCGGATCGGACACCGTCATCGACCATATCCAGGTCCACAACAGCGCTGACGATGGCGTCGAAATCTTCGGCGGTCGCGTCAACGCCAAATATCTGCTCGTGACCGGGGCGGACGACGATGACCTCGACACCGACTTTGGCTACAAGGGCTCGGTACAGTTTGTGCTCGGCGTCAAGCGCACCGGCAACGGCAGCGGCGACCCCCGCAGCCTGGAAGTCGACTCGAGCTCGAATCGTGACGCTCTGCCGCGGCAGTATCTGCGTCTCGCCAACTTCACGTTCATCAACGAAATCCCGACCGAGCAGGTGCTCTATATCCGTGGTGGCGCAGACGTCGCCCTGATGAACGGGATCGTGAAGTCAACCGTCAAGCCGTGCCTCGATATCGATCACAGCGAGACAGTCCGGGCTGCGGACAGCGGGCTTGAAGATCTTGGACCGCCGAGCTTCAACTCCGTGCTTCTCGAGTGCACGACGGGCATTCAGGACGACGCCGAAAGCGGTGGCCTGACGGTTGCTGCGATCCAGGGTCTGTTCACGGCTGGCACGAACAACAGCCTGACCGCCACCGGATCGCTGACATCGACGTTCGTGACGGCGGGAACGACGACGGCGTTCAACGCGGCGACGCTCCGTCGCGGCGACGAGCCCAACGCGCTTGAGACCACCGACTTCGTCGGCGCGGTGCGGGATGCGAACGACTCCTGGTACAAGGGCTGGAGCTGCACGCCGACCTACCTGCCCGACCTGACGGGCACGCTGGGCGCCTGTACGTCGATCCCGGTCTACTCGGCTTCCTAAGCCGCTCAAAAGAGGGGACGGCGGCGTGCGAGCCCGTCGTCCCCTTCTTTTCAAACATCCTTAGTGGGGATCGAAACATGATGAGAACCTCCATCGCACTCGGTACGGCGCTACTGGTGTCGACCGCGCTCACGCATCCGGCGTTGGCGCAGGGTGCTGCCCAGAGTGCGCCCGCGACGTCAGCCCCCGTGATGGACACGCCGGTCGATGCGCAGCCGGCGTCGCCCGATTCGCCGACGGATCAAACCGCAATTCCTGGCACCGATGGTGGTGCTGCGGTTGATGGTGCCGCCGAGGAGGATGTTGACATCTCGATCCCCGGTGGGTCCGGTTCCTATGGCGGCGACATTGTCGTGACCGGCAGGAACATCCCCAATGTGGTCAAGGCCACGCCGCAGGTCGTCTCGGTTCTGTCGAGCGCTGACATCGCGCGCACCGGCGAAGGCGATATTGCCGGCGCCCTTCAGCGCGTGACCGGCCTGAGCATCGTCGGCGAAGGGTTCGTCTATGTGCGCGGGCTTGGCGATCGCTATTCGCTGTCGCTTCTCAACGGCTCCCCGCTGCCGTCACCCGACCCGCTCAAGCGCGTCGTGCCGCTCGATATTTTTCCCAGCAGCCTGATCGCTTCCGGTCTGGTGCAGAAGAGCTACTCGCCCAATTTCCCCGGCGAATATGGCGGTGGTGTCATCAACCTGACCACCAGCGCGATTCCGCGTGAGCCCTTCATCCAGATCGGCGGCTCGATCGGGTACGACAGCATCACCACGCGCAAGCTCGGTTACACTTATTATGGCAGCAGCAGCGACTGGCTCGGCTACGACAATGGTGCGCGTGACATGCCGGACTTCCTGGTCGATGAATCGGGCCAGCCCAACACGGGCATTACTCCGGCACAGACGGCGACGCTGACCAATGCGGATACGACGTTGCTGCAGCGCAATTTCGATATTCCGCCGGCCTTCGGGCTGGACTTCAGTGCCGGCACGTCGTTCGATGTTGGTTCGGATGCGCTGTTCGGCATTATTGCGAGCGCCGGGTATAGCAACAGCTGGCAAACGCGCGATGCCCGCCGCCAGCTGGCGGGGGATGCCAGTGGCGAGGTGCAGTCCGATTTCGCTGATGTGTCCACGGATAATCGTGTTCTCGTCAATGGCCTGTTCGGGCTCGGCCTCGAGGTCGGGGATCACAAGTTCCGGCTGACGAATCTCTACATCCATGACACCGTCAAGCAGGGACGCCTTACGTCCGGGGTCAATCAATTCTCGGGCGTTGATGACAACGTCATCGAGCAACAGACATCGTTCGTCGAACGGCAGTTGTATGATCTGCAGGGCGCTGCCGAACTGCGGTTCGGCGACCTGAGCCTCGACCTTCGCGGTACTTACGCCAACACCAAGCGCAAATCGCCCTACGAGCGCTCGTTCCGATACACTCTATTGGTCAGGGACAACGCAACGCCGGCGGCGGGCTATGAAAATCCGGTCGGCGGTGGTAGCGACGCGACCATCACTTTCAGCGAACTGAACGAAGATCTCTATGCCGCTGGATTTGACGTCGGCTATGATCTTCCGACGCCTCGCCCGGCCAAGGTGACTGCGGGCTACGCCTATAGTGACGCGGAACGCCAATCGAGCCGCTACTTTTTCAGCTATACCGGTGGGGCTGATGTCGGGTTCAGCCGTTTGCGACCGGATATTCTCCTGTCTCGCGACGTCATTCTGAACCAGGGTTTGCGCCTGGAGCCGGGCGGCGGTGCGAGCGCCGCAGCCTATGCAGCGAAGCTGGAGGTTCATGGCGCCTATGCGATGGCGGAGGCTGAACTGCTCGACGGTCTTCGGGTGTCGGGTGGTGTGCGCTATGAGGAGGCGACCGAATCGGTAACGCCGCTAGGGGCGTTTACCTCGACCACGCTGGCAAATGACTATTGGCTTCCGGCGCTCACGGTAACTTGGAATTTCCGCGAGAACATGCAGTTCCGCGCACATGTTTCCAAGACGATCGCACGTCCGCAGTTTCGTGAACTGGCACTTCAGCAGTTTCAGGACTTCAGCAGCAACCGGACCTATGTCGGCAACCCGTTGCTTCAAGATAGCCAGTTGTATAATGCCGAAGCCCGGTTCGAGTGGTTCTTTGCGCGGGACCAGCGGCTTAGTGTTGCGGCATTCTACAAGAGGATTGAAGACCCGATCGAGGTGGTTAGCTCCCTGGACATCAGTGACGGGTCATTCCTCCAGGGCTTTGGTAACGCGCCTGAGGCGAGCCTTTATGGTGTGGAATTGGAGCTGCAAAAGTATTTCCCGCTTGCCGACATGGTTCAGGGGGCATTCTTTGAGACGAAGCGGCTCGTTGCAGTCGCTAATTACACCTATTCGCACTCGGAATTGAAGGTTGGCGCCGAGTTGATTGCTGACCCCTTTCCCTCGTTGGAACCGGCTCCAGCGGCGAAATTTTTCACAGATGGGGCGCCGCTGACGGGTCAGTCCGATCATCTGGTTAATCTTCAGCTCGGCATCGAGGACACGGAGAGTCTCTCGCAGCTCACATTCCTGCTCAACTATGCGAGTGAGCGGGTGACCACTCGTGGACCGACGAACCAGCCTGACTTCATCGAGAGGCCGGGCATGACGTTCGACATCGTCTTCCGCCAGGGCTTCGACCTTTTTGGCCGCGAACTGGAGATCAAGGCCGAGGCGCGCAATCTGCTCAGCACGAACTATGAGGAAACGCAGACGTTCGCCAACGGCACGGTCGTGAACATCAATACCTATGACAAGGGGCCGACCTTCTCGTTCGGGGCCAGCCTCAAGTTCTGACCCTGGGATCCGGGTGACAGAGGGAAGGGGGCGGCCTCGTGCCGCCCCTTTTCATATGTGCCGTCCTGCGTGGCGGCCGGTGACATTTTTATGTCATAAAACGGACGCTCCACTGTAACATGGCGCCGATAGGCAGCCGCACGAGGCAGTTGGGGCGCGGGCGCACAGATGCAATTCAGGCTGATTTCGGGGGCTGACCGGCCGCGGCGGGGCGTGGGCCTTGGCGTGCTCGCCCGCTGGGTTGAGGCGGCTCTGCTGCTTGTCCTCATCGTCCAGCTCGCCCGCCTGCTCTGGGCCATCGTCACGCCGGTCGGCATGTTCGGCCAGTGGGAGAGCCGCCAGCCGCAGATGCTGGCCCCGGCACAGCGCGACGCGCTGTTCACCGCCTTCGATCCCTTCTTCCGCAGCGCGCCGGCGGGCGATTCGTCGGCGCAGATCACATCGCTCTCGCTCACCCTGTTCGGTACCCGGATCAACGAGGCCTCAGGGCAGGGATCGGCGATCATCGCCACCCCCGATGGCGTCCAGTCGAGCTTTGCAGTCGGCGACGAGATCATGCCGGGCGTGCTGCTCAAGCAGGTTGCCTTCGACCATGTCGTTCTCGATCGTGGCGGCGCTGTCGAGACGCTGTTCATCGATCAGTCGGGAGACGGCGCGGCCACTGCTGAAGCCGAAGCATCGGGCGCAACGCCGCCCGGCGCATCCGGTGGCACCCTGACCGGCGCGATGATCAGCGAGGGCGTCGCCTTCGCGCCGCGTGTCGACGGCGGTCGGATCACCGGCATCGTCGTTTCGCCCAAGAATGCGGGAGACATCTTTGCCAGGGCGGGATTCCGGCCGGGGGACATCGTCACCCAGGTCAATGGCCGCCCGATTACCTCCGCCGCCGATATCCAGGGCCTCCAGGCACAGCTTCGCCCCGGCGCGCGGCTGTCGCTGATGGTCGAGCGCGGCGCCGCCACCGTCCCCATCGCCGTCATCCTGAGCGCGGAGCAATAAGCCTAATGAAAATCCGGTCCCTGCTGCTGGCGGGCGCATTGGCGCTGACCATTTCGGGTCCGCTGGCGGCGCAATTGACGCTTAATGTCCGCGACGCCGACATCCGCGCCTTCATCCAGGATGCGGCGCGGGTGACGGGCCGCACCTTCATCATCGACAGCCGTGTGCAGGGCAAGGTGTCGGTCGTGACCGACCGGCCGCTCAGCCGCTCCGAATATTTCGAGATCTTCCTCTCGACGCTTCGCGCCAATGGCCTCGTTGCGGTTCCCTCGCCAGGCGGCGCGTTTCGCATCCAGCCGGTCGAGGGACTGGCGGGGCAGCCGGGCGCGGTGGGCAGGGCGGCCAGCCGCAACCAGTTCATCACCGAAGTCATCCGGCTGCGCTCGATCGATGCCGCCTCGGCGCTGGAGACGCTGCGGCCGCTGGTGAGCCGCGAAGGATCGATCACCGCCAATCGCGCCGGCCGTAGCATCGTCGTTGCCGACTATGCCGACAATATTGCGCGAATCCGCGAGGTGTTGAACCGCATCGACCGCGACGGTGGCGCGACCGAGACGGTGGTGCTGCGAAACGCGGGCGCGCGCGAGATCGCGACGTCACTGCAAAGTCTGATGGCGGGCGGAGGCGAGGGCGCACCGGCGGCCACCGTTGTCGCGATCGACAGTTCCAACAGCATCGCCATTCGCGGCGATTCGGAAACGGTGGCGCGGCTTGCGTCCATGGCGCGCGATTTTGACCGGCGCGCCGAATCGGGCACGGAAATCCGCGTCTACTGGCTGGAGCATGCCGACGCCGAAAAGCTCGTGCCGGTACTTCAGCAGCTTCTCGGCCAGCAGGTGACGACGCCGGTCTCCACCGCTTCCGTAAGCGGAAGCGCGGCGAACCGGGGCAATGGCGAAGTCTCCCCGCCCGCGGCCGCTCCGATCGCGGTGGCGTCCGGCGGGGAGACATCGCGCACCGGTGTCGGCGGGCGCGGTCCGGCGATCGTGACTCGCTACGAGGGCGCCAATGCGGTTATCATCGCGGGCAGCGCCGAAACCCAGCGGCTGCTGGGCGAAGTGGTGCGCCAGCTCGATACCCGCCGCGAACAGGTTCTGGTCGAGGCCATCATCGTCGAGATCAGCGACTCGGCGGCGCAGCGGCTGGGCGTCCAGTTCCTGATCGGCAGCACGGACACGGGCTTCGCGGCGACCAACTACAGCAACGCGCAGCCCAATATCCTGACGCTGGCGGGGGCGATCGCCGCTAACGAACTCAACACGACGACGACGACGGTGGTGGCACCGGACGGGACGCGCACCACCACGGATGTCACGGAGAACAGCGGTCTCGCCAACACGCTTCAGCAGGCGGCGGCCAATGCGCTGCTGAACGCCAATGGCGGCATCGGCGGGGTCGCGACCAAACTGGGCCGCAACGGCATTTTCGGCGCGATCATCAACGCGGTGAAGTCCGACACCGACAGCAACATCCTGTCGACTCCGTCGGTGCTGACGCTCGACAATCAGGAAGCGAGCATCCTGGTCGGGCAGGAAGTCCCGGTGACGACCGGCGAGGCGCTGAGCGAGAATTTCGACAATCAGTTCCGCACCGTCCAGCGGCAGAATGTCGGCGTGCAACTGGAGGTCCGTCCGCAGATCAACTCGGGCGGATCGATCAAGCTGTTCCTGCGGCAGGAGGTGTCGAGCGTGGCGGGACCTGTTGCCAGCGACTCGAGCGACCTCATCATCAACAAGCGCGAGATCGAGACGACCGTGACCGTCGACGATGGCGACATATTGGCGCTCGGCGGCCTGCTCGACGACAATGAGCGGCGCACGATCGAGAAGATCCCGCTGCTCGGCGACATTCCGGTGCTGGGCAATCTGTTCAAGTCGAAGAGCAAGTCGCGCGCCAAGACCAACCTGATGGTCTTCATCCGTCCCACGATCCTGCGCAGCCGGGCCGAGGCAGCGGCGCTGACCGCGCAGCGCTATGGCTATATCCGGGGTCGCCAGGCGGGCTTCAACCCGGAACAGGAGCCGTCGCTGGACGCGCTGGTGCGCGACTATATGGGCACCCAGCCGCCGGTCGCCGCTCCCCAGCCGGGAGATCAGGTGATCGACGGCCGGATCGTGCCGGTCGAGCAGCAGAAGTCGCAGCGCGTCATTACGCCTGTCGAGATGCCGCCGTCGGGGAGCGCCCCCCGGTGAGCAGCGTGCCGCCCAGCGCCGTCGATCTTCCGGGCGAGCCGCTGGGGCGGCCGATCGACATACCCTATGCGTTCGCGCGGCGGCATGGCGTGGTGATCGTCGATGACGGTGCGGAAGGCGGCCCGATCGCGGTGGCGCTTCGCGAGGGCGGCGACCCGCGCATCCTGGTCGAGGTCAGGCGGCATCTGACTCGCAGCTTCGACGTCAGCATCGTCGATGCCGTCGCTTTCGACCGGCATCTGTCGGAACGCTATGCCATGAACGGCGCGGCGGCCGCGATGGCGGGCAGCATCGGCACCGGCGACGAGCTGGATTTCATCGCGTCCGACATTCCGACCGCCGACGACCTGCTCGACAGCGCCGACGACGCGCCCGCCATCCGCCTCATCAACGGCATCATCGCCGAGGCGGCGCGCCAGGGCGTCTCGGACATCCATATCGAACCCTATGAGACGGGTCTGGTCGTCCGCATGCGCATGGACGGCGTGCTGACCGAGACGCTGCGCATGCCCGCGCATGTCGCGCCGGTGGTGGTCAGCCGAGTCAAGGTGATGGCGCGGCTCGACATCGCGGAGCGGCGCGTGCCGCAGGATGGCAGGATCAGCCTGACGCTCGGCGGCAAGCTGCTCGACGTGCGCGTGTCGACCCTGCCGAGCCGCGCGGGCGAGCGTGTGGTGCTGCGTATTCTCGTCAAGGAGAATGCCGGTATCGGGCTGGAGGTGCTGGGCATGTCGCCGGCCGTCGACGCGGTATACCGCCAGGCGCTGAGCCAGCCCAACGGCATCATCCTTGTCACCGGTCCCACAGGAAGCGGCAAGACGACGACCCTCTATGCGGGGCTTCGCCAGCTTAACGACGGCTCGCGCAATATCCTGACGGTCGAGGACCCGGTCGAATATGCCATCGACGGCGTCGGCCAGACGCAGGTGAACCCCAAGGTGGGGATGAGCTTTGCCGCCGGTCTTCGCGCCATCCTTCGCCAGGACCCCGACGTCGTCATGGTGGGCGAAATCCGCGACCGCGAGACTGCGGAGATCGCGGTGCAGGCGTCGCTGACCGGCCACCTCGTCCTGTCGACCGTCCACACCAATGATGCGGTGGGCGCGGTGACGCGGATGCGCGACATGAAGGTGGAACCGTTCCTCCTTGCCTCCACGCTCCGCGCGGTGATCGCGCAGCGGCTGGTGCGGCGACTGTGCCCGCATTGCCGCGAGCGGGTGATCGCCGACAAGTCGGCCTGCGCGCTGCTCGGCTTCGACCCCGGCACCATCGTCTTCAAGGCGGTCGGTTGCGACGCGTGCAATCATAGCGGCTACAAGGGCCGGATCGGCGTGTTCGAGGCGATCCGCGTCGACGATACCCTCCGCCGCATGATCAACGAGGGCGGCGACGAATCGCTCATCGCCCGCCACGCCTTCCTCAATGCGCCCAATCTGGGATCGGCCGCGCGCCAGCTTGTCCGCGACGGCGAAACGAGCGCGGAGGAGGCGATCCGCATCTCGCGCAGCGAAACGCTCGATGCCTGAATTTGCCTATACCGTCATCGACCCCGGCGGGCGCGAGCGGCAGGGCAAGGTCAAGGCGGCGGGCCCCGAAGAGGCGCGTTCGCGGCTGGAAGCGCGCCAGCTCTTCATCGTCCGCATGGCCGAGAGCGCGGAGGCGCCCGCGACCGGGCGTTCGCTGCCCTGGTCAGCGAGCGGCAAGCGGCTTACGGCCAAGGAACTGACGCTCGTCACCCGCCAGCTGTCGACGCTGGCGCAGGTCAGCCCGCTCGAGGAAGCGCTTCGCACCATAACGCGGCAGAGCGAAAAGCCGCATGTCCGCCGAATCGTCGGCCGGGTCCATGCGGGGGTGGTGGAGGGGCGCAGCCTCGCCGATGCCCTTGCGCTCGAACCTCGCAGCTTTCCCGGTCTCTACCGCGCGATGATCGCGGCGGGCGAACGGTCGGGCAGCCTGCCGTCGCTGACCGAACGCCTGTCGGTCCTGCTCGAACGGCAGGCGGTGATGCGCTCGAAAGTGCTGACGGCGCTCGCCTATCCATCGGTTCTGGCCGGGTTTTCGGTGCTCGTGACGATGGCGCTGATGATCTTCGTCGTGCCGCTGGTGGTGGAACAGTTCGACACGCTCGGCCAGCAATTGCCGCTGCTGACGCGGATCGTCATGGCGCTGTCGCTGTTCCTCGCGGGCTGGTGGTGGCTGCTGGCGCTGATGCTGGTCGGCGCGGGAGCGCTCGGCTGGTGGATGCTGCAGCGGGACAGCGTGCGGCTCCGCTTCGACGGGCTGCTGCTGCGTGTGCCATTCCTCGGCCGCCTGCTTCGCGATCTGCATGCCGCGCGCATGGCGCGGACGCTCGCGACCATGGTGCAGAGCCGTCTGCCGGTCGTGGAGGGCCTCAACCTCACCGTGCCGACGATCCACAACCGCGTGCTCAAGGCCGCGACGGCCGACATCGCCGAATCGGTTCGCGGCGGCGGCAGCCTGTCGGCCGCGCTGCGGCGCGCGGGGGTCTTTCCGCCGCTTCTCGTGTATCTTGCCGCGAGCGGCGAGTCGGCGGGTCAGCTCGACACAATGCTGGAGCGGGCGGCGGATTATCTCGAACGCGAGTTCGACGCCTTCACCGCGGCAGCACTGTCGCTGCTCGAACCCGTCATCATCATCCTGCTGGGCGGCGTGGTGGCGGTTATCATCCTGTCCATCCTGCTGCCGATCATGCAGCTGCAAAGCCTGACCGGCATCGGAGCCTGAATTTGGAAATGAATGCGAATTTCGATCCCAGCGCCATCTCTCCCCTCCCGCTTGCGGGAGGGGCCGGGGGTGGGACCTTGATCTATGGCGCCGGCCCACCCCTAACCCCTCCCGCAGGCGGGAGGGGGACAGGAAAGCGTTCCGCCGAACACGGCTTCACGCTCCCGAGGCGCTCCGCCGAACACGGCTTCACGCTGGTCGAACTGCTCGTCGTGATCGTCATCATCGGGCTGCTGGCCACCATGGTCGCGATCAACGTGATTCCCGCCGGCAATCAGGCGCGCGTGGAAAAGGCGCGCGCCGATATCGCGACTCTCGAACAGGCGCTGGAGCAGTACCGGCTCGACAATCTGACCTATCCGGCCGGTGGCGACGGCCTCAACGCGCTGCTGTCGGCGCCCGCCGGTCTTGCGCAGCCCGAACGCTATCGCCCGGGCGGATATATCAAGAAGCTCCCCGACGATCCGTGGGGACGGCCCTATCAATATCAGGCGCCCGGTCGCAGCGGCCCGTTCGACATTTTCTCGCTGGGCGCTGACGGCCAGTCGGGCGGCGAAGGCGAGAATGCGGATATCTATTCGAGCGACCAGTAAGCGCCATAGCACCCAGGCGGGGTTCACCCTGCTGGAGATGCTGGTGGCGCTGGCGATCTTCAGCCTCGCGGGGCTGGCGCTGGTGCGGCTTCAGGCGGTTTCGGTGCGCACGGCGGGCGATCTCGACGCGCGCATCCTGGCGCAGATCACCGCGCGCAACCTTGCCTATGAGACGCTGACCGATCCCAACCCGCCACCGCGCGGCGAAACAGCGGGTGAAGTGGTGAATGGCGGGCGGACCTTCGCCTGGACCCGCGTCGTCGCGCCTGCCGACGATCCGCGAATCCTGACCGTGACCGTGCGGATCGCCGGAGGGGCGGGGCAGTCGCCCGCCGTGATCAGCATCGCGCGGCCCGCGACATGAGGCGTTCCGCCCAGCAGCCGCTCGATCTTTCGCAGCGTTCGGAAGATCGCGCAGCCTCCCCCCTCCCGCTTGCGGGAGGGGCCGGGGGTGGGCCTCGGATCGATGGCGCTTGCTCACCCCTGACCCCTCCCGCAAGCGGGAGGGGGATGGAGAAGCGTTCCGCCCAGCAGGGCTTCAAGCCTCTGTTGCGTTCCGCCCAACAGGGCTTCACGTTTTTGCGGCGTTCCGCCGAACACGGCTTCACTTTTTCAAGGCGTTCCGCCCAAAAGGGCTTCACGCTCGTCGAACTGATGGTCGTTCTGGTGATCGTCGGGCTGATGTCGGGGGCGGTGATCCTGACGATGGCCGATCCGCGCGGTCGCCTGTCCGACGATGCCGACCGCTTTGCGGGGCGGGTCCGCGCCGCCCGCGACCATGCCATCGTCGCGGCACGCCCGGTGGCCTTGTGGGTCTCTCCCACCGGATACGGGTTCGAGGAACGGCGTGAGGGCGAATGGCGCCCGATGACCGAGCGGCCGCTCGCTGCGACCGACTGGTCCGGAGGGATCGTCGCGCGTGCGGGGCAGGATGGCCGCGCGCGCATCTGGTTCGACACCATCGGCCGTTCGGACCAGCCGATGCGCTTCGTCCTTTCGCGCGACGGAACAGAGGTTCCCGTGACGGTCGACCTCGACGGGCGGGTGACCCATGGCCGCTGAGGTTCCCGCGCTTTCAAGATGTTCCGCCGAGCACGGCTTCACGCCCCCGAGGCGTTCCGCCGAGGACGGCTTCACGCTCGTCGAACTGCTCGTCGCTCTGCTGATCTTCGCGCTGCTGTCGATGGCCGGCGTCGCGCTGCTGCGCAGCAGCGTGTCGGCGCAGGGGGCGGTGAGCGACCATCTCGACCGGCTCGCCGATATCCAGCTCGCGGTTGCCGCTCTCGACGCCGATCTCGCTCAGGCGACGGTCAGGATCAGCCGGACCGATGCCGGCACGCTCGCCCCCGCCTTTTTCTCGCGCGGGGCGCAGTCGGACATGCCGATCCTCCAGTTCGTCCGCAATGGCTGGAGCAATCCCGACGGTGCCCGGCGCTCCTCGCTTCAGAAGGTGGATTATTGGTGGCGCGACGGACGGATCGAGCGGGTCGGCTACCGCCATGTGGATGGTGCCGAGCCGTCCGATCCGGCGGTCCTGATCGACGATGTCGGCGCGCTAACCCTGCGTTTTCGCGACTCGCGCGGAGAATGGCGCGACGACTGGACCCCGACCCAGCCGGGTCTGATGCCGCGCCTGGTCGAGATGGTGGTCACCCGCGAGGGGCGCCCCCCGCTCACGCTGCGCTTCGTCGTCGGCCCCGGCGAACAGGAGCGGCCGCAGCGCGAGGAGGCGTCCGGTGCCTGACGCTCTGCCCAGAGGTGAGCGCGGGGCTGCGCTGCTGACCGTCCTGCTTCTGGTGGCGGTGATGGCGGTGGTGACGGCGATCGCGATCGAAAAGCTGACCCTGTCGACGCGCATGGCCCGCAACGGCATCGACGCCGATCAGGGCCGCGCCTTGCTCATGGCGGGGGAGGCGATCGCGGCCTACCGCCTTGCCGATCTGGTCGCTGCCCGGCCGGGCAGGACCACGCTTGAGGGGGGCTGGCTGGGCACCGCGCAAAGCGTGCCCGTCCCCGGCGGCGCGATCAGCGCGCGCGTGCGCGACGCCGGCAATTGCTTCAACCTCAACAGTCTGGTCCAGCAGGAGGCGGAGGGCGCCTCGCTTCGCGCCAATCCACAGGCCATTCTGCAATTCGCGGCGCTGATGCGTCTGGTCGGCGTCGATCCGGCGACCGCGAGCCAGGTCGCGGTCGCCGCCGCCGACTGGATCGACAGCGACGCCGTGCCTGGCCCTGGCGGCGCGGAGGACAATTTCTATCTCGAGCAGGAAGAGCCCTATCGGACGGCGGGCGGTCTTGTCGCCGAGGCAAGCGAACTGCGGCTGGTGGCCGGGGTCACCCCCGCGATCTACGATCGTCTTCGGCCGTGGCTGTGTGCGCTTCCCCTGGCTGAACTGTCGCCGATCAATATCAACACTTTGCTGCCCGAGCAGGCGATCCTGCTGGCGATGCTGACCGACGGACGGCTCCCCGCCGACCAGGCGCGGCAAGTGCTGGCGCAGCGCCCGCGTGACGGCTATGGCAGCCTCGTCGGCTTCTGGAAGCAGTCCGCGCTGGCGGCGCTTGCGTTGCCCCCTGCGGTGACCGATCAGGCGAAGCTGACGAGCCGGTGGTTCGAGGTTGAACTGCGCGTGGATCTGGGTGGGAATGACGTGAGCGAAACCGCGCTGTTCGATGCAGAGACCGCCCCCGCGCGGCTGGTTCGCCGCCGCTGGGGCGACGAGGGCTGAGCCGCGTGCGCGACGGACTCATTCTCTGGCCGGTTGCGACCGCAGGCGATGCCGATCCTCCGCTGTTCGGCTGGGCGCGCGTCGCGAACGGCGCGGTCGTTCAGCGGGGCGAGGGCGACATTGCCGCCTGGCGCGCCGCGACCCATCTCGTCGCCCTGCCGCAGGATGAAGCCGCGATGGTCATCGCCCCTGCCGGCGATGTCGCGATGCACTGGATCGCCTGCCCCGGCATGACCGTCGCGCAAGGTGCTGCCGCCGCGCCGCTGATGGCGCGTGAGGCGAGCATTGGTCCCGCTGACGATCTGCATTCCGCCGTGGCGCCCGCGCTCGATCCCGGCGCGGCGCATCTGGTCGCGGTCGTGAGCCGCGCCGCCATGGAGCGCTGGCTGGGCTGGTGCGCGGCGGCGGGCGTTCCGGACGCGGCTATCATTCCCGCTGCCGCTTTGGTGCCGCCGCCCGAAGAGGGCTTCGTTGCGGCGCGTATCGGGGCGGACGCGGTGCTTCGCGGCGTTGACAGCGCCTTTCCCGCTGATGCTGCGCTCGAGCCGCTGATCGTCGGCGACGCCCCCGTCCGGCATTTGTCCGATGCCGAGGGGGAGCGCGCGCTCGCCGCCGCGCTGGCCGAACCGCCGCTCGATCTGCGTCAGGGAAGCTATGCGCGCCGCTCGCAGCGCGCGCTCGATCCCGCATGGCTGCGGCGGATCGCGATTCTGGCGGGCCTGATCGCGCTCGTCAGCATCGCCATCGGCCTTGTCACCATCGTCCGGCTTCACGGCGCGGCGGCGGCACTCGATGCCGAGACCGTCGCGCTGGCGCAAAAGGCGGTTCCGGGCGTGACCGATGCCGCCGATGCGGAACTGCGTCTTTCATCTCTGGTCGCGCAGCGAGGCGGCGCGGGCGGTCTGGGTGGCGCTGCGGCGGGCCTCATGGCCGCGCTTCAGGCGAGCCCGACGGTCGCGCTGACGAGCCTCACCCAATCGGCCGACGGGTCGCTTCGCGCGCAGCTGTCGGGGCCGGGTGCCGAGCCGATCAACGCGGTGCTGATCGCGCTTCAGAACGCGGGCTGGCGGATCGCCGCCAACGGCGTGCGGCGGAATGGCGCGCAGACGATCGCTGACGTCACGGTCGCGCCATGGTGAAGGGGAACAGGCCATGAGCGGCATCGCCCGCTGGTGGAGCGGTCTCAGCAACCGGGAACGGCGGCTGATCGCGGTGATGCTGGTGGTGCTGGCGCTGTTCGTCGGTTGGCTCGGCGTCTGGCGGCCGATCCATTCGGCCATCGATGAGGGCTGGGTCGCCCATGGCGCGGCGGTCGACCGCAATGCGTCGGTGCGCGCACGGCTTGAGCAACTGGAGCGGCTGCCCGCGCGGGCCAGCGGGTCGGACGCGGTCAATGTCGAGCAGTTCGTCACCCAGAGCGCGGCGGAAGCGGGGCTGACCCTCGACCGCAGCGCAGGACAGGGCGCGGGGCGGCTGGCGGTCACGATTTCCTCGGCGCGGGCGGGCGCGCTGCTTGCCTGGCTCTCGGCGCTGGAGGCGCGGGGGATCGTCGTCGAGACGCTGAGCATGACGCCCGCCGCCACGCCGGGAACGGTGGCCGCCCAGGCGGTGCTGAGGAGCGGGGCATGATCCGCTGGTTCAGCCTCTCACGGCGCGGCTGGATCATCGCCGCTGTCGCCTTTCTGCTGGCGCTGATCGGCAGTTTCCCGCTGCGCGCGGCATCTGCGCTGTTTGGTCTTGCGGACATGGGAGTCGCGGCACGGTCGCTTCGCGGCCCGGTCTGGTGGGGCGGGGCGGAGGATTTGCAGGTCGGCGATTTCCGGCTGGGCACGGTCGACGTCATGCTGTCGCCGCTGCCGCTGCTCGCCGGACGCGCCCGGCTGGACATCAGCCGCGACAAGGGGCTGCCCACCGATATCGCCGGCGCGATCAGCGTCGGAATCGCATCGCGCGGGATCGATGATGTGACGGGCACCATTCCCGCAGGCAGGACATTCGCGCCGCTGCCCGTGACCGCGCTGAATATGCAGGATGTCAGCATCGCCTTTGCGGGCGAGCGCTGCGTCAGCGCCGAGGGACGGGTGCAGGCGATTGTTTCGGGCGGGCTTGCCGGCGTCAATCTGGCCAACGGCCTTTCGGGTCAGGTACGCTGCGAGGGCGCCGATCTGGCGGTGACATTGGTCAGCCAGTCGGGGGTCGAGCGGATCGACCTGAGGGTTGGCGGCACGGGCCGTTTCAGCGCGAGCATGACATTGGGGCCGGGCGATCCGGCGAGTGCCGCGTCGATCGCGGCCGCCGGGTTCCAGACGGTCGGCGACAAGCGGGTGCTCCGGGTCCAGGGCACGCTGTGACCGCGTTCGACCTGCTGGCGTCTCCCGGGCTGCGTGCTGTCGCGGGTGCACTGCTCGGCGCGATCATCGGCAGTTTTCTGGGTGCTCTCGTCACCCGCTGGCCGCGTGGGCAGGGGGTGGTGCGTGGCCGGTCGCATTGCGACGGGTGCGGCCGGGTGCTGAAGTCCTGGGAAATGGTGCCGGTGCTGGGCGCGCTGGCGCTCCGTTTTCGTTGCCGGACCTGCGGCGCGGCGATCGATCCGGCGCAATGGGTTCTGGAGGCTGGCTGTGCGCTTGTCGGCGGCATGGCGTTCGCGTTTGCACCGGGACCGCTGCCGGCGCTGGCCTGGTGCCTGCTTGGCTGGACGCTGCTGGCGCTGGCGATTCTGGACGCGCGGCATTTCTGGTTGCCCGATCGCCTGACCCTGCCGCTCGCCGGGCTGGGATTGACGGTGGGGCTTTATGCGGGCGGCCCGCCTTTGTGGGACCGTGCGATCGGTGCTGCGGCTGGCTATGGCGTGATCGTCGCGATCGCAATGGGTTATCGGGCGGCGCGCGGGCGCGAGGGGATCGGCCTTGGCGATGCCAAGCTGCTGGGCGCGATCGGTGCCTGGACCGGCTGGGCGCTGTTGCCGATGGTGCTGCTGGTCGCATCGCTGGCGGGATTGGCCTGGGCGCTCATCTGGTCAATCGGTGAAAAAAAGTTGAGTTCTGACAGTGCCTTGCCGCTCGGCACTTTCCTCTGTTTCGCGGTTCTGCCGGCGTTCGCCCTGGGACAGTGGCTCCACCTCGCTTGACAGGCGGGGAACCTCCCCACACTATAGAACATATAGTGAACATATGCGCCACGAGTCGTTCCGCCTCCTGCGCCCGAAGGCCTTGCGGGGCCGTTCGGATGCGCCCGTGCCGCCGCTCCCCGGCACGACCGCCCCTGCCGCCGCGCAGGGGCGGGAGGAGCGGCGCGCCCTGGGCGTGGCGGCGCTCGATGACTGGCTGGGCGGTGGGCTGCGGCTGGCGGGGCTTCACGAGGTCCATGCCGCCGAACCCGCCGACATCGCCAGCGCCCTCAGCTTCGCGCTGCTGCTGGGGCAGGGTGGGTGCGAGGATGCGGCCAGTCGCGCGCTGATCTGGATAAGGCTCGACAAGGCCGGCGTGCCTTATGGCCCCGGGCTTGTCGATCTCGGCCTCGATCCAGCGGCGATCAGCATCGTCCAGCCCGCCGATGAACGCGCCGCGCTCCGCGCCATGCTCGACGCCATGCGGTCGGGTTCGGCGCGGGCGGTGCTCCTCGAACTGGCGGGGCGGCAACCGTTGCTCGACCTTACCGCCACGCGGCGGCTGGTGCTGGCGGCGGAGCGGAGCGGGACCATGGCGCTCATCGTCCGGTCGGGCGCGGAAGCGGCGCCGAGCGCCGCGCACAGCCGCTGGCAGGTTGCCAGCGCGCCCTCGCGTCCCCTGGAGGCAGGCGCGCCGGGCCTGCCCGCCTTTGCCCTGACGCTGCTTCGCCATCGTGGCGGGCGCGACGGGCTTCACATCGTCCTGGAGTGGAACCGTGACACAGCGTGCTTCAGCGAACCCGATGCCGCGCCGCTATCTGGCGCTTCACCTGCCGTGGCTGTCGGCGGAAGCGGCGCTGATCCGGCGAGCCGCGCCGCCTGACTCGACCCCGGCGACACCCTTCGTCCTGATCGAGAAGCAGCGCGGCGCCTTGCGCATCGTCGCCTTGTCGCCCGGAGCCGCCGCGCTGGGGCTGGCGCCCGGCCTGCCGCTGGCGGACGCGCGCGCGCGGGTGCCGGACCTGTCCGCCATCTTCGCCGATGCGGAGCATGAGGCCGCGCTGGTGGCGCGGCTGGTGGGGCTGTGCCGCCGTTTCACCCCCAGCGTCAGCGTCGATCCGCCGCAGGGATTGATCCTCGACATCGCCGGTTGCGGTCATCTGTTCTCTGGCGATGAAGTCCTGAAATCACAATGTCTTGATATGATTTCCCTTCACGGGGTGACAGCATGTGGCGCGATGGCCGGCACGCCCGACGCGGCGCGCGGGCTCGCCCGCTTCGGCGGGGACGATGTCCGCCTGCTCCCGGTCGAGGCGCTTGGCCTGGGCGAGGACGCGACGCTCGCGCTCCAGCGCAGTGGCCTGCGCTCCATCGGCGATCTGGCGGAAATGCCGCGCAGCGTCCTTGCCGCGCGGTTCGGTGGCGAGCTGTCGCGACATCTCGCCCGGCTGCTGGAGGAGGAGGATCCGCATATCACGCCCGCGCCGGTCGCCGAACCGATCCTGGCCGAGCGCCGCTTTGCCGAGCCGATCGGTCATGCCGCCGATGTGCTGGGCGTGATCGAGGATGTGCTGGAGGAGGTCGCCGACGTCATGGCGCGGCGTGGCGTGGGCGGGCGCGCCTTTGCGCTCCGCCTGTATCGCAGCGACGGCCATGTCGCCCGGCTGGTGGTGGAAAGCGGCGCACCGACCCGCGATCCGGCGCGTGTGCTGCGATTGCTCCACGACCGGATCGAGAGCCTGGCCGACCCGCTCGACCCCGGTTTCGGCTATGACAGCATCGACCTCGCCGTGCCGCTGGCCGAGGCGCTGACGGAGCGGCAGGAGGGGCTGGGTGTGCTGTTCGGAGAGGAGGCCGGCCAGACGCCCTGCGCCGTCGCGCCGCTTCTCGACCGGATGCGGATCCGCTATGGCCGGGCAAGCGTGCGCCATTGCGTCGGTGGCAACAGCCATGTGCCCGAACGCGCCGCCTATCTGGATGCCGCAATGGCCCCTGTGGACTGGGATGCGCCGGCGCGCGAAGGGCCGGCGAGCGAAGCGGGCGAGCCGCCGCTGCGGCCGCTGACCCTGCTCGATCCACCCCAGCCGGTCGAGGTACTCGCCGCCGTCCCCGACGGGCCGCCGCGTCGCTTTCGCTGGCGGGGCATATCCTATCAGGTGGTGCGGCAGGAAGGGCCCGAGCGGATCGCCCCCGAATGGTGGCGTCGTCGGGGCGGGCATGATGGCGACCCCGGCCGCAGCCGCGACTATTACCGGGTGGAGGATGCGAACGGTCGCCGTTTCTGGTTGTTCCGCCACGGCCTTTATGGCGTCGAAGCGATCAGCCCCGCCTGGTATGTCCACGGGCTGTTCGCATGAGCGGGGGCTGCTACAGCACCGCCTTGCGCAGGATGGCGTTCACCCGCGCCTGCCAGCCACGCCCGCTCGCCCGCAGCACGGCGACCAGATCGGCGTCGAGCCGGAGCGAGACGGGGGTCTTGGTCGCGGCCTTCTGCGCGCCCCGGCTGCGCTGGCGCGCCATGGCATCAAGCAGGTCGGGATATTCCGAGGCAGGTCGCGACCGGGCAAAATCCTCCTCGGTCCATTCCGGATTGTCCCGGTCAAATGGGACGGTCTTGCTGTCAGACATGGCGCCTGATCTCCTTGCTATGCGCTCGGCGGAGACTGATGATCCGGAAAGCACGGCCGCGCCTTGTCACCGCGCCGCAGTGCCAGACGCCATCAATCCGCCCGTAAACCCGCAAACGCTGTTCCTCGAACCGGTCATCCTCGACAATGCGCGCGATGTCCATATCGACGAAGCGTTCCAGTGATACGCCATGCTTGTCGATATTGGCGGCATCCTTGGCAGGGTCGAACTCGATATCCATGCTGATGTATATACAATCCGCTCTGGTTTCAAGGCGCTGAGTCGGTTTCTGACGCGAAACGGAGAGGACGGCAATGCGCGCTGATCCTTCGCCGGCCTATGCCGAGTTGGCGGCGGCGACCAACTTCTCCTTCCTGCGCGGGGCGAGCCACCCGGCGGATATGGTGGGGCAGGCCATGGCGCTGGGCATGACGGGCATCGGCATTGCCGACCGCAACAGCGTGGCGGGGGTGGTGCGCGCGCATGTGGCGCTGCGCGATGCGCGTGAAAAGGCGGTGGCCGAAGGCATGACGCCGCCCGATTTCCGCCTCGTCGTCGGTGCGCGGCTCGCCTTTGTCGATGGCACCCCCGACATCATCGCCTATCCGGCGACGCGCGCGGGCTGGGGACGGCTGACCCGGCTGCTGACGCTCGGCAACCGGCGCGCGAGGAAGGGGGAGTGCATCCTCCATCTTGCGGACCTGATCGACCATGTCGGCGACCTGCTGCTGATCGTCCTGCCCGGCGCGACCGAGGCGCAGCTCGCGCGGCTGAGGGAGGCCGCGCCGGGGGATGTGTGGCTCGCCGCCATGATGCCGCGCGCGGGGCGCGATGACCGCCTGCTGGTCCGGGCGCAGGTCCTGGCGACGGCGGCGGGGGTGCCGCTGATCGCGATCAACGACGCGTTTTACACCACGGCCGACGAGCGGCCTCTCCACGATGTGCTGACCGCCATCCGGCTGGGCACCACCGTTCAGGAGGCCGGGCGCGCGCTCGAGGCCAATGCAGAGCGGCACCTGAAACCGCCGCGCGAAATGGCCCGGCTCTTCGCATCCTGTCCCGAGGCGCTGGCCGAAACCCAGCGGCTGCTGGCGCGGGTCGGCTTCACCCTCGACCAGCTTCGCTACGAATATCCGCACGAGCCCGTGCCGCCCGGCTGGGAGCCGCAGGACTGGCTCGAGCATCTGGTGATGGAGGCCGCGCACACACGCTATGGCGCCACCCTGCCCGACAAGGCGCAAAAGCTCATCGCGGAAGAGTTCGCGCTTATTCGTCAGGAGAATTTTTCGTTCTATTTCCTGACTGTACATGACATTGTTCGCTATGCTCGTGAGTGTGGTATATTGTGCCAGGGGCGCGGGAGCGCGGCCAATTCGATCGTCTGCTTCCTGCTTGGCGTCACCTCGGTCGATCCGATGGAGCATAATCTGCTCTTCTCGCGCTTCATGTCGCCCGAACGGCGCGAGCCGCCCGACATCGACGTTGATTTCGAGCATGAGCGGCGCGAGGAGGTGATCCAGTATATTTACCGCCGCTATGGCCGCGAACGCGCGGGGATCGCCGCAACGGTCATCCACTACCGCCCGCGAAGCGCGGTTCGCGAGGTCGGCAAGGTGCTGGGCCTGTCGGAGGATGTGACCGCCCGGCTCGCCAGTACCGTCTGGGGCAGCTATTCCTCGCGGTACGAGCGTGAGAGGGTGGCGGAGTCGGGCTTCGATCCGGACAATGCGGAGATCCAGCGACTCAATCATTTTGTTCAGAAAATTCTGAACTTTCCACGTCATCTTTCACAGCATGTCGGCGGTTTCGTGCTGACCCAGGACCGGCTCGACGAGACGGTGCCCATCCACAATGCGGCGATGCCCGACCGCACCTTCATCGAATGGGACAAGGACGATATCGACGCGCTCGGCCTGATGAAGGTCGATGTGCTGGCGCTCGGCATGCTGACCTGCATCGCCAAGAGTTTCGAGATGATGCGGCAGCATAATATCGGCGATCACAGCCTTGAAATCGATATAAAATCCGATGACAGCCGCGTGTATGACATGCTGTGCGAGGGTGACAGCATCGGCGTGTTCCAGGTGGAAAGCCGGGCACAGATGAACATGCTGCCCCGTCTGCGCCCGCGCGAGCTCTACGATCTGGTGGTGCAGGTGGCGATCGTTCGCCCCGGCCCGATCGAGGGCGAGATGGTGCATCCCTATCTGCGTCGCCGCTGCGACGGCGAGCCCTGGGGCTTTCCCTCGCCCCGGCCACCGCATCCGTCGGACGAGCTTCACCAGGTACTCGGCAAGACCTTCGGCGTACCGCTGTTCCAGGAACAGGCGATGCAGCTTGCCATCACCGCCGCCGCCTTCACCCCGGCGGAGGCGAACGGCCTTCGCCGCGCCATGGCCACCTTTCGTCATGTCGGGACCATCAAGCTGTTCCATGACAAGATGGTTAACGGCATGATTTCAAGGGGATATGAAAAGGAGTTCGCAGAGCGTTGCTTCAAGCAGATCGAGGGGTTCGGCAGCTACGGCTTTCCCGAAAGCCATGCGCAGAGCTTTGCGCGGCTTGTCTATGTCTCGGCCTGGATCAAATGCCATCATCCGGCGGTGTTCGCCGCCGCCCTGCTCAACTCGCAGCCTATGGGCTTCTACGCCCCGGCGCAGCTTGTGCGCGACGCGGTCGAGCATGGGGTGGAGGTCAGGCCCGCCGATGTGAACCACAGCGACTGGGATTGCACGCTGGAGCCGGTGCGGGCCGGGAGACGGCAGTTCGCGCTTCGCCTCGGCCTTCGCCAGATCAGCGGCTTTCGGCAGGACTGGGCAGAGGCGATCATGGCGGCGCGGGGCGGCGTGAGCGCTGGTTTTGCCGATATCGAGGCGCTGGCGCGGCGCGCACGGTTGCCGCGGCGCGCGCTGTCGTTGCTCGCCGAAGCCGACGCCATGGGCTCGCTCGGCCTGTCGCGGCGGCAGGCGCTGTGGGAGGCGCGGCGCGTTCCTGACGGCGATCTGCCGCTGTTCGCCGCGACCGGCGCGCGCGAACTGGGCGAGGAGCCGGCGGTCACGCTCACCCCCATGCGGCTGGGGGAGGAGGTCGCCGCCGACTACCAGACCGCGCGCCTGTCGCTCAAGGCGCATCCCATGGCGCTGCTTCGCCGCCATTTTACCGGGGAGGGCATCACGCCCTGCATCGCGCTACGGCAGATGAAGGCGGGCGCGCGCGTCAGCGTCGCGGGGGTGGTTCTGGTCCGCCAGCGGCCGGGCAAGGGCAATGCCATCTTCATCACCATCGAGGATGAGGACGCCATCGCCAATATCGTGCTGTGGGCGCGGCTGTTCGAAACGATGCGGCGCCCCGTCATGGCGGCGCGGCTGATGCAGGTCGATGGCGTGATCCAGCGTAGCAAGGAGGGGGTCATCCACGTCATGGCGAACCGCATCGTCGACCGCAGCGAGATGCTGGGCCATCTGTCGCACCTCCACGACACCGACGTGCAGATCAGCCGGGCCGACGAGTTCCTGCATCCCCAGCATCCGCGCCGCTTCCATCCTCCGGAGGGCTATGCCCATCGCATGCAGGACGACCTGCCCGCCGACATGGCGCGCCATCCGCGCAACGTCCGCCTCCTGCCCCGGTCGCGCGATTTCCACTGATGCGTGTATCTAATTGCTTGTTAAGGATTTCCAACTAACGGCCAAGCTACTGAAGGGGCAGTGAAATGGTCGAAAGCGCTCAATACTTTCCTGAGCCCGTTGCAGCGGGAATCGAGGATATTGCGGGACCGTCCCCGCACGCCGGCGAACGACGGCTGGGGGAGGTCGAGGCGATCCTCGCCGCCGTCGATCGTAGCCAGTCGGTCATCGAATTCGCTCTCGACGGCACCGTGCTGGCTGCCAACCAGAACTTCCTGACGCTGTTCGGCTACGCCGCCGACGATGTGATCGGTCGGCACCACCGCATATTCTGCGACGAAACCCACACCTCGTCCCTCGAATATCTTCAATTCTGGAAAAGGTTGGCGATCGGCCATTTCGAAGCGAACCGCTTCCGCCGTCTCGACGCCCGCGGCGGCGATGTCTGGATCCAGGCCACCTACAATCCCGTTCTCGACGCGCAGGGCCGCCCGCAGAAGATCGTCAAGATCGCCAGCGACATCACCCGTCAGGTCCGGCTGGAACAGGAGCTTCAGCTCAGGCTCAGCGATGGCATGACGTTCCAGGCCGAACTGGAACGACAGAAGACGACGCTGGAGGAGACGATGGCACAACTGGCCGCGATCGTGTCGACGATCAACGAGATCGCCGCCCAGACGAACCTCCTCGCGCTCAACGCGACGATTGAGGCGGCGCGCGCCGGCGAGGCGGGGCGCGGCTTTACCGTGGTCGCGAGCGAAGTGAAGAAGCTGGCGATGGACACAAGGCAGGCGACCGAGCGCGCGTCTCTGATGATGCAGGCGATACCGGGCCGCGCGGCCGCCTGATCGTCCGGCCGACCGGCGCGAGCCGGTTGTCACCGGCGTGCGTGTCGATCATAGGTGCCGCATGGCCGCCACGATCCTGTCCGTCCTGATGCTTGCCGGAATCGCCTTTCTGGCAGGCGGTGCCTATCTTCTCGCGTCCCGGCGCGACCGCAAGCGCGGCGGCCTGCTGCTGCTGGCCGCCGTCGTGCTGTTCGCGAATGTGGCGATCTGGATCACGCCCACCGAAAGCGGACGGTCGCTCAGCGATCCGGGAGCGGCGCCCGCCCCCTGACGGTCACTTGATAGGGGAGTCGGGCGCGAGCCGCATGTCGAGATAATTGTCGACCGACATCATCAGCTGGTCGCGCTCATGCTCGAAGAAGTGATTGGCGTTGCGGATCTCGTCATGGTGGATCGTGATCCCCTTTTGCGTCCGCAGCTTGTCGACCAGCCGCTGGACGGCGGCGGGGCTCACCACCTCGTCGGCCGCGCCCTGGACGATGATGCCCGACGCCGGGCAGGGTGCCAGGAACGAGAAGTCGTACATGTTGGCGGGCGGCGCGACCGAGATGAAGCCGCGCACTTCGGGGCGGCGCATCAGCAGCTGCATCGCGATCCACGCGCCGAAGCTGAACCCGGCGATCCACGTCGTCTGCGCTTCGGGGTGGAAGCTCTGCACCCAGTCAAGCGCGGCAGCGGCATCGCTCAGCTCGCCAATGCCGTTGTCGAACGTGCCCTGGCTGCGGCCGACGCCGCGAAAGTTGAAGCGAAGCGTCGCAAAACCGCGCCGGACGAAGGTCTTGTA
>CAZJCT010000028.1:0-27035 GCA_964544675.1 uncultured Sphingobium sp.
GCTGATGACCTGTTCGGCGCGACTGCCGGTCTACACGCTGATCATCGCCGCCTTCATTCCCGCGCGCGACGTCGGCGGCGGCATCGGTCTTCAGGGGCTGGTGATGTTCGGCCTCTATGTCGCGGGCATCGTCGGCGCTTTCGTCGCCGCGCTGCTCCTTCGCCGCAGCGTCACAAGCGGCGGCGGCGGGGGCTTCCTCATGGAAATGCCCAAATATCAGCTCCCGCTGCTTCGCGACCTGGCGCTCGGCCTGTGGCAGCGCGCGTGGATTTTCCTCAAACGTGCGGGCACGATCATCTTCGCGACGACGGTGATACTCTGGCTGCTGCTGAGCTTCCCCAAGCCGCCGCAGGGCAGCGACGTGCCGCTGATCGAATATAGCGCGGCGGGCCGCGTCGCGAGCGCGATCGAGCCGATTTTCCGCCCGATCGGCTTCAATCATGAGATCACGCTGGCGCTCATCCCGGCGGTGGCCGCGCGCGAAGTGGCCGTGTCGGCGCTCGCCACCGCTTATGCGGTCGAAGACGGCGACGAGGAGGTGGTCGCGCAAGGGCTGACCGAGCGGCTGTCGGGCCGCTGGTCCCTGCCCACAGCCCTCGCCTTCCTCGCATGGTTCGTGTTCGCGCCGCAGTGCATATCGACCATCGCGGTGACGCGGCGCGAGACCAACAGTTGGCGCTGGCCCGCCTTCATGGTCAGCTATCTTCTCGTCGCCGCCTATGTCGCGGCGGGCATTGTCTTCTGGACCGCGAGCGCGCTGGGATTATAAGCGGCCGACGAGCGTTTCGGAGAAGAGCATGTCAGGCAGCGTTAACAAGGTCATTCTGGTCGGCAATCTCGGCGCGGATCCCGAAACGCGCAGCTTCAATAACGGCGGCAAGGTCTGCAACATCCGCATCGCGACGTCCGAGAACTGGAAGGACCGCAACAGCGGGGAGCGCAAGGAGCGCACCGAGTGGCACACCGTCGCGATCTTCTCCGAAGGGCTGGTGAGCGTCGCCGAGCGTTATCTGCGCAAGGGGTCGAAGGTCTATATCGAAGGCCAGCTTCGCACCCGCAAATGGCAGGACCAGCAGGGACAGGACCGCTACACGACCGAGGTCGTGCTGCAGGGCTTCGACGCCAAGCTGGTGATGCTCGACGGGCCGCAGGGCGGCAGCGGCGGCGGTGGCGGACGCTCGGGCGGCGCGGCGGGCGGTGGCTCCGGTGGTGATTGGGGCGGCGGATCGTCCGGCGGCGGCTGGGGTGACGATCAAGGCGCCGGTGGCTTTGGCGGCGGCCAGTCGCGCGGCGGCGGACGCAGCAATCCCCCGCCGGCGTTCGACGACGACCTCAACGACGACGTGCCTTTCTGATGAGCGCGATCCGCTACGCCGGTGAGACGATCGGCGCGGCGGAGTTTGCCGATATCCTCCGGCGATCGGGGCTGGCCGAGAGACGGCCCGCCGACGACCCGGCGCGGCTGCAACGCATGATCGACGGCGCCAACCTGATCGTCACCGCGCGTGATGAGACCGGCGCGCTGGTCGGCGTGGCGCGGTCGATCACCGATCATGCCTATATCTGCTATCTGTCCGACCTCGCGGTCGACCGCGCCTGGCAGGGCAAGGGCGTGGGAACCGCGCTGATCGAGGCAACGCGGCGGGAGGCCGGCCCCGAATGCGCCTGCCTGCTGCTCTCGGCCCCCGACGCGGAAGGTTTTTACGAGCGGATCGGCATGCCGCGCCACGAGCGGGCGTTCCTCTATCCGCGCGAACGGTAGGGGGTTTTGGTTCGCGCAGAGGCGCGGAGGGCGCAGAGGAGAGAGATATTTCGCGCGGAGACGCGGAGACGCGGAGGAGGTTCGGTCCGCTCGTTCGAATGCGGTCGTTCCGGACGCGATAACGTGCCTATTTTTCAAAGTCGGATGGTGCTGTCGGCGCACAGCAGTTTAGACCGTGGAGCGTTTAGGGCCTTTTGACGCCCCATTGCGGTTCCTGCCATCCATATAGATACTGGGTCAATGATCGCTCTACTGGACACTCACCCGTCCTTCCCGCAACCGGATGACCCGTCTCAAGTGATCTGGCGCTATATGGACTCTGACAAGTTCGAGTGGCTGCTGGAGCATGAGCGCTTGTTTATGCCCACTGCCGACAATCTTGGTGATCCGCGGGAAGGCTCGACACCGCCGGGCGAAATCGATTGGTGGGAGCAGGAATACAGTAATGCGTCGAGTGATGAACAGCGAGCTATCGTCGCCCATAACAGATCGTTCTTCGCCCTTTTCGCTCAAAAGTTTCGGACAAGGTATTACGTCTCGTGCTGGCATATGAACACGCATGAAAATTATTCCATGTGGCGATGCTATACGAAGACCAAGCGCGCCGTGGCGATTAGGACGACTTACGCCGCCCTACGCGAGGCATTGCCGTGTGAGGCACTTATGGGAATGATTCGGTACATCGATTACTCAACCGACCGCCTTCCGTGGGGCAATATGTTCGAATACATTATGCACAAAGATATCAATTTCCGGTATGAAGCCGAAGTACGAGCAATAGCGACGTTGCCCCCCAACGATGAGCTTGGGCTTCAGGAATTTTTGAAAGATCATTTTGCGCTGACCGCTAATCCGAAATTTCGCGTTTATGCTCCCAAGGTCGATGTGGCCGCACTGATCGACGGCATCGTGTTGCATCCCCAAGCATCGAAAACCTACGCCACGAAAGTTCGCAAGCTATGCGCGGCAAAGCGGCTACCCGTGCCCACACCCTCCCGAGAAATGGCTGAGCCAGTATATTGACCATGCTGGAACGGGTGTCAGCTAACCACCCCCGTCCAGCCGCCCAGCCTTCTCGGCCTGTTGCTCGCAACGGACGTTCGTTCAGGGCCGAACCATGTCCACACTACGGGGTTCTCCGCGACCGCGCGAACCTAATCCCTCTGCGTCCTCCGCGCCTCTGCGCGAGCACTCTCACCCCGCGTCGCGCAATTCCACCCACACCGGCGCATGGTCGCTCGCTTTCTCCCGCCCACGATAGGCCTTGTCGACCTGCGCATCGACCAGCCGGTCGGCGGCGGCGGGGGAGAGGAGGAGGTGGTCGATGCGGAAACCATGGTCGCGCGGCCATGCGCCCGCCTGATAATCCCAGAAGGTCCACACGCCGCCCGCCGGATGACGCGCCGCCAGCGCGTCGGTCCAGCCGTCGGCGAGAAGCGCGCGATAAGCGGCGCGGCTTTCGGGCTGCATCAGCGCGTCGGGCGCCATGGCGGCGGGCGACCAGACGTCGCGGTCGTGCGGAATGACATTATAGTCGCCCGCCAGCACCGCCGGAACTTCTTCCGCCCAGATCTCCGCGGCGCGCGCGCGCAGTCGCGCCATCCAGCCGAGCTTGTAGTCGAACTTAGGCCCCGGCACCGGGTTGCCGTTGGGGAGATAGATCGACGCGATACGCACGCCCGCGACGTCCGCCTCGATATAGCGGCTCTGCACATCCTCGGGGTCGCCCGCGAGCCCGCGCGTCACCTCGGCCGGCACCGCGCCCTTTGCCAGCATGGCGACGCCGTTGAACCCCTTCTGCCCGTGCCAGATCGCGCCATAGCCCGCCTTTTCAAAGGCATCGGCGGGAAAGCCCTCGTCCTGGGTCTTGATCTCCTGAAGGCAGGCGACGTCGGGCTGCGTCTCCTCCAGCCATTCGAGGAGACGCGGCAGCCGTGCCTTGATGCCGTTGATGTTGAAGGTCGCGATACGCATGCCGACTGACTAGCCTGTGGGTCCGGCGGAGGGAAGCGCGTCGGCGGTGATTTGGTTCGCGCAGAGGCGCAGAGGGAGTGTTCACGCGGAGACGCGAAGACGCGGAGAATATGCGCCTGCGGCAAAGTCGCCCCGATCTCTCACATCGTCACGCGCGGGGGTTACAGTTGAAAGAAGCGCCGTCGGCGGGCCCAAACCCCTCCGCGTCTTCGCGTCTCCGCGCGAAAAAAACTGTCTGTCTTCTTCTCTGCGCCCTCCGCGCCTCTGCGCGAACCGACTAAATCGAAAAGCTCGACCCGCAGCCACAGCCGGAGGCTGCGTTGGGATTCTCCACCTTGAACGCCGCGCCGCCGAGATTCTCGACGAAATCCACGGTCCCGCCGCGTACCAGATCGAGGCTCATCGAATCGACGACGAGCGTCACGCCGTCCTGTTCGACGGCGACGTCATCCTCCGCCACCGCCTCATCAAGGCCGAAGCGATATTGAAAGCCGGAACAGCCGCCGCCTTCGACCGCCAGGCGGAAGATCGCGGGCTTGCCCTGTCGGGTGGCGATGGCGGCGACCCGCGCCGCTGCGGCGGGGGTCAGGGTCACGGCGTCGAGCGATGCGGTGGTCATGCCGTGAAGATAGGGCGGGCGGGATCGATCAGCAAGCACCGCCAGCGCGAGGCCGACCGATCAGTCGGCGTTGTCGGAGGTCTTGCGCGCCTCGGGGCCGCCCATGGCGACGCGCTGATGCTGGCTCATCGCCAGCTCGTAATCGGTGCCTTCGAGATAGGGGACCGGATTGACCGCGGCGCCAGCGATGCGGACTTCATAATGCAGATGGCTGCCGGTCGAGCGGCCGGTCGAGCCCATCAGGCCGATGAGCTGGCCGCGAACCACGCGCTGGTTGGGGATCGCAATCAGCTTGGACAGGTGGCCGTAGCGGGTCTGGAGACCATTGCCATGGTTGACCTCGACCAGATTGCCATAGCCGTTCGCCCATTCGGCGCGCGACACGATACCGTCGGCGGTCGCATAGATCGGCGTGCCGATCGGACCGGGGATATCAATGCCCTGATGCATGCGGCGGCGGCCGGTGAAGGGGTCGGAACGGCTGCCGAAATCGCTCGTCAGGCGGATGTCCTCGACCGGCTTGCGCGACGGGATGGCGGCGGCGGGCTCGGACACCGTCTGCGCGCCGTCGAGCCGCTTCCACGCCTCGAACAACGAAGAGAATTGCGCGTCCCCGGCCGGAGCAGCCTGAGCCGGCGCGGTCGCGACGGTCGCTCCCCCGACCAGAACAAGCGCGGCAATGCGGGAGAGAGACCTGGTGCTGAGAAATCGGAACAAAGTGCGACCTGCCTGGGTTATCTGGTTTGCGACCTTCATTTTGACCCCGTTTTTGCGCCCCGTCCCCCCACGGGACACTTCGGATCGGCTTCTTTGTGCCGGTGGTCACAGTTCATCCCCAACAAGTGGTTAAGGGGCAAGAGGCGTATAGAATTCGAGCGTCAAACCGGCCTTGCCCCGCGCCGAGTCGTTGAACGGAGGCTTAAGCGCCCCGCGAAAGTGGCGGGAAACCAGCCTTCGAAAGGCTTGGGCAGGCGATTCACCGCTCCCCGCGATCAATTCACCGAACCAGCGCGTTCCCGCCGCGACGTGGCGAATCTCGTCGTCGAGGATTCGCTGGAGGATTCGGGCGGTCACCCGGTCGCCGGCGCGGTTCAGCCGATCCATCGTCTGCGGCGTCACATCGAGGCCGCGCGCTTCCAGCACCATCGGTACCACCGCCAGCCGCGCGGCGGCATCGTGCCGCGTCTGAAAGGCGGCGTCCCAAAGGCCGTCATGCGCGGGCAGCGCGCCATAATGGCTGCCGAGCGTCCGCAGCCTGCGGTCGAGCAGGACGAAATGCATCGCCTCCTCCGCGCCCACGCGCATCCAGTCATCGACGAACCCCGCCGGAAACTGTCCGCCGAACCGGCCGACCAGGTCGAACGCCAGGTCGATGGCGGAAAACTCGATATGGGCGAGCGCGTGGATGAGCGCGATCCGCGAGCGTTCGGAACCCGCATTGCCCCGCTTGGGCATGTCGCGCGGCAGCAGCAGCACCGGCGCGTCGGGCCGGGCGGGCCGATCGGGCATCGCCATGTCGAAGCGATGGTCGAGACGGCCGAGCCGCCAGTCGCGCGCGGCGCGGCGCGCCGCCTTGACCTTGGCATAGGGTTCGGCGGCGCACAGCACCGCCCGGCATGCGGCCGCGACGCTGTCAGCCAAGCGCCTTCGCCGCCGCCAGCACCTCTGCCGCATGGCCCTTGACCTTGACCGCCGGCCATACGCGCGCGGCCTTTCCGTCGGCGCCGAACAGGAAGGTGGCGCGGGCGATGCCCATATAGCTGCGGCCGTACATCGACTTTTCGATCCAGGTGCCGAATGCCTCGCACGCCGCGCCGGGTTCATCGGAGAGCAGCGTGACACCGAGACCATGCTTGTCGGCGAATTTGGCGAGTTTCCTGGGCGGGTCCTTGCTGATGCCGAGCACCGCGATGCCCAGCGCGTCGAACTCGGCCTTGAGCGCTGTGAAGTCGATCGCCTCGTTGGTGCAGCCGGGCGTATCCGCCTTGGGATAGAAATAGACGACTACCAGCTTGCCGACGAAATCACCGAGCGCCACCGCAGCGCCATTCGCATCCACGAGCGTCACCGCTGGCAGGCTGTCCCCTTGCTCAAGCACCCTTGTCTCCCCCGAAACGGTCGGTCACCGCCGCCCATGCGGCCCCGATCCTGTGCCGCGCATGGTCGATTCGGGCAAGCAGTTCCGGCCAGTCGGTCGCTCCGCACACGCGCGCCACCAGCGCTTGCGTCTCGGGCGCGGGCGCGTCGGTGCCGGGAGCGACGAGGCGCGAGACCACGAGATAGCGGGTGAGCAGATCGTGCGCCGCGCGCAAATCGGGTGGCAGAACGCCCTGTGCCGCCAGCCGGTCGATCGCCTCGCGCAGATCGGGCACGAACGCGCAGCGATGGCGGAACTGATTGACGTGGATGAGGAATTCGAGGTCGATGAGCCCGCCGGGCGCCAGCTTGACGTCGAGTGGGCCGCTGGGCTTCTTGTGCCGGGCGATGTCGGCGCGCATCGCCACCGCCGCTTCCGCCAGGGCATCGGCGTCGCGCTCGGTCAGCAGCACGTCGGAGATGATCGCGCTCAGTTCCGCGCGCGCCTCCGGCGATCCGAAGACCGGTCGCGCGCGGGTCAGCGCCAGATGCTCCCATGCCCACGCCGCCTCGCGCTGGTACCGGCGGAAGCTGTCGAAATTGACCGCCAGCAGCCCCTGCGACCCCGAAGGCCGCAAGCGGGTATCGACCTCGTACAGCGGGCCCGACGCGGTGCGCACCGACAGCGCGTTGGCGACGCGCTGCGCCAGCCGGTTGAAATATTGCGTGGCGCCCAGCGGTCGCGGCCCGTCCGATTCCACGCCGAACTCGCCCGAGAAAAGGAAGACAAGGTCGAGGTCGGACGCATGGGTGAGAAGCCCGCCGCCGAGCCGGCCGAGCGCGAGAATGACGAACTCGCTCCCCGGTACGCGCCCGTGCGCGATCTCGAACTCGTCGATGGTGGCGCGGGTCAGCACCTCGATCGCGGCTTCGGCAAGGCGCGCATAGCCCCGGCCGATCTCGATCGCGTCGCCCGCCTTGCTGATGATCTGGACACCCAGCGAAAAGCGGCTGTCCCCCACTTTCTGACGGACGCGGTCGAGCAGCAACTGATAGTCGTCGCCGGCCTCGCCGCGCGCCAGCTGGTCGATCAGCGCCGGTACATCGGGCAACGGCGCCAGCGCGGAACTGCCGATCAGCGAATCGAGCAGGTCGACGCGCGTCGAGAGGCTTTCGGCGAGCGGCGGGGCGTAGCACAGGACATCGACCAGCAGCCGCAGCACGGCCTTGTGCGCGTTCAGCAGCTTGAAGAAATTGATCGCGGTCGGCAGCCTTTCGATCAGGCTTTCGAAGCGGTTGAGCGCGATCATCGGCTCGGGCGCGCGCGCAAGTCCCCGGAACAGCTCGGGCATCAGTCGCTCGAACGCCTCGACAGCAGCGGCGCTTCGCAGGGCACGGACGGAGCCATTGCGCCATTTGTCGATCCGCGCCGCAGCGGTCGAGGGGTCGGGGAAACCGATCCCGTCGAGCTGGTCCTTCAGCTTGGCAAGATCGCGCGACAGGCGCTCGCCATGTTCGAAGGGGCTGAGCCGGTCGTAATTGGAGCCGACCCAGGCGACGTGCGGCCGAAGCAGGTCGAGCAGGGCGGTGCCGTCGTCGAGGCCGTGAAGCCGCGCCACCTCGTCAAGCGCCTCGCTGCCCGAAGGCAGTTCGTGCGTCTGGCGGTCATCGACCATCTGCAGGCGATGTTCGATCGTGCGCAGCAGGACATAGGCCTCGTCGAGCCGTCGCGCCACTTCGCGGTCGATGATCCCGGCCGCCGCCAACGCTGCCAGCGCCTCGCGCGTCGCGCCGAGCCTGAGGCTGGGGTTGCGGCCGCCATGGATCAGCTGGTGGACCTGCGCGAAAAACTCGACCTCGCGAATGCCGCCGCGGCCGCGCTTCAGGTCATAGCCGCCGCCAAAGGCCTGGCTGCTCGCATAATGGTCGCGAATCCGGCGCGAGATGTCGAGGATGGCGTCAACCGCCGAGAAATCGAGCGACCGGCGCCAGACGAAGGGACGGATCGCGCGCATAAAGCTTTCGCCCAGCGCGATGTCGCCGCCGATGGCCCGCGCCCGGATGAAGGCCGCCTGTTCCCAGCCGAGCGCAAGCGATTCATAATAGCCGATCGCATGATCCACCGGCAGCACGATCGGCGTGGCCTCGGGCGAGGGGCGAAGGCGCAGATCGACGCGGAACACATAGCCATTCGCGTCGCGCTCGCTCAGCAGCGCCACCACGCGCCGGGACAGCCGCAGCGCGGCCTCGGCCGGCGTTTCGCGGTCGCCATGCGGCAGTGTCGCGGGATCGAACAGCAGGATGAGGTCGATGTCCGAACTGTAGTTCAGCTCCCGGCTGCCCAGCTTGCCGAGGCCGATGACCGCCAGTCCGCGAACGGGTTTGCCGGGATAGCGCTCGCGGAACGCCTCCGTTACGGCCAGCCCGACGGCGCGATCGGCAAAGTCCGACAGTCGCGACGTCACCGTGTCGAGCGTCCAGGCACCCGCGAGGTCGGCGATGGCTATCGTCAGCGCGCGCGCGCGACGCTCGATCCGCAACCGCCGCGCCGGCGTCTCGTCGGGTCCGCAAAGATCGTCGATGGCCGCCCACGCCTCGTCCAGCCGGCCCGAACCGAGCCGTTCGGCAAGTGGCGGAAAGTCCCGCAGACCCTGTGCCAGAAAACCACTGTGCGCGGCAGCGCGTTGAACCGCGCCGGTCCAGTCAATCTGCGAACTCATCATCGGCGGCAGTTCATCCACTCGTCGCAAGCCGGTTGATCTTGCGCAACTTTACATTGGACCCTCCGTTCTTAAATAGATGAGACAGTCACAGTTCAAGCGGATAAATAATGGGAAAGCGATGCCGGTACTCGCTGCATCGAACATGCCATGCACATGCAAATGACCGACAATAGTGCCTTCAAGACGTGCCGGACGCCCGCCCGCTCCGATGGAGTAGGCAGCGCGCTGCGCCGGGCATTTACGCCGCCGAAGGACGGTGGCGACTTCGACCGGCTGCTCGCGCGGCTGGACCGGAGGATATAGGTCCGATACTGCCGCCGCCCTGAACGGGCGGCGGTGGATCAGCCGCCTTCGCTGATCCGGTCGACTTCGCTCATGATTTCGCTGATGGCACCCTCGCCCGTGGTCTCGTGGGTGGAGCGGGCGGGCAGCGAGCCGTCGGTCAGGATCGTTTCGAGCGCGGTTCGTCCGCGCGCGACGCGGCTCTTGATCGTGCCCACGGCGACGCCGCAGATTTCCGCCGCTTCCTCATAGGCAAAGCCGCCCGCGCCGACGAGGATCAGCGCCTCGCGCTGGGGCTGGGGGAGTTGCTGGAGCGCGCGTTGCAGGTCGGACAGGTCGATGTGCCGATCCTGGCTCGCGGGCGCGGCGAGGATTCGGTCGGCGGTCAGGTCGTCCCATTCGCCACGGAAGCGGTTGCGCCGTACCTGCGAGAGATAATGGTTGCGCAGGATGATGAAGGTCCAGGCGCGCATGTTGGTGCCGGCCTGGAACCGCTTGCGCGCGGCCCAGGCCTTGAGCAATGTTTCCTGCACCAGATCGTCGGCAAGATCGCGATTGCCCGACAGCGACCGGCCGAAGGCGCGCAGATGCGGTACGATCGCGGTCAACTGCGCCTTGAAGTCGGCATCGCTCAGCTGCTCCCGGTCGGCGGGGTCGCTGGCGATCACGGGTCGCTCGGCGTCGGGGCGGGCGGCGGGCTCGTCCCTGGCTTCGTTCATGGAACTCAACGAATTCATCCTTAGCGACGGGGTTGCGCCATCCCGGGAAACACCGGTGTCGGCGGGAGCGGACGAAACGAGAAGCGCCATCTGCTCAGAGCCCTAGTGTCGAAAACATGGCCTGTCCCTTAACAAGGATAGGTCAGGAGACGCCGAGTACAATGGCCATGCCTATGATAACCAGAGGCAAAGAGATGAGCAGAACGTAACGGACGATGTGCGGCGTGTTGCCGCCGCGCGCACGGTCGGTCGCGATATGGGGTTCGGGTTCTGCCATGCTGATCTCCGCGCGAATGATGCCGGCGCCGCCTGCCACGGCTCCGTAAGGAATCGTTTCGCTCTTGAACGCAGCGAGGCCGCGCCTGTTCCATCCCGAGCGCAAAGAGGGTGCGATGCCGCCACCGTTTGCCGGTCAGCACCGTCATTAAGTGGCGGTTCAGCGCCCGGCCCGCAGCATGCTATCATCAATGGAACTGGGAGAGGGGCGGACAATGGCACTGAGGGTCGAACGCAGCGCACAGGTCATGCTTGTCGCCGCACTGATCGTGGCGGCAGGGCTGATCGTGGGCGGTTTTCTGCTGGGCGATGGCCTTCGTCGCGCGAAGATGGCCGACCGGTCGGTGACGGTGCGCGGTCTGGCGGAGCGCGATGTGAAGGCCGACCTTGCCACCTGGACCATTGCCTATAGTGCCACCGGAACCGACCTGGCCTCCGTTCGTGGCGAGATCGACTCCAGCACCGACGCGCTGCGCGCCTACTTCCGGGGCATGGGTTTCCCCGACGACGCGCTGCGGCCGATCGGCGCGGGGGTGAACCAGTATCTCAACAACGGCATCAACACGATCACCATCACCCAGCGCATGCAGCTTCGCACCAACGACATCGCGCGGGCGGAACGCGCGGTCGCGAGCCAGTTCGATCTCGTCAGGCGCGGGGTGACGATGCAGGAAGGCTCGGGCATGGTGTACAGCTTCACCGGGCTCAACGCGATCAAGCCCTCCATGGTGGCCGAAGCCACGAAGGACGCGCGCAACGCCGCCGAACAGTTCGCCAAGGACAGCGGCACCGGAGTCGGCGGGATCAAGAGCGCCACCCAGGGCTATTTCTCGATCGAGGCGCGCGACGGTGACCAGGGCGGCGGCGGTTTCGGCGTCGCTGACAGCCCGTACAAGAAGGTGCGGGTGGTGACGACGGTCGACTTCTACCTCGACTGATCGCGCGGCCCTGCGGCCGGATCGTCGAGCTGGCGCAGATAGTCGGCGGCGGCGAGCGCCTGGCGGCTTTCCGGCGCAATCAGGCGGACGCGTTGGAAGGCACTCCGTGCGTCGGCATCGTTGCCAGCCAGCGCCGCGATCACCCCTTGTTCGAGTGCCACCGACGCGTCGTCGGGCGAACGGCGCGCTGCCTCCGCGATGTGGGCGCGAGCGAGCGGCATATCCTCCATCCGCCGCGCCAGAGTTGCCGACAGGAGCCAAGCCAGCGGATCGGCGGAGGTCAGGAGGAGCGCCGCGTCGAGATCGACGCGCGCCGGCGCCAGTTCGCCGAGCGCCACGCGACCGCGCGCGCGGTCGAGCAGCGCCTGGCCCCGCGCAAAACCGGTGAAGGAGGCAACCGCCAGCGCGCGGTCGAGCGCCGCGACGCCGCGCCGCGAATCGCCATCCGCCATCGCCGCATTGCCGGCCTGTGCCCACAGCCGCGCCGCGGCCTCTGCGGAGGCGACCGCCGCGCCTTTCTCGAACGCGTCGGCGGCGGCGCGATAGTCGCCCGCCTGCGCCTCTGCAAAGCCGAGGCAATGCCAGGCGTCGGCATCGCCGGGAGCTTCCGCGACCCAGTTGCGCGCACGACCCATTCCGGCGGTGGCGCCCTGTTCGGCGGCATCGATGCAGGCTGCGAGGCGGGGGGCCATAGCGGGCGCGACCGGCACGACGGCCGGCGCCTCTCGACGGACGCGCCGCTCATCGGCGGACTTGCGCGGGCCCATGACGGCCTCGGTTTCGGGGGACAAGGACGGCTGCATCGCCGCCGCCAGCAACAGGAGAGAGAGCATGCGGCTCCTTTGGTCAGAGCGTCGCGACGGTTCGGATCAGAAGGTCGATGTCCTGCGGCCGCGACAGGCGATGGTCGCCATCCTTGACCAGCAGGGTCTGTACATCGTCTGAACCGACCCTGTCGGCGATGCGAAGCGCGGTCTGCCAGGGGACATCGGGGTCGCGCTGGCCATGGAGCAGTCGCACCGGGCAGCGGATCGCGATCGCCCCGCCCAGCAGCAGGTTCGCCTGACCCGATTCCCAGAAGCCCAGCGTCGTCACATAGGGATCGTCGCCATAGGCGCTGTCCTCAACCAGCCGGCCCTCGCTGCGGAGGATGGCCTTCTGCGCCTCGGTGAAGCCCCATTCGGTAAAGTCGGGCGCGGCGGCGATCCCGACCAGTCCCTTGACGCGCGAACTGAGATCGCGCGCCAGCAGCAGCGCGATCCATCCGCCCATCGACGATCCGACAAGGACGATGTCGTCGCCCGCACAGGCGTCGATCAGCAACCGGGCATCGTCGCGCCAGCTCGCCAGCGTGCCGTCGGCGAACGCGCCCTCGCTCGCGCCGCAGCCCGCATAATCGAGGCGAAGCATCGCGCGCCCCGCCTCGGCCGTCCAGGCGTCGAGCGCCAGCGCCTTGCTGCCGTCCATGTCGGACATATAGCCCGGCAGGAAGACGATCGTCGGCCCGCTGCCCGCGCGGTGGCGATAGGCGAGGCGAAGCCCGTCGGGGCGGGGGTGATATGCGGGGTGAGAAAGGGGTTCGTTCATGGCAACGGCTCATAGGGGTTAAGCAGTGCTCCTGCGAAGGCAGGAGCCCAGGGCAGCTTGGCATTTCCTTTCCCTGGGCTCCTGCTTTCGCAGGAGCACTTATGGGCGCAACGATCCCCGTCTAGCCACATATCGCGCGCAGCGCCTTCCACGCGTCGGCATCCAGCGCCGGACGATACGCTTTGCCCGCAATCCGGCTGTTGGTGAAGGCCGCCTTGCGTTCCGCCGAGACGGGGTGCGAGCTCAGCCAGCCCATCGTGCGCTCGATCCGCTCGCCGCCGCTGCCACCCGAGAGGCGGTCGAAGAAAGCGGCGGTCGCGTCGGGCGCGATCGCGGCGTCGCGCAGCGCGGCGATGGCATAGGCGTCGGCCTCGCTCTCCGCCGCACGCGAATAGGTCAGCGACAACAGGCCGCCGAGCGCGCCCGCCGCGCCGCCGTCGGCCCCGCCGAGCAGGATGCTCAGCCCGAACTGGCGGATCAGCGCGGCCATGACGTCGCGGTTGCGGACATGGCCGATCTCATGCGCCAGGACGCCGGCGACCTCGTCGGACGACCCGGCCTTCTCGATCAGCCCGCGAAACAGTACGATCCGCCCGCCGGGGAGGGCGGCGGCGTTGACGAGGCGCATGTCGACGACCTCGACCGACCGCATGCCCGCCGCACCGCCGCCCAGCTCCGCCGCCAGCCGGTCGAGCGCCGCGCTGCCGCCGGGCGTCGCGCAGGTGCGACCGCCCAGATCGCCCACCATCGCGTCACCGAGCCTGTTCTCCCACGCGCGCGGCACATAGGGCGCGACCCAGCCGGGCGTCTTGAGCACGACGAACACCAAAGCGGCGGCGACCGCGGCGAACAGCAGCACCGCACGAGTGAGGCCAATGCGGTCGATCCAGCGGCCATAGCGCGCGGGCAGCGGCAGATGGATCGCGAAATCCTCCGGCGGTGGGCCGTCGAATATCAGCCGCCAGCCCTGACGCCCCTTGATCCCATAGGTCGATCGTCCACCCGCCTGCCCCAGCGCGGCGACGTCGCTCCAGCGGTAGAGATCGGGCGGCACCGCGTCACCCTCCAGCCGGAACCCGTCAGCGAACGGGCGCACCCGCACGGCATGGCGGGTGGCGCTGAGACCGTCATAATGGAGGGCGTCGCTCATCGACGCCCTAGATGGCCCCGACATCGAAGGCGTCAAGCAGCCCTTCGCCCTGGCCTGGCGTCCGCGTCGTGGATTGGCCCAGTGCCGCCGGGTCGAGCGCACCGTCGCCGTCGAGATGGGTGATGAAGAATTTCCAGTGGCGATAGGCGAGGAACAGCACGCCGAAGCCCAGCGTGACGATCACCAGCAACACGTCCCCGATCAGCAGGTTGATCCAGTCGCTCGTCGTCGCCTCGAACCGGAAGCGCACATCGCCGAGCGACAGCGAACCGATCGCCTCGCGCAGGAAGGCCGCATAATAGGACAGCGCGATCAGCCCGAGCAGCAGATAGACGCCCAGCACGATCACGAGCCCGGACAGGATCTGAAGCGGCAGCGGAAAGGACGAACGGACGCCGACACCCAGGAATCCGGTGCCCAGCAGCGCCGCCACGGCCACGCCAACCAGCACGAAGAGGAACGGGGCAAGGTAGAACAGCAGGAAGCGCTTGAACACCGGCCCCACTGTCGCCGTCGCGTGGAAGCGCTCCGACCCGAAGCTCATCGCGCTCCAGCGTTCGTTCCACAGCGACACCATCGACCAGGGGATGAGCAGCATCAGCGGCAGATAGCCCACCACCGTCTTCCACAGCCACGACAGGCCGTAGCGAAGGCCCGGATCGTCGCTGCCACCCCGGATGCCGCGCCACCAGGTGCGGCTGAGCCGGTAGCGCAGCGCCCGGAAGCGCGCGACCCCGACGAGGTAGAGAATGAGGATCGGCAGGATGAGCGCGAGCGCGCTCGCCAGTGCGACATGTCCCCGCAGCGCCAGCGCCTGAAGCCCGAAATTGAGTATGATGAACGGCACGCCGATCAGCGCGGCCACCAGCAGCGCGCCGATGAACAGCTCCTTGCCCGTGCCCGTCCATTCGAGCGGCTCGTCCATCAAATAGGTGCGGCTCCACAGATAGTGGCGCACCCGCGTCGTCGCCCAGAAGCGGTAGATGCCCAGCGTGACGATGGTCAGCAGCAGGTTGGTCAGGAGGATCGGCGCCAGCTCCTGCCAGCGCCCTTCGAAGCGGAACATGGGTCCGCCCGCATAGAGTTCGTCCTGTCCGCCCATGGTCACCCCCCCTGTTGACCCGGACGGCTGCGGCTGCCCCTATGGACCGCCGGAACCGCCCCCAACCGATCCGCCCGGTCCGCCGCCCGCGCCGACCGCACCGATATTGCCGAAGATTTCCTCGAACAGGCCGCGATCGCGTCCCGCGGTCTGCGTCTTGTCGCCTTCGGGGCTGATCTTCGCGATCTGCTCCATGCCGACCCGGTCGATCGACGCGACCTTGCCTGTGCCGTCAAAGGCGATCTTGAGGATCGTCTGATCCTCCGGCCGCGGCGTCCTGAAAGCGAGCTGCTTCATGTCGCGCGAGACATAGTACCAGAGCTCGGGACCGAATTGCGACCGGAAGCTGGGCTGGCCGAGAGCGCCCTGCACCGAATCGCGGTTGTCGATTCCCGGCTGGATCGAGTCGGCGATCAGCGGATCGATAAGGAAGCCATTGTGCGAGCGCACCCGCGCGCATCCCCCGACCGCGACCAGCATCGCGGCGGCACCGGCGATGCACAGCAGCCTGTGGGGGGCGGAACGCATGCTGTTCTTCATAACCAAGTTGTGACGCTCCCCTTGGGCAATCCTTCGATCGGGCGGCCATTGCATTGGCCGGACGCGCGATCAATATGGCAGTTGCGGCCCGCCCACAAGGGCGCCGCCCCGTTGCCTGTCGCGCGGGCCCCCTGAACCCCGGATGACCATGGCCCTTCTCGCCTCGCTGTTTCGCCGTACCGACCCCAAGGACGCACTCCGGCCGCTGTATGACGCGGTCGTCGCGCGGGGTCGCCAGCCGCACTGGTATGTCGAGGGTCAGGTGCCCGACACGCTCGACGGGCGGTTCGACATGATCGCCGCTATCCTGTCGCTCGTCCTTCTGCGGATGGAGACGCTGGGCGCTGCCGACGACAGCGTGCGCCTGACCGAGCTGTTCGTCGATGATATGGACGGGCAGCTTCGCCAGATCGGCATCGGCGACCTGGTGGTGGGCAAGCATATCGGGCGGATGATGAGCGCGCTCGGCGGGCGGCTGGGCGCCTATCGCGAGGCGCTGGCGCCCGGGGGGGATCTTGGTTCAGCGCTCGAGCGCAACCTGTATCGCGGCGAGCCACCGGCGCGCGAGGCGGTGGCGCACGTGGCGGACCGGCTGCGCGCCTTTGCCGGGCGGCTGGACGACGCGAATCTCGATACCCTCCGCGCGGCGAAGCTTCCGGTTGCATGAGCAGCGCTCCGTCCCCCGAATTTTCGCGGCCCGTGCCCATCGACCGCATCGGCAAGGGCGACGACCGGCCGGTGCATATCGCCGCCGACGAGGCAGAGCGCGCCGCGCTGGCGAAGCGTTTCGGCCTCAACCGGCTCGATAGGCTGGAGGCGGACTATGCGCTGGCGGTGATGGCCGGCGGCTGGGTCGCGACTGGCACGCTCTCCGCCAAGGCGCTGCAAGCCTGCGTCGCGACGGGCGAAGACGTGCCCGCGCGCATCGACGCGCCCTTCACCATCCGCTTCGTGCCCGAAGGCACGCTGACGAGCGCGACTCCTGACGAGGAGGTCGAACTCGACGACGACGCGCTCGATGTGATGACGGTCGAGGACGGCCGCATCGACATCGGCGAGGCGGTGGCGCAGACCCTCGCGCTCGAACTCGATCCGTTCCCCCGCTCCCCCGGCGCAGACGCCTATCTCCGCGAGAAGGGCGTCGTTAGCGACGAGGAAGCGGGGGGAACGCTGGCAGCGGGACTCCGCGACCTTCTGGGGAAGAGCTAGGAAGCCGTCACGCCCGCTGTTGAGGGGGTGACATATAATATGTCGGCCTGAGCGTTACTGCCCGGCTTCCTTCATCAGCTCCGCCTTGCGCGCGGCCATCCGCGCGCCCAGCTCCTTGAGGTCGAGGTCGGCGTCCCGGCATTCGGGGAACATCTCGCTTTCCTCTTCCTCCACATGATGTTCGACATATTCGCCGAGCACGGTGACCTTGGCATCATAGAGATCGTCGCCCGGCTTCATCGAAAGAATCTGGGCGATCAGATCCTTGGCCGATGCATGCTCAACCTCGGCCTCGTCGAGCAGATCGTCATCCTCGATCGCCTCGCGCGTGGCGGGATAGAAGATTTCCTCCTCGATCCGGGTGTGGACCGTCAGCGCCACGCAAATCTTCTGCGCCAGTTCCTGCTTTTCGGCGTCGTCCTCCAGCTTCTCATAATCCTTGAACCACTTCTTCACCTCGCGGTGATCGTCCTTGAGAAGCTTGATCGCGTCGGCGGGCTTGGCCGCCGCGCGGGTTTCCTTGCGCTGCGTTCTGGAGCCGGTCTTGGTGCTCTTGGACTTGCTGCTGCTCTTCTCTTTTGTCGCGGTCGCCATGCGTCAACTCCTGTCAGGGGAAGGGTCTCACCCGATCCAAGCTAACGCGCGAGCGGCTGAAAGGAGGCAGCGGATGCGACGAACGGCAGGCAATCAGTCGTGCGGAGCGGGCACGGTCGCGGGGCGCAGGCCCTCGCGATCCTCTTCGGCCACCGGCGCGTGCACATCGGGACGAAAATGATCGTCGGCGCGCGCCGAACCGTCGGGATGCGCGTCTCCCGACAGGTCGGTGGGCGGGTGTCCGGGCACATCGCCGGTCGATTGAGCGCCGCTCCGGCTTGCCGCCGCGTCGAAATCGGACGCGGCAACCGGATCGGAAGCGTCAGCTCCCTTGGTCCTGTTGAAGAGCGCCCGGCCGGCATAAGCGGCAAGGCCCAGAAAGGCGAGTTTGCGTAACATGGTCATGATCCTTCGCGACTGTTTCGAAGGACCAACGCGGCAACGGATGCGGGGTTGCGGTCAGCTTCCCAGCATGTCGAGAAGCTTGGCGAGCCCGGTCGCTGTATAGGGCTTCTGGACGATCGGTGTGCCCTCGTGCTCCGGTGGAAGCGATAGTTGCTCGCCATAGCCGGTGGCGAAGACATAGGGCACATTTTCGAGCCGCAGCCGGTCGGCGATCGGGAAGCTCGTCTCGTGGTGCAGGTTGACGTCGAGAACCGCCACCACAGGCCGCTCATGGCGGATCTCGGCCAGCGCATGCGCGACCGATGCGACCGACACCACATCGGTCGCCCCCAGCGAACGCAGCATGTCCTCCGCATCCATGGCGATCAGGACGCTGTCCTCGACCAGCAGCACGCGCCCGCTGAGCGCGGGGACAATCCCCGTGGCGGGGGCGCTGGCCCCACGCGCGGGCGCCGGGACGCGGGGGTGAGTCGCGCGCTCAACATAGCGCGCCGGGATGACGAGATGCGCCTCAAGCCCCCGCAGCCTGTAGTCGATCCTGGCCTTGCCGCCGAGGTCGTGGGGGATCGAGCGCTGGATGATGGTCGTGCCGAACCCCTGGCGCGTGGGCGCCTGAACCGCCGGCCCGCCACGCTCGATCCAGTCGATCGCCAGATTGCCCGCGTCATCGAGCGCCCATTTGACCGACACATAACCGCTGTCGGACAGGCTGCCATATTTCGCCGAATTCGTCGTCAGCTCGTGGATGACGAGCGCCAGCGTGGCATAGGCGGTGGGCGCGACAAGCACCTCCGCCCCTTCCATCCGCACCCGGTCCGCGCCAAGCCCCAGATAGGCCTGCGCTTCGGCATCGAAGATATTGTGGAGCGGCCCCGGGCCCCAATGGTCGAGCGTGATCTGGTCGTGCGCGCGTGCCAGCGCCTCGACCCGCCCTTCGAGCATGGCCACATAGTCCGACGCCGTCATCTCCGGCCGGCCCGACTGGCGGATCAGCCCGCGAATGAGCGCGAGGATGTTGCGGACGCGGTGGTTGAGTTCCGCGATCAGCAGTTCCTGCCGCTCGGACGCGCGCTTGCGTTCCTCGGCGGCATCCTCCGACAGGCGCAGCACGACCTCGATCAGCGCGCCGCGCAGCATTTCCGCGACACGGAGCTCGGCGTCGGTGAAGGGCAGCGAGCTGTAACGCACCTCCTCGCGCCATTCGTCGAAGCTGGCGCGCGGGGTCAGGCGCTGGCCGTTGGGTCCGTGAGTCACCGCCTTTTCGGGGTTCCCCGCCCAGCGCACCGTCTTGATCCTCTCCTGCCGGAACAGCAGCACATAGTCGCGCGGCGTCCGCGACACCGGCACGGCCATCAGGCCCGCCGCCACCGAGGCGTAGGATTCCGCCGGCGGGTAGACCGCGCACAGCTTTTCGGTCGTGTGGACCCGGCTTGGCGGCAATGTGTTCAGCCAGCGGATGAGCGGCGCGATCGCGTCCTCGGGTGGGGTGAGGCCTCCGGTCACGACCTTGCCGTCGATCGAGATGGCGATGCCGTCGCACGGGATGATCGACTGGATGGTGTCGCGGAACCAGTCGGGATCGTCGAGCAGCGCAACGTCGCTCGCCACCACCGACAGCAGCCGGTCGCCCGCCTGTCGCGCCGCCACCTCATAATCGCTCGTCTCGCGCCGCTCGCGCACTTCGAGCTTGAGCGCGAACATCTGGCCGAACAGCTCGGCGACGGTGCGGTGGTCGAAGGGCGGGCGCAACGGCGCGTAATGATGGCAGGCGAAAAGGCCCCACAACTGCCCGTCCCGGCAGATCGAGATCGACATCGACGCGCGCACGCCCATGTTGCGCAGATATTCGATGTGAATGGGCGAAACGGAGCGGAGCACCGACAGCGACAGGTCGAGCGGGTCGGACCGCTCGGCGACTGCGGGCAACAGCGGCGAGCCGGGGTCGTCGACATCGGCGATGATCCGCAGCAGCGAACGGAGGTAGAGCGTCCGCGCCTGTTTCGGGATGTCGGCGGCGGGATAGTTGAGGCCCAGGAAGCTGCCGATCCCGCTGCGCTTGGCTTCCGCCACGACCTCGCCGCTGCCCGTGCGATCGAAGCGGTAGACCATCACCCGGTCGAAGCCGGTCAGCGCCCGGATCTGCCGCGCGCCTTCCTGAAGAAAGCCTGCCATGTCGGGCGCGGAATCGAGGCGGCTCACCATTCCCCGGATCAGGCCGCCGGGATCGCGGGGCGCATCGACCTCGGACGGCTCCGCCTCGACCACGATATGGTCGCCCGATCTGTGGATCGCGCAGTCGAAGCGGCTGTCGGGTCGCCCCACGAACAGGGCGAGGCCGAACACGCGCTCATTGGCGTCGTCGGACCGCAGCATCGTCAGCCGGTTACGGAGCGCATGGATCGCATGATCGGTGAGCAGCATGCTGGCGGGCTGGCCGAGCAGGTAGTCGGGCGACTGGCCGCTGAGCGGCTCGATCGAGGCGGAAACCCGCGCGATCATCCAGTCCGCCGACACCGCGAACAGACAGCCGAAGCTCTGCACGGCGCCTGGCAGATGGATGGGCTCGCGGTCGCAGTTCGTCAGGTCTACCGCGAAATTACCATCACCCAATGCCGACACTCCCAAGCGCCTTCATGCCCGCCACCGTGAAGCGATCAAAGGCCAAGGACGCGGAGCTGGTCGCGGTGCTCAAGTCCCCGCCCGTCACGACGATGTCATCCAACCGCGCAACCAACTTCTTCCAGGCCCCGCCGTTCCCGCCTGCGGAAAGATATTGTCTGGGCAGGCCTTCCCGAACCTGCCGCGCGAGCACGCGCCCTCCCATCTTCGACCCTTCGAGGACGTAGAGGATCCCGCCGACGCTGGGCTCCGAAGGTGCGGGCGCGAACGGTTCGCCCGTCGGAACGGGGATGTCCATCGCCGCCAGATCGGCCAAAAGCGCGGCACCACGCGACCGCGCGGGCCAGTCGTCGACCACCATACCGGCATGGCTGTCGAGCCATTGCTCCATCGGGAGCAGCGCGGCTGCGTGCGATGTCAGGAACAGGCGGTAGTCGGCCTCGTCGGCGAGGTTCAGCCGTCCGAACAGCGCATCGACGCGCTCGTGCTGATGCGCGGTGGCCGCGCGCAGGCGGTCTCTGACGGATGGGGGCAAGGACATTCAGCGCAGCACGTAGGCGCTGGATGCGGCGAATGTAAGCGCGCAGCCAGCCTCTGGCCGCGCAAACGAGACGAACCGATCAGAACCCCCGGCCGATCAGAAGGGCAGGATCCGCCGCTTCTCGCTGAACTTCATCCAGCCGACATTGGCGCCGAGCCGCCAGCCCACGCCCAGCCGGATCGGGATCAGCACGATGTCGCCGCGCCGCAGATAGCTCGCGTTGAACCCGCCGATCAGATAGGCGGCGCCTTCGCCTGCAGGATAGCGGCGATAAAGCTCCTGGCTGTCGAAGAGATTGTAGACGAGGACGAAGGTCTTGCCCGCATTGCCGCCCACGTCGAAGCCGATCGACGGCCCCGTCCAGTAGACCGGCCGCTCGCCCTCGATCGTGTGGCTCATCGTGCCCGATCCGTAGCGGAGCCCGATGCCGATCGCCCCCGACGCCTCGCGCCCGGTGATATAGGCAATGGGTTCGCCCTGGTCGGCCAGGATCTTCTCGATCATCGCGGCCAGCCCCTCGGCGCCCTTGCCGAACACGCCCTCGGCCGCGCCGATGACATCGTCGCGCTTGTAGCCGGCGCGGGCGGGCGTCGCGGGCGCTGTTGCGGTCGTGGTCGCAGTGCCTGGAGTGGGAGCAGGGGGCGGCGGCACCGGTTCGGGGTAGGACGGCGTTGCAGGCACCGATGCTGGCGGCGGCGCGGGCTGCGCTCCCGGCTGCAGGTCGGCGTCGATCGCGCTGTTGGGGTCGATGGTGCGCACCTGCGCCGCGACCGGCGCCGACAGGCCGCCGATCAGCGCCAGGGCGGGCAGCAGCCATCGTGCCCGCATGCTCCGCACTGCCATGATCGCGCTCGTCCTCATCTTCAATCCCCGCCCATTGCACTGTCAGATTGCGCCCCGTGCTAGGGTCCTCACAATGAATGAACGATGAGCCGAGTCGATTTCGCGCCGGGCCGAATCGCCCGCGCGTTCAGTTGTTGAGAGCGTTGATCGCGGCATGGACCAGCCGCTCGGCCTCCGCGCGGGGCAGGCCGGGCGGAATGGGCGCGGCAAAGCGATAGCGCACGACACCGGGACGACGAATGAAGCCATGGCGCGGGACCAGCCGGCCGGTCGTGACCGCGACCGCGACGACGGGCACGCCCAGCAGCTTGTAAAGCCCCGCAAAGCCGGACTTGAGCGGCGGCTGCTCCCCCGGCGGGACGCGCGTCCCCTCCGGAAAAAGACAGATCGGACGACCGCTGTCGAGCGCCGCGCGCCCAGACCGGCGCAGGTTGCGAAGCGCCGACGCGCCTGCTTCGCGGTCAATGGGCAGCAGGCCATAGTGTTCCGCCACCCGGCCCCAGAGGGGAATGTCCAGAAGCTCGCGCTTGGCGGCGATGACGGGCCGGTCGAGCAGGCACAGAAGGTCGATTGTCTCGAACATCGCTTCATGCTTCATCACGACCAGCACGGGCCGCGTCGGTATCGTGCCTTCGATCACGATCCGTTGGCCGAGCAGCCATCGCGAGCAGGCGCGGTGGAAGCGCGCCCAGCTTTTCGCGATGCGGATCAGCGCATCCTGGCTGAACGGCGCGATAGCCATGGCGCTCAGCACCCAGGCCAGTGAGCCGACATAGAAGACGAGGCAGAACAGCGTCGTCCTGATCGCGGCGAGGAACGTGGCCATCGGTTCAGATACCCAGCAGCCCGGCGGCGAGCCGGAGCAGATATTTATGATATTCGAACAGCAGGATACGCAGCGACGGCTGGGTGCGCACCGCGTCGGGAATGATGCTCACGCCGGGCGGCAGTTGCCGCGTCAGCTCATATTGCGCGCGGCGCATGTGCCAGTCGGCGGTGATCAGCCGGATGGTGCGGTATCCATGCCGCTTGATCCACACCATCGTCTCGCGCGCATTGCTGCGGGTATCGACCGAATCATGGCCGAGGTCGATGCAGCAGCGCATCAGCGGCTGCGGTATGTCGTACAGGCGCCGGATCGAGGTCTTGCCGGTGCCGAGCGCCACGCCGGAGATCAGCAGCCTTTCCGCGCGGCCGCGCCGGAGCAGCGCGACACCGCGCTCGATCCGGCCCGCCGATCCGGTCAGCACGACGATGCCGTCGGTGCGGTCGGGCGGGGCCGGCTGCGGCAGGGCGATGGCGAACCAGGCAAAGGCGCCTGCCCACAGCAGCAACAGCCCGCCCGCCAGCCGCCCCAGCATCACAGCGCCCCCCGCATCGCAGCGCCCCCCCGCATCACAGTGCCCTCGCCAGCGCCGCGCGCAGCGTCAGCCGCGCCGCGAACCGCGCGAGCAGCACGAACAGCACGCAAAGCCCGAGGGGCACCAGCCAGCTCCACAGCGGCAGCGTCGCGGTGCGCACAAGGTCCGACTGGACGAATGCGGCAAGCTGGCCGACGAGCAGGATGACGGCAGCGGCGGCGACCAGCCCGACAGCGGCGCCGAAGCTGACGTCGCGCGTGATCCGCCGCTGGAACAGGCGCATCACCTGATGATCGGTCGCGCCCAGCATGTGCATGATCGCGATGGTGTCACGATGCGCGGCGTGCGCCCCGCGCGCGGCCAGCACCACGACGCAGCCGGTCGCGAAGGCGAGCATGGCGACGATGGCGACGGCGATCCAGCCCGCCGTTTGTACGAGCGTTGCGGCGGGTCGAAGGTAACGCGCGTGCGGCTCCACCCGCGCCTCGCCCGACGTGGCGGCGACCACCCGATCGACCTCCGCGCGAACCAGCGCCGCCTCGGCACCGGTCACCCCGAAATCGACGTCGATCAGCGCGGGGACGGGCAGCCCCGCCGATTCCACGTCACCGCCGAGCCAGGGTTCGAGCTGCGCGAGGAGCCTCTCGCGCGGGACGATCTCGACCCCGGCGACACCGGCGATCGCCCGCAGGCCGGCCGCGATGGCATCGACCGCCACGGCGCGGCGCGCGGGATCGGGCTCCGTCACCTGGACCGTCAGCCGGTTGGCGCTCGCTTGCGTCAGCGCGCCCGCGCTCCGGCCCAGCGCCATGCCCGCCGAGCAGGCCAGCACCGTCAGAAAGATCATGATCGCCACGATCCACGCCATCGGCCCCGCAAGCCGCGCCTGCGGCAGCAGCCGGTCCTCGGCCTTGCTGCGGTTCCGCCGGCGGGCCGTCATCGGCGGGCGCTTTCCGTTTGTCCGCGCGGCGGGTAGCGGAGCAGTCCGGTGGGGTCGACCAGCCGTCCTGCCTCCAGCCGCATCATCCGCGCATCGGCGACCTTGCCCAGCAGGTTGAAGTCGTGGGTGGCGACGACGATCGTGGTGCCGAGCTTGTTGAGCGCCTCGAACAGCGTGATCAGCCGGCTCGCCATCTCCATGTCGACGTTGCCGGTGGGCTCGTCGGCAACCAGCAGCTCGGGCCGCCCGATCACCGCGCGCGCGATCGCCACGCGCTGCTGCTCGCCGCCCGACAGCGTGGCGGGCAAGGCATCGGCGCGGTCGCTGAGGCCCACCCAGTGCAGCATCTCATCGACCGGCGTGCGAAGCTGGGCATCGGCCACCCCCGCGATGCGCAGCGGCAGCGCCACATTGTCGAACGCCGACAGATGCGGGACGAGCCGGAAATCCTGGAACACCACGCCGATGCGGCGGCGAAAGCCGGGCATGCGCGCGCGTTCCATGGTGACGATGTCGGTGCCGAACATGCGGATCGCCCCCCGACTGGGACGCTGGGCGAGATAGAGCAGCCTCAACAGCGACGTCTTGCCCGCGCCCGACGGGCCGGTCAGGAAATAGAAGCGCCCCTGGTCCATCGCGAAATTGAGGTCGGACAACGTCTCCGTCCCCACGCCATAGCGAAGGCCGACATTCTCGAACTGCACGATCGTGCTTCTGGACGTGGTCGATGGCGTGGTCATTGGCGACCGGTGGCACCCCGTGCATGGCGGGCGAAAAACCGGCCCGCGCCCCCGCGACGCGGCCGCCCGCCGGACTGTTCCATGGCACAGCTCTGCCGCCGCCGTAAAGCGTGCGCCGTCCGTCGCTTGTGCGCGGGCCATGTGGACGGGGCCCGCCGCAACGCCGCATTAACGATGCTTGCCCTCCGACTCAAAGCGGTGTTTATGGAGCCATAATGATCCTCTCCTGCCCCAAATGCGCCACTCGTTACATCGTGCCCGACGGCGCAATCGGGCCGGACGGGCGGCAGGTTCGCTGCGCCTCGTGCCGCCATAGCTGGTTCCAGGAAGGTCCGGCGATGGCCCGGCCGAAGGTAGCGGAACCCGTCGCCGCCGCCGCTCCGGTCGCCGAAGCGGAGGTGGCGCATGCTGTCGCGGCGCCGGCTGCCCCGGATTCGCCCGCCTCGCCCCCGGGCGCTGTGGCCGATGGTCCGGCCGCCAACCAGCCCGCGCAGGAGGCCGTGGCGGACGAGTCTCCGGCCGTGGCACCGCCGCCGGTCATCGAGCCGACTTATGGCACCGACTGGGCCGGCGACCCGCCGCCCGCGCGCCGTCCCCGCCGCAACCCGGCCCGTTACTGGACGATGGCGGCGGTCGCCTTCGCGCTCGTCGCGGCGGGACTGGCGGGCGCGCTCTGGTATTTCGGCCCGCCCGGCTGGGCGGTCAATCTGGGGCTGGTGGCACAGCGCGAGGAACCGCAGCTGATGTTCTCGCTCCCCCGTCCGCCGGAGCGTCGCAAGCTGCCCACCGGGCAGGAGTTCTTCGCCTTCTCGGGCCGCGTCATCAACGGGTCCGATCGCGAGGTGACGGTGCCGCCGATCGTCGTCGAACTGCGCGACGAGCAGGGGCGGCTGGTGTTCAGCTGGATGACCAAGGCGGACAAGGAACGGCTGAAGCCCAATCAGGAGGCGCGCATTTCCGAAAGCCGCCTCGACATCCCCCCCAACGCCCGCAACCTGTCGCTCAAGTTCGTCGACAGCGGGAATTGAAGCGGGCGCAGGCGACGCGCGAAGGCGCTTTCAAGCGACTTGCAGCGATCCCGCCACTCGTCTAGGGCACGTGCCTTCCAGCGCATGCGGAGCGGTGGCCGAGTGGTCGAAGGCGCTCGCCTGGAAAGTGAGTATACGTCAAAAGCGTATCGAGGGTTCGAATCCCTCCCGCTCCGCCATTTATCACTGATTTTATTAAATATTTCCCACTGTTTTGCGTCGGTTCCCATAACCGCTCCCCGATAGCATGCGCGCTTGGGGTAGCGATGGCGGACCATGCGGCCGGTCATTTCCTCGTCCATAGTTGGTCAGTCGCTTCCACCGTCATCCGATCTGCCGGATACGGCCGGTCAAACTGATACAGGTCCGCCATCGGCGCGGTAAGCCATGTTTCCCAATGCTGGCGCTCGATGATGACGGGCGAGCGGTCATGGATGTGCGCGAGTTCCGGCGCGTTGTCCGTCATGACGCCCGTATAGCAGTCGCCCCATTCGTCGCTCGTGCGCCATAGGCCCGCCCATGCGAAAACCGGCTCGCTCGATACCGCCAGCCACGTCTCGGTCATCCTGCCACGCTCGCCAACGGCCTCCGCATAGCGCGCGGCTGGTATCAGGCACCGCTGGCGCGGATCGACGGCCCAGCTCCTCCAGAAGCTGCCCAGCTTGTCAAAGCGGGCATTGTTCACCGGCCTGGGTTTCAGCGGCTGCCCGTTCTTGCCTTTCAGAACGACCGGAAAGCCCCAGGTCATTTGCTCCAGAACGTGCGCGCCATCGACCAGTCGGACGACCCAGCCGGGCTCCTTCGGGTGCACCGTATCCGGACCCGCATTGTACTGGCGCAGCACCTTGGCAGAGAAGTGGTCCTCGATCCGCTTGCGTTCGCCCGGTTGGTATCGGTTGCACATGACGTGAAGGCTGATCGGATGCCCTGCGAGTGTCAATCCGGCGCTCGCCTGTCAAACGGCGTTCAAAAGGGACCCCCGATCGGCGTCGAAGAGGGACCCCCTT
>CAZJCT010000029.1:0-25665 GCA_964544675.1 uncultured Sphingobium sp.
CGAGATTGCTCACCTCATAGGCCGCCTTGGCCGCGTCGAGCACCTGGAAGAAGACGACGCCGTCGACCGACACCATGGCATTGTCCTTGGTGATGATCTCCTGGCTTGGGACGTCGATCACCTGTTCCATCATGTTGATCTTGCGACCCACCGCGTAGAAAAAGGCGGGGAAGAAATTGAGCCCCGGCGGGGCGACCTGCGTGAAGCGCCCGAACCGCTCGATAGTGTACTGAAAGCCCTGGCGAACGATCTTCACGCTCGCGAAGAGATAGAGGATCACCAGAACGGCAACCAGAACCGCGAATGTACCCATGATGCCGACCTCCCGGATGAACCGGTTATGCCCTGTATGGTCGTGCGAGAGAAGCCCGTTCGGCGCTACTAGCGGCGGTGGGGAGAAATGGTTACATGGGCCGCCACGACTCCCCTGTCGATCAGTTGCAAGGTGGCAAGACTCCCATGGAAATCCGGCTCGGCCTGACCTTTGACGACGTGCTGCTGCAGCCCGGCGAGTCCGACGTGCTGCCCAGCCAGACCGATGTATCCACGCGCGTCAGTCGCGACATCGCGCTCCACATCCCGATCCTGTCGTCGGCGATGGACACGGTGACGGAGGCCGACATGGCCATCGTCATGGCGCAGATGGGCGGGCTTGGCGTGCTTCACCGCAACCTGTCGATCGAGGAGCAGGCGGCCGCCGTCCGCGCGGTCAAGCGCTTCGAGAGCGGGATGGTGGTCAATCCCATCACGATCGGTCCCGACCAGTCGCTGGCAGAGGCGCAGGACCTGATGGCGCGCCACCGGATCAGCGGCATTCCCGTCGTCGAGGCATCGGGCCGGCTTGTCGGCATCCTGACCCATCGCGACGTCCGCTTTGCCGAGAATCCCGCCCAGCCGGTCCGTGAGCTGATGACTCACGAGAATCTGGCGACGGTCGGCGCCGGCGTCAGCCAGGAGGAAGCGCGCAGGCTGCTTCACCAGCGGCGGATCGAAAAGCTGCTGGTTGTGGACGAGGGCTATCGCTGCGTCGGTCTCATCACCGTCAAGGACATAGAGAAGGCCGTCACCTATCCGATGGCCACCAAGGACGCTGCCGGACGGCTGCGCGTCGCCGCCGCGACCACCGTCGGCGACAAGGGGATCGAGCGGACAGAAGCGCTGATCGACGCCGAATGCGACCTGATCGTTGTCGACACCGCGCATGGCCATAGCCGCATGGTCGCCGAGACGGTGGCGCGGCTTCGCAAGCTGTCGAACAGGGTGCAACTCGTCGCCGGCAATGTCGCGACAGCTGAGGCGACTCGCGCGCTGATCGACGCGGGCGCTGACGGGGTCAAGGTGGGCATCGGCCCCGGATCGATCTGCACCACCCGCGTTGTGGCGGGTGTCGGCGTGCCGCAGCTCACCGCGATCATGGATGCGGCCGAAGAGGCCGACAAGTCGGGTGTCCCCGTCATCGCCGACGGCGGTCTGCGCACCAGCGGCGATCTCGCCAAGGCGCTTGCGGCGGGGGCGGGTTCGGTGATGATCGGATCGCTGCTGGCCGGGACCGAGGAAGCGCCGGGCGAGACGTTCCTGTATCAGGGGCGCGCCTACAAGAGCTATCGCGGCATGGGTTCGGTCGGCGCGATGGCGCGCGGATCGGCCGACCGCTATTTCCAGCAGGACATCAAGGACCAGATGAAGCTGGTGCCCGAGGGGATCGAGGGGCAGGTGCCTTACAAGGGACCGGCAAAGGATGTGATTCATCAGCTCGTCGGCGGCGTGAAGGCGGCGATGGGCTATACCGGCAGCGCGACCCTGAAAGACTTGCGCGAGCGTGCGCGGTTCGTCCGCATCACCAATGCCGGCCTGTCGGAAAGCCATGTGCACGACGTGACGATCACCCGTGAGGCGCCGAACTATCCGACGCGGTGAGGGGTGGGCCGGCTCTCCGGGATGTCGTCACCCCAACGAAGGCTGGGGTCGCTCGCCGATGCGCGCTGCCGCGAGAGATGCCAGCCTTCGCTGGCATGACGACTTGACGAACGTGGCCATGCCATGACCCCCGCCGCGCGCGTTCAGGCTGCCATCGATCTGCTGGACGCAATCATCGCCTCCGTCGCGCGCGGCGGCGCGGCTGCCGATACGCTGATCGCGGGCTATTTCAGGGAGCGACGCTATGCCGGGTCGAAGGACCGGCGGGCGGTGCGCGATCTGGTCTATCGCGCCATTCGCGCCTTTGCCGAAGCGCCGCCCTCGGGACGCGCCGCGATGGTCGGCCTTGCCTCGACGGACGCCATGCTCGGCGCGCTGTTCGACGGATCGCCCCATGGACCGGCGCAAATCGCGGAGGATGAGGAGCGGGCAGTTCCGGCCGAGCGGTCGCTGCCACGCTGGATGTTCGCCCATCTGCCATCATGGTTCGATGACCGTGAGCAGGCGGCGCTCCTTAATCGCGCGCCGCTTCACGTCCGGGTCAACGGGCTGCGTGCGAGCCGTGCCGAGGTGCAGGAGCAGTATGCCGGCGCCGTCCCGATCGCCGGGACGCGCTTCGGCCTCGCGCTGCCCGAAGGGACGGCGGTGGATCGTGGTCCGGCAAGCGACGAGGGGCTCGTCGCGGTGCAGGACGCCGGCAGCCAGATCATCGCCGCCGCCTGCCATGCAATGCCTGGCCAGACGGTGGTCGATCTGTGCGCGGGCGCGGGCGGCAAGACGCTGGCGCTGGCCGCGGATATGGCCGGCGAGGGGATATTGGTCGCCGCCGACGTGAACCGCGCGCGGCTCGACCGGCTCCGTCCGCGCGCCGAGCGGGCGGGCGCGTCCTTCATCGAGGCGCGGTTGCTCGACGGCGGGCGCGAGGCGGCGACGCTCGCGGATCTGGCGGGGCGCTGCGACTGCGTGCTGGTCGATGCGCCCTGTACCGGCATGGGCACCTGGCGCCGCAACCCGGAGGCGCGCTGGCGCCTCGACGCCGCGATGATCGATCGCATGACCGCGTTGCAGGCGCATGTCCTCGATCTTGCCGCCCCGCTGGTGCGGCCCGGAGGGGCGCTTGTCTATGCGGTCTGCTCGCTGCTCGAACCGGAGGGGCCGGCGCAGATCGATGCTTTCCTCGCGCGCCACGCGGGATGGGTCACACCGCCGCAGGACGATGCCGGTCGTCCCGCCGGATACGGGCGAATCCTGACTCCCGCACATGACGGGACGGACGGCTTTTTCTTCGCTCGGCTCCAAAAAGCGTGATAAAGGGACCGGTCATGGCCCCGCCTTCGCGGACCCGAAGTTTCCTGGAGACATTGATGCGGTTCACGCCTGCCGCCGTTTCGCTCGCCGTCGTTCTCGCCCTGACTTCCAGTGTCAGCATCGGTCAAAAGCCCGACCCCATCCATCCGCAGTCGCTGATGTGGCTCCAGCAGGGCCAGGCGGCGCTGGGTGCGGGTGCCTATGACAAGGCGGTGGATGCGTTCGAGACCGCGCTGGTCATCGACCCGCGCAACCGCAACGCCTATCTGGGAATGGCCCAGGTGTCGCGCGCGCGCCAGCTGCCGGGCAAGGCGATCCGCTTCTATGACGAGGCGCTGCGTCTGAATCCTCAGGATGTCGCCACGCTTCAGGCGCAGGGGCAGGCGATGATCGCCAAGGGCGCGATCGCCAGCGCGCGCGGCAACCTCGCCAAGATCACGGCGCTGTGCAAGTCGGGCTGCGAGGCGGCGACCCAGCTCGGCAGCGCGATAAACAGTGCGGGCAACAGCGCGGGCGCGCGGATGACCGCCAATGCCGCCACCCCCGGGAAACAGACGCAACCCGTCGTCGAGTGACGGGCGGGCGGTGGATCAGTCCACCGCCGTCCGGGTCATCTGCAGCTTGCCGTCCTTGACGGCGAACGCCATGCGCCCTTCTACGAGGTCGAGCGCGTCGCGTCCGAACTGATCGAACCGCCAGCCTTCAAGGATCGGCAGCTTGTCGCGGACTCCCGCCGCCAGCAATTCCAGCTCCTCGGCACGGGCCAGCAGCCGCGCGGCGACGTTGATCTCGCGCGAGCGGATCTTGAGCAGCAGCTTGAGGAGGTCGGCCACCAGCACGCCGTCCTTGCCCGCGCCCGGCCGGTGCGGCTCGCGTTCGGGCATCTCGTCCTTGCTCAGCGGAACGGCGCCAGCAAGGGACTCAATCAGCCGCGCACCGATGTCGTTGGTCTTCCATGCCGCCGAAAGGCCGCGCACCTTGCCCAGGTCTGCCTGCGACCGCGGCGGGTGGACGGCGAGGTCGGCGACCGTCTCGTCCTTGGCGATTCGCCCGCGCGGCAGATTCTTGTTGCGCGCTTCCCGCTCGCGCCAGGCGGCGACCGCCTTGAGGCGGCCGAGCACGTCGGCTTTGCGGCTCGAGATGCGGACGCGTTTCCAGGCGGTGTCGGGGTCGTTGGCGTAATTGGCGGGGTCGGCCAGCCGCTCCATCTCCTGGTCGAGCCAGGCGCCGCGGCCGGTCTTGCGCAGATCGTCGACCATCATCGGGAACAGCGTGGCCAGATGGGTGACGTCGCCGATCGCATAGTCGATCTGGCGCTTTTCCAGCGGGCGCCGCGCCCAGTCGGTGAAGCGCGCCCCCTTGTCGAGCTGGATGCCCAACCAGCCTTCGACCAGATTGCCATAGCCGATCTGCTCGCCCTGGCTCAGCGCCATGCTGGCGATCTGCGTGTCGAACATGGGGTAGGGCGTCTTGCCGGTCAGGTTGTAGATGATCTCCAGATCCTGCCCGCCGGCGTGAAAGACCTTCACCACATCCTCATTATCGACCAGCAGGTCGAGAAGGGGGGTCAGGTCCAGCCCTTCGGCCTTGGGATCGATCGCGGCTGCCTCGTTGACGTCGGCGATCTGGACCAGGCAAAGGTCGGGCCAGAAGGTGTTCTCGCGCATGAATTCGGTGTCGACGGCAACGAACGGCGATTGGGCGAGGCGCTTGCACAGCGCGGCGAGAGAGGCGCTGTCCTCGATCAGCGGATGAATTTGCATATGGCTGGCGATCTTATTATGGGCCGGGTCCTGGCTGGAGGCGGTACTGACGGTTCGACCGGACCCCTTAACGCTGCTCCCCGGCTTTGTCATTGGTCCATGCAAAAATCAGGAAATCCGCCGATGCACCCCTATCGCACCCATGTCTGCGGTGAGCTTCGCCTGTCGAACGCGGGGGAAACCGTGCGCGTTTCGGGCTGGGTCCACCGCAAGCGCGACCATGGCGACCTCGTCTTCATCGACCTGCGCGACCATTATGGCATGGTCCAGATCGTTACCGAGGTCGATGGTCCGGTCTTCTCGGTGATCGAGTCGCTCAAGCCCGAAAGCGTGGTCACCGTCACCGGCCGTGTCGTACAGCGCGCGGCGGAGGCGGTGAACCCGAACCTTGCCACCGGCGAGATCGAGATTCGCGCGGATGACGCCGAGCTGCTGTCCGCCGCCGCCGAGCTGCCGCTGCCCGTCGCGGGCGAGCAGGAATATCCCGAGGACATCCGCCTTCGCTACCGCTTCCTCGACCTCCGGCGCGAGACTCTCCACGCCAACATCGTCAAGCGGACGAAGATCATCTCCGACATGCGCCGCCGCATGGAAGGCGCGGGCTTCACCGAATATTCGACGCCAATCCTGACCGCGAGCAGCCCGGAGGGCGCGCGCGACTTTCTGGTGCCGAGCCGCATCCATGCGGGACGCTTCTACGCGCTGCCGCAGGCGCCGCAGCAGTACAAGCAGCTGCTGATGGTCGCGGGCTTCGACCGCTATTTCCAGATCGCGCCCTGCTTCCGCGACGAGGACCCGCGCGCCGACCGTCTGCCGGGCGAGTTCTACCAGCTCGACCTCGAGATGAGCTTCGTCACCCAGGAAGAGATATGGGAGACGATGGAGCCGGTGCTTCAGTCGGTGTTCGCGGCCTTTGCCGACGGCAAGCCGGTGACCCCGGCCGGCAGTTTCCGGCGGATTCCGCATGCCGAGGCGATGCTGACCTATGGGTCGGACAAGCCCGACCTGCGCAACCCGATCCTGATAAAGGACGTGACCGACCACTTCCATGGATCGGGCTTCGGTATCTTTGCGTCGCTGGTCGAGGGCGGGGCGGTCATCCGCGCGATCCCCGCGCCGGGTGCGGGAGCGGGCAGCCGCAAGTTCTTCGACGATATGAACAACTGGGCGCGGTCCGAGGGTTATTCGGGCCTTGGTTATATCAACATCAAGGACGGCGTGCCCGGCGGTCCCATCGCCAAGAACCATGGCGAGGAGAAGACCGCGGCGCTGATCGCGGCGCTCGGCCTCGGCGCCAATGACGGCGTGTTCTTTGCCGCCGGCAAACCGGAGCAGGCCGCGAAGCTCGCCGGTCTCGCCCGCACGCGGGTCGCCGAACAGCTCGACCTGATCGACAAGGACCGGTTCGAACTGTGCTGGATCGTCGACTTCCCCTTCTACGAATTTGACGAGGATCTGAAAAAGCTCGACTTTGCGCACAATCCCTTCTCGATGCCGCAGGGCGGAATGGAGGCGCTGGAGGGGCAGGACCCGCTGACGATCAAGGCCTATCAGTATGATCTGGTCTGCAACGGCTATGAGATCGCGTCGGGATCGATTCGTAACCAGCATCCCGACCTGATGGTCAAGGCGTTCGAGCTTGTCGGCCTGTCGAAGCAGGATGTGGAGGACCGCTTCGGCGGTCTCTACCGCGCGTTCCAATATGGCGCGCCTCCGCACGGCGGCATGGCGGCGGGTGTCGACCGCATCGTGATGCTGCTCTGCGGCGCGGAGAATCTGCGCGAGATCACGCTGTTCCCGATGAACCAGCGCGCCGAGGATCTGCTGATGGGCGCGCCGAGCGCGGCGGAAGCGAAGCAGCTCCGCGAACTGCATATACGGGTGGTGGAACCGCCCAAGGGGTGATCCGGATCGCAGCTATATCCTAAACGTCTGATTGATAACCTTTCATGCGTCGTCAATCGGCAATTTTAACGCTTTTCTAGCGCTGCTGCGCCCATGCTCCTGCGGGGGCATACGGAAAGGCGTATCGGTGAAGGGCATCGTTTTCAATCTGCTGGAAGAGGCGGTCACTGCGGCGTACGGGGCCGATGTGTGGAACGACCTTCTCGACGAAGCGGGTGCGGATGGTGCCTACACATCGCTGGGCAGCTATCCCGATGGGGAAATTCTCGCGCTCGTGACAGCCGCGTCGAAGGCACTTGCCACCCCGCCTTCGGCTGTCCTGCGATGGTTCGGCCGTGCCGCGATGCCGCTGCTGGCGGATCGCTATCGCATGTTCTTCGACGATCATCGCACGGCACGCAGCTTCGTGATGAGCGTCAACGACATCATCCATCCCGAAGTACGCAAACTCTACTCGGGTGCCGGCTGCCCGCATTTCCATTTTCAGAATGCCGATGACGGGCGGTTGCTCGTCGGCTACCGGTCGCCGCGGCAGCTTTGTCATCTCGCGCACGGCTTCATCGAAGGCGCCTCGGACCAGTTTGGACAGGTGGTCGATGTCGAGCATCTTTCGTGCATGACCGACGGTGATGCGCTTTGCCGCCTGGCGGTGCGCTGGGCCGACTGATGGAGCAGTCGCGAATCAGCCTGCCTGTAGACGAGCCGACGTTCGTCGATCAGATCGCACGGATCGAGAGGCTTGAACGGCGTCTGTCGCGCGAGCGCGCGGCGCGTCTGGAGGCAGAGGCGATCGCCGAGCGAGGCCTGCGCGATCTGTACGACAGCCAGCGCTGGCTGATCCTGCTTCAGCGGATCACCGACGGCGCAAACCACGCGGCGGACATACGCGCGGCCCTCGATATGGCGGTCCGCGAAATCTGCGGCCATATGGGCTGGGACTTCGGCAACGCCTATCTTGTCGAAGCGGAAGGCCGCGAGGCGGTGGCATGCGGCAGTTGGTTCGCCGCGCAGCCCGATATGCTGTTCCGCTTTGTCGAGGTGTCACGCAGCGCGCGGTTTTCGATCGGTGAGGGGCTGCCGGGGCGCGTGCTGGTCGACGGGACCACGCACTGGATCGACGACGTGCGCACTGACGACAATTTCCTGCGTCGCAGCATCGCGGTCGATTGCGCGCTGTCGTCGGCATGCGCCTTTCCTGTGAAGTGTGGCGACGACACTGTGGCCGTCGTGGAATTCTTTTCGCGCAGGACGTTGATCGACCGCGACAGGCTGGTTGTGTTCATGGCGCAGATCGGCACGCAGCTTGGCCGGGTTGCTGAACGCGACCGGGCACGTGCGGAACTGATCCACGATGCACTTCACGACAGCCTGACGGGTCTCGGCAACCGCGCGCTGCTTGCGGAACGGGCGACGACCGCCTTTGCCCGGCTTTCCCAAAGCGGCGGAGGCGTCACGGTGCTGGTGATCGACCTTGACGGGTTCAAGACTGTGAATGACCGCTTCGGGCATCATTTCGGCGACGATCTCCTTGTTGCAACGGCACGTCGGCTCGGCAAGGCGTTGCAGAAGTTCGTCGCCGGCGAGAGCGTTGCCACCCGACCCGCAGCGACACTGGCGCGCGTCGGCGGCGACGAGTTTGTCGCGCTGATGGAGGGAATGTGCTGCGAAGCGGCCGAACGCCTCGCCGCGTGCTTCCACGCCGCGCTTGCCGAACCCTTCCTCATCGCGCAGGAGTGGGTTCGGGTCGGGGCGTCCATCGGGATCGCATGCCGTGAAGACCATCACGCCGACTTCGACCAGATGCAGCGTGATGCCGATCTTGCCATGTACGCCGCCAAGGCGGATGGGCGGGGAACAACCATACGCTTCACCGACGCCCTGGGTCAGGTCACGCGCCGCCGGGCCGCGCTCGACCTGGAATTGCGCAAGGCGATTGCGGAGCGCCAGTTCGTGCTCTTCTACCAGCCTATCATGGATATGTCCGATGCTGAGCGCCTGGCGGGCTTCGAAGCGCTGATCCGCTGGAACCACCCCGAACGGGGCCTTCTGGCGCCGTCCGAGTTCATCGCTCAGGCTGAGGAGAGCAATCTCATCATTTTCATAGGGGATTGGGTTCTCGAGGCGGCGTGCATGGCGATGAGCCGGTTCCACCGCCGCTTGTCGGCCGAGCAGCCTCCCTTCGTCAGCATAAACATCGCGCCGCAACAGTTCCTGCAACCCAACTTCGCCGGGCGGGTGCGGGAGGTGCTGATGGCGACAGGTATCGACCCGTCGCTCGTCCGCCTCGAAGTGACCGAAGGCGTTGCGATCATCGACGCAAAGCGCACAAGGGCCGTGCTGAACGAGATCCGGGACTGGGGCGTCAGGACCAGCCTCGACGATTTCGGCACCGGCTACTCCTCGCTGAGCTATCTCCAGTCGCTGCCCTTCGACACACTCAAGATCGACCGGTCGTTCATCGCCGCGATGAACAGTAATCGCGGGCGGATGATCGTCGACACGATCCTGAGTCTCGCCCGCTCAATGGACATGTCGGTCGTTGCCGAAGGCGTCGAGTCGAACGAGCAGCGCCTGATGCTGAAGGCGATGGGATGCGGACTGGCGCAGGGCTATTTTTATGGGCGGCCCTGCGACGAGCGCACGGCCTTCGCGCTCTTCGCAGGGAAATGTACCGCCGTCACCAACTGAGCATCCAGGCGCGCAACCGGCAAAGCGGTCAGGAGTAATATTTGGCGTAGCGGCCGTAATATTTCAGCTCGTCGCCGCCCCCGGCGCGAGTCTGCCACTTCAGGTCGACCATGGTCAGGACGATGCCCGCCACATTGGCTTCGGACAGGGCAAGCTGGTCGAGCGCAATCTGCACCGCCTGCGTCGGCGTCTTGCGCCAGCGTATCGCGACCACCGTCGCATCGGCCATCGAGGCCACCGCGCGGGAGTCCGCGATCGCGAGGATCGGCGCGGTGTCGAGGATCACGAGGTCGAACTGCTCTTCCAGCGACCTGACAAGCTGCTGCATCTCGCTCGACGCGATCGCATCGAAATTGCGCGCGCCGTCATCGGTGCGCTGGGGCAGCAGGAACGCCCCGCTTGCGCTGTCGCGGGTCAGCGCCTGCTCCAGTGTCGCTTCCTTGCTCAGCACTTCGAGCAGTCCGTGGGTGATGGGGGTTTCCATCTGCCGGCTCGACGCCTGACGGCGAAGGTCGCAGTCGATCAGCAGGACGCGCAGTCCTGACAGCGCCACGGACCGGGCCAGCGAGAAGGCGGTCGTCGTCTTGCCTTCATCGGGCAGGGCGGACGTGATCGCGATCGAACGGGCAAGCTGTCCTTCCTGCCCGATCTTGAGCGCGGTTCGGATGGCGCGGAAGGATTCGCTGTAGAGGCTTCCCGGCTTCTCGACGAGCTGTGCGCTTGAACGATAGGGCGTGGGATTGGTCAGCCGGTCCTTGGGAAGCGTGCGCAAATCGGGGACCGATGCCAGGACGGGCAGGTTGAGCGAGCGTTCGACCTGCCGCCGGTTCATCAGGCCGCTTTCGGTCAGTTGAAGCCCGATGGTGACGATCGACGCGGCGAGCAGGGCGGTTATGATGCCGCCGGCGGCATAGGTCAGCAGACGCGGGCTGTCGGGCGCCAGCGGCTGGGTGGCGCGGGCGATCACATAGGCGTTGCTCTGCTCGGTCCCCTGCTGCGCCACGGTTTGGCGGTAGCGGTCGAGCAGCGCTTCATAGAGGCTCTTGGCGGCGGTCGCTTCGCGCTCCAGTTCGGCCAGGCGCACCGATGCGGCGTTACCCTGAAGGAGCTGCCCCTGTTGCGCGCCCATGGACGACACGATGGAAGAGGTGCGCTGGCGCGCCACCTGCGCGTCGGCGGCGAGCCCCTGACGGACGCGCGCGATTTCGGTGCCTGTCTGGCGGCGGACTTCCTGCAACTGGCGATTGACCTGTTCCAGCGCCGGATGCTGCGGGCCATAGCGTTCGGCCAGCGCGGCCTGCTCGGCGCTGAGCCGCGCCTCTTCGGTGCGGAGCTGCTGGAGGACCGGCGACGCGACAGTTGTGCCGGCGCCGGCGCTGTTCGCGCTTGCGGAACTGTTGCGGGCCTCCGCCGCCGCCTGTTCGGCCTGTGCGCTCGCGAGCTGGGAATTCAGCACCGCGATCGACTGCTGCGCCGACGTGGCATCGTTCTGGATATCGACCAGGTTGGTCGCGGCGCGGAAGCGCGCCACATCGCCGTCCGCCTTTTCGACGTCACCCTTCAGCGTCTCGAGGCGGCTCGCGAGCAGCTTGACGTTACCGTCGCGCTTGGCCCGCGCCTCATCCTGCTGGCGGGTCAGATAGGCATCAACCGTGCTGTTGACGATGGCGGCCGCCAGCTTCGGGTCGGTCGAGGAATAGCTGATCGATATCGCGTAGGAATCGCCGTCGCGGTTGATGGAAAGCCCGTTCTCCAGCTTGGCGAGCGCGATTTCCCGCGCCGTCGCCTTGCCCGCATTGTCGCCGAGGAAGGCCGTGCTTGCCGACAGGTTGAGCGCATCGACCACGCGGCCCAGCGTCCCGGGAGAGGAGATCTGCGCGACCTCGGTATCGACCGAGGAGGAGTCGGTGACGAGCGATTGATTGCGGCCCTGCGGATTGGGAACGGCGACCACTTCGTCCGCCTGCCGGGTGATGCCGACGCGCGCCTCTGCGGAATAGCGTGGCTTGGTCCACAAATAGGCAACCGCCGTCACCAGCAGGATGATACCCATCGTCGCGAGAATGGGCACCAGTCGCGTGCGGATGGTGCTGATCACATTCTGGAAGTCGATGACGCTCGTCGTTTCGTAGGCGGTCGGATATTTGTTCTTGGTCGTATTCACGGCAGAATACCTCTGTCCTTCGAGCCGAGCTCCGACTGGCGGATGCGTGCGTGATGTAATTGGCCCGGACCCTCTAACGCAACTGCATTAACGAGCATGGGTGACTACAGGTGCAACGGGCGGGATAATGCACACGTTTCGCCGCCCCATCATCGCTGCAATGCACAATTTTTCCCCGGGGCGCGCTTTACTCCCCATGGGGGCCTCTGTATAGCCGCCACAGGCAGACCGGCGCCTGGCGTGCCGCCCTCTGCGACAGCAAGCGCGGGCAGACCACGAGGCTATGGCGAAAATTGATCGGGCTCGGGTGATGGCTGTCGCGTCGATCGGCGGCCATTGGGAACAGATGATGCTGCTCCGGCCGATGCTCGAACGCCATCCGACACTCTTCGTGACGACCGAACCGGACCTGCTGGAGAAGGCGGGGATCGCGAACGGCGCCGTCATTCCTGACTGCAACCGCAACCGTCCGGTCGAGGCGCTGATGTGCCTGGTCAAGGCCTTCGCGCTGGTTCTGCGGACTCGCCCGGCGGTGATCCTGTCCACCGGCGCTGCGCCCGGATTTTTCTGCCTGCTGGCCGGACGGCTGGTCGGCGCGCGCACGATCTGGATCGACAGCGTCGCCAATGTCGAAAAGCTCTCGGGCAGCGGTCAGCTCGCCAAATGGATCGCCAGCGACTGGCTGACGCAGTGGGAGCATCTGGCGACGCCCGATGGTCCGTCCTTTGCGGGGGCGGTGCTATGATTTTCGTCACCGTCGGCACGCAGTTGCCGTTCGACCGGCTGATCGAGGCGATCGACACGATGGCGCCCCGGCTGGGACGGCCGGTGTTCGCGCAGACCAGCGACAGCCGGTATGAACCCCGGAATATCGAATGGAAGCCGTTCATCCGCCCGCTTGAGGTCGACCGGTTCTTCGGCGAGGCAGAGGTCATCGTCGCGCACGCGGGGATCGGCACCATCCTGACGGCGCAGCGGCTGGGCAAGCCGGTTATCGTCTTCCCGCGCCGGGCATCGCTGGGCGAGCATCGCAACGAGCATCAGCTTGCGACCGTGAGCCAGCTCGAAGGACGGCGCGGCATCTATGTGGCGCGCGATGCGGAGACGCTGGAAGCGCTGCTGACGGGCGAGCCGCTGGTGGCGCCAGAGCCCGGCGGCGCGGGCAATCCCGCGCGCGAGCGGCTCGCGCAGCATCTGGATAGCATCATTTCCGGCGCGCTTGCCGGAACCGGCCGCTAATCGGGGGGCGGCGCCCGGCCTTGACGAAGGAAAAGGCCATGCGATTAACGAAACGCGACTGTTTGGCTGCCGGTGCGGCCTTGGCAGTCAGCCCGTGGCTGGTCGCGGCCGGCGGCAGGGCATTTGCCGCCGAGGAGCCGGGGCTGCGCGCGCTGTCGCTCGCGACGAAGGTTCCGTTCGGCATCGCCATCGATCTTGCCGACACGCAGCGACCCGACATCGTCGCGCTGCTCAGGCGCCATGCGGCGTCGATCACGCCGCGCAACGCGCTGAAATGGACCGTTACCGAGCGGGTCCGGGGAAGGCCCGACTATCGCGGCGCGGACCGCATCATCGCCTTTGCGCGCGAACTCGGCTGCCTTGTCTACGGCCACACGCTGATCTGGTATCGCGCGCCCGGCTGGGTCCAGGCGATCGGCAATGCCGACGAGCTGCGGACGGCAATGCGCGACCGGATCGCGGGCGCTATGGCGCGGTACAAGGGCACCGTCTACGCCTGGGACGTGGTCAACGAACCTTTGCTCTACAGCGAGGCGCGTCTGCGCGACAGCGTGTTCCAGCGCCTGCTGGGCGAGGATCATATCCGGATCGCGTTCGAGATGGCGGCTCAGGCCGATCCCGCCGCCCATCTGGTCCTCAACGAAACCCATCTGGAAAAGGCGGGGCCCATGTACGACGCCCGCCGTGCGCTGTTCCTCGACCTTGTCGAGCGGCTGAGAAAGCAGGGCACGCCCATTCACAGCGTCGGGCTTCAGGGACATTTCCGCCCCGGCCTCGACGATCTCGACGACAAGGCGCTCGGGCGCTTCTGCCGCTCGCTGAAGTCCATGGGCATCGGCGTGCGCATCACCGAACTGGACGGATCGTGCCGGTTCACCAAGCGACTGAAGGACGAGACCGCCGACCAGAGCCATGCGCGGGTCTTCAGGGACTTCGTCGCGGTGGCAGCATCGGAGGGGCGGCTGGAGAGCGTCACGACCTGGGGCATCGCCGAGAAATACGAGCAGTCGGAGGTGAAGACCGCCCCGAAGGAAACCGAAGAGGGCCGGCCCGAGAGCGACAAGCCGAAGCCGGCGTGCCGGTCGCGCGTGCTGCTCTACGATGACGACATACGGCCGCGCCCGACGCTTGATGCGCTGATGCGTGCCTATTCGGTGATCGAGAAGATGGAAATTTAAGGAGGCGAGGGTAGAGGGACGGGCAGACAACGGCAGGCAGGAAAAGGGGGTTCGATTTCATGACCGATCAGGCCGGCCGCGCCGTGGCCATATTCGTCGAGCGGTTCCTGCCGGCCAGCCAGGCCTTCGTCATGACCCAGGCCCAGGCCTATCGCCGCTATGCGCCCTTCTTCCTGACCGGCAAGCGCATCGATGAGGGGCATGGCGATCAGGTCGGCGCTCCTGTCCACGATATCAGCCGCGCGCCGGTGATGATGGCGGGGATGGGTTTCCTGAAAATTCCCCGCATACCGGTCCCTGCGCTGTTTCCGCCATTGCGCCGCGCCGACATCATCCACGCGCATTTCGGCAAGAACGGCTATGTCATGGGGCCGCTCGCCCGCGCGCTGCGCCGCCCGCTGGTCACGACCTTCCACGGCTTCGACGCCACCTATCGCGGTGATCCCAGAACGCCGGGCGGCTTCAACCAGATCCGCTTCTTTCGCGACGGACGCGCGGGGATGGCGCAATCGAGCAGGGCGAATATAGCGGTGTCGGACTTCATCCGCGACCGGATGATCGACCTGGGCTTCCCGGCTGACCACATCTACCGCCACTATATCGGCGTCGACCGTTCGCGCTTTCCCGTCGATCCCTCACCACGCAAGCCGGGGCGGGTCGTCTCGATCGCCCGCTTCATCGAGTATAAGGGCTATCGCTACATGATCGACGCGCTGGCGGAGGTCGTCCGCGCGGGCGTCCCCGTCGACTATGTCATGATCGGCGACGGTGCCGAGCGCGAGGAGACGGAGGCCTATGCCCGCCGCCACCTGCCCAAAGTCACCGTTCACCGCCGGCTGGACCAGGACGGCATTCGCCGCGAACTGGGGCAGGCGCAGATATACCTGCACGGCAGCGTCACGCTTGCCAATGGCCATGCTGAAGCCTTCGGCATCGCCAATCTTGAGGCGCAGGCGGTCGGCACGCCGGTCGTCGCCTTCCGCTCGGGCGGTGTGGGGGAGGCGGTCGAGGAAGGCCGCACGGGCCTGCTGTCCGCCGAACGCGATGTTCGCGGCATGGCCGACGGCATCGCCGCGCTGCTGGGCGACCGCGACCGGTGGGATGCCTTCCACCGCCGCGCCCCGCAATGGGTGGCGGAGAAGTTCGACATCGTCGCGCAGACGGCGCTTCTGGAAGACTATTACGACAGCGTGATGGCCGATCACGAAAAGGGGAACGGATGATGGCCCGTGCGAACGGACCCAGGCCCAAATGGGGCCTCAACAGCCTGCGTGGCCTTCGCCGCCGCATCGTTCACATCAAGTGGCTGTGGTACACGAAATTCTGGGGCATGGACATCCACCCCACCGCCCAGTTCTCGTTGTCGGCCAAGCTCGACAAGACCAATCCCAAGGGCGTCCATATCGGTGAGGAAAGCTATATCGCCTTCGATGCCGCGATCCTCAGCCACGACCTGACGCGCGGCCTCTATCTTCATACGCGCATCGGTCGCCGCTGCTTCATCGGCGCGCGAAGCATCATCCTGCCCGGCATCACCATCGGCGACGAATGCGTGATCGGGTCGGGCTCGGTGGTCACCAAGGACGTTCCGTCAAACTCGCTGGTCGCTGGCAATCCCGCGAAGATCCTGCGCAGCGACCTCAAGATCATCAGCCGCTATGGCCGGATCGGCTCGGACGAGGAGGTCGCCGCTCTGGAGGCGGCCGCGCGCTCCGCCGAGGCCGGGCAGGGCTGAGGCGCGAGGAATGAACGTCAAGCACAAGGCGGTTTCGTCAACCCTGTGGACGGTCACGCGGATCGTCCTCGACCAGTTCTTCTCCTTCTTCGTTTTCGTCGTCGTCGCGCGAATCCTCGGCCCGGCCGATGTCGGCCTGTTCGCGCTGGGCATGATCGTCGCCGAGCTGGGGCGGATATTCTCCACCTCGGGCTTCGGCGATGTCGTGACCAAGGCATCGCGAGAGGACGAGGACGAGGTCGCGCTCGCCGCCTTCTGGGGCAACATGGCCATGTCCGTGGCCAGCGTCGGCATTTTGTGCGCGATCGCCTGGCCCGCCGCCCTGCTGGTGGACAGCCCGCGCCTGGCGCCGGTTGTCATCGCGCTCGCCTTCACCGTGCCGATCTCGGCGGGCTATGCCATCCATCAGGCGCGGCAGCTCAAGCGCTTCGGCCACAAGAGCCTGGCCATCCGGTCGCTGATCGCGGGCGTGATCGGCGGGGCGGTGGCGATTGCGGCGGCCTATGCCGGCGCCGGCGTGTGGGCGCTGGTCATCCAGCGGGTCGTGACCGAGGTCATCAGCCTGATCACCATCTGGCTGTCGTACCGCTGGGTGCCCAGCCTGCGCCTGTCATGGCCGCGTATCCGCGAGATATTCCCGTTCAGCGCACAGATGTCGCTGTCCAAGCTGACCGGCGTTTTCATGCAACGCTTCCAGGACATCGTCATCGGCGCCTATGTCAGCGCTGCCGCCGTCGGCGTCTATCGCGTCGCCAAGCGCACCAACGACATGATGATCACCGGAGCGTTGACGTCATTTTCCAGCGTCGCGCTCCAGCTGTTCGCGAACGTGCGCGAGGACGAGGTCCGGCTGCGCGGCGCGGTGCTTCGAGTCATAGCGATTTCGGCCACTGCCGCCTTTCCGCTCTTCATCGGTGTGGCGGTCGTGGCCGACGATCTGATCCCGATCGTCTACGGTCCCAAATGGAAGGAATCGGTCGGCCTGCTCCAGCTGTTGACGCCCGTCGTCGTGCCGACGCTGTTCTCGCTGCTCAGCCTCAGCGTCCTGACCATCTATGGCGAGAGCCGTTCGGTCTCCAAGGTGACGGCGATCCAGTTCACGCTGACCGTGGCCCTGTCGCTGCTCAGCGCGCCTTTCGGGGTCGAGGCGGTCATCCTCGCATTCCTTGCGCGCGGCTATCTCGTCATGCCCTATCAGTTGCATCTGGTCGCCCGCCATGTCGGCTGTGGCTGGACCCCGCTGGTGATGGCGATGGTGCGGCCGCTGCTGGCGGCGCTGATCATGGGGCTGGCCGCTTATGCGCTCCGCTACGAGTTGCAGCTTGCAGGTATCTGGCCACTGGCGCGCGTCGCGGTCGTGGCGGTCGCGGGCGGCATCATCTACGGAGCCATATTGTGGACGATCGACCGCCAGTCGCTCATCTGGCTGATCGAGCTGGCGCGCGGCTATGCAGGGCGCAAGTCGCGGACTGCGACATGAAGGGGAACCGGCGATGAAGATGTTCGCGTTCAGTGGCAGGGCGCCGAACTTCGGCGACGAGCTCAACCACTGGCTCTGGCCGCGAGTCCTGCCGGACTTTTTCGACGAGGACGATTCGGTCCGCTTCATCGGCATCGGGTCGACCATCTATGACTCGCACCCGGCGGCATCACGCAAGATCGTGTTCGGCGCGGGCTATGCCGGGTACAGCGCGCTTCCCACGCTTGACGAGAGCTGGGACATCCGCTTCGTCCGCGGACGGCGCACCGCCAAAACGCTGGGTCTGGACGAGACTCTCGCGGTTGGCGATTCGGCGATCCTGATCCGTTCGATCGACCTGCCGCGCCCCGAAAAGCGCTATGATGCCTCCTTCATGCCCCATTTCGAAAGCCTGGAGCATGGCAGCTGGCAATGCGTGGCGGAACGCGCGGGCGTCCACTTCATCGATCCCACCTGGCCGGTCGAGCGCGTGCTGGGCGACATGATGGCGTCGCGGCTGATGATCTCAGAAGCGATGCACGGCTGCATCGTTGCCGACGCGCTGCGGGTGCCGTGGATCGCGATCGAACCGCTCGACCCCAATCATCGGGGCAAGTGGCAGGATTGGGCGAGCGTGCTCGATCTCGACATCGCCTTCTCGCGAATCGGGCCGTCCAACCTCATCGAATGGGTCATGGAGCGGTTCTGGACCAACCGCCGGGTGATCTATGCGATGCGCAACCGCAAGGCGATGCTGGCGCGGTTCGGCGGCGACATCGTGCTGCCGGGCGCGGTCGCGGCGCTCCGGCGACTCAAGGGCGGCACGGGCCAGCTCAGCCCCGACGCGGCGATCGAGCGCGCTACGGCGCGGATGGTCGAGGAGGTCGCCCGCCTTCGTCGCGACTATCCCGGCGCCGGGCGGCCCAGCGGGCAGGGAGGCGAATGATGCTCTCGGTTCTCGTCAACAACTACAACTACGGCCGCTTCCTGCGCGAGTGCATCGACAGCGTGCTGTCGCAGGATCATCCCGACTTCGAACTGATCGTCGTCGATGACGGATCGACCGACGATTCGGCGGATATCATCCGATCCTATGGCGACGCGCTGGTCCCGGTGATCAAGGCCAATGGCGGCCAGGCATCGAGCTTCAACGCGGGGCTGGCGGCGGCGAAGGGCGACATATTGTTCCTGCTCGATGCCGATGACACCTTCCTGCCGGGCAAGCTCAGGATCATGGAATCGCTCTACGTGGAACATGGCCTCGACTGGTGCTTCGACAAGGTCGTCACCGAGCCGGGGAGTGCCACGCCCGCCGACATCCGGATCACGCCCGTCGACAAGCGGGCGATCATGCGCGCGGGCGGCTTCCCGACATTGCCCGTGCCGACATCGGGGCTCAGCTTTCGCCGGTCGATTCTCGAACAGATCCTGCCGATGCCGGTCGCCGAGGGCGTGGTTCTGAGCGACAATTATCTCAAGTTCGCCGCCGCCTATCTGGGGCGGGGCGCGATTGTCGAGACGCCGCTGACCTTCCAGCGCATTCACGAGGCGAACCGCTACACCGGCACCGGGCGCGCGCGGACGCTGAAGCCGCAGATCATGGTCGCGACCGGCCTCCATCTCGCGCGCCGCTATGACGGGCTGGGGCGGATGGGGCGCAGCCTTGTCGCGGGCGGCATCGCCGGCGCGCGGCTGTCACCGGCGGCGACCTGGGCGGAGGTCAAGCGCTGCGTCGCAGAGGCGGGCGGGCTGGGTTGGAGCGCGCCTGCGCTCGCAGGCCAGGTGCTCGCCAAGCGGATCAAGGGGATGCTGCGACCATGACCGCGCCGGTTCACGTCACGCTGGGCGTCCTGACTTTCAAGCGACCACACGGCATCGCCAAGCTGCTGACCGTCATGCGCGACCAGATCCGGACGGCCGAGCGCCCCTACATGCTGAGCATCGTCGTGGTCGACAATGACGCCGCAGCCAGCAGCCGCGATGTCGTGCTGAGCCATGCCGACACCGACGCCTATGCGCTGAAATATGTGGTCGAGCCGCAGCAGGGCATCCCGATCGCCCGCAACCGCGCGATGGACGAGGCGCCCGAGGGCACCGACCTGTTCTGCTTCATGGACGACGACGAGTGGCCGGTCGATGGCTGGATCGACGCGATGCTGGCCACGCGCGCGACAACAGGCGCCGACTGCATCTATGGCCCGGTCGAGCCGGTGTTCGAAGGGCCGGTGTCCGACTGGCTACGCAAGAGCCGGCTTTACGAGCGCAAGAAGTACCGCGAAGGGCAGCGGCTGGATTTCGCCGCGTCGAACAATGTGATGTTCGATCTCGCGCTGTTCCGCCGGCTTGGCCTTCGCTTTGACGAACGGATGCGCTTTACCGGCGGCAGCGATTACCTGTTCTTCAATCAGGCGTTCCGGCGGGGCGTGAAGATCCACTGGTGCGAAGGCGCGCTGGTGTACGACATGTTCCCGGTCTCGCGCCTGACGATCCAGTGGCAGCGGCAGCGGCAGTATCGCCTGGGCAACACCTTCGCGGTCGCGTGCAAGCTTGAGGGGTCGCGAGCGGAGCGGGTGAAGCTGCTCGCGCGCGGCGTGATTCGCATGGGACTTGGCGCGGCGATGTCGCCCGCGCTTCTCGTGTCACCTTATTGGGGCGGCCGCGCGATGGTGCACATGCTGCGCGGTGCCGGCATCACTATCGGCATCCTGGGCCACTCCTATCAGGAATATGCCCCCACGCGCATGACCGGCGGGGGCGTCACCAAAAAGGGATAGGAGCGGCTGGCGATCAGGGCTCGATCGTCATGGCCGAGGGGGCCACGTCGTCGGTGGACGCGTCCTGCGGCGGCGTGTCGCGCGTGCTGCTGGTGACCGGCTGCGGCGCAGGCGCGAAATCGAAGTCCCAGATCTTGCCCTGGACGCGCCGGAAATTGGCTTCCGGGTCGATCAGGATCGACGGATCGATGCCCAGGTCGCTGGCATCGGCCTGGCCCATGTTCGCCAGCAGCCGGAACGCCGCGACATAGGCGTTGCGCTGTGCCGAGACGTTCTGGACGCGGGCATTGAGCGCTTCCTGTTCGGCGTTCAGAATGTCGAGGATCGTCCGCGTGCCGACGCTGTTCTCGGCGCGAACCCCCTGCAGAGACAGCGACGTCGCCTCGACGGCGGTCTGGGTCGACCGGATCGTACCGAGCGCGGCGCGCCACGATGCGAAGGACGCGCGGGTCTGCGCGATCACCGAACGTTCGGTTGCGATCGAACGCTCGATCGCGCTGGCCTCGCGCGCGCTCGCCTGGCGCTGGAGCGCGGCGGGGCGCCCGCCCTGGTAAAGGGGCAGCGTCAGGGTGGCGCCGACCGCGACGCTGTGCGAATCGTTGCGGACCGAAAAGCTCGTGCCGGCCGCCGAGCCCGACCCGAGATTGGTGTCATAGGCGCCGCTGGCGAAGGCGGAGATTCGCGGTGCGATCAGTCCCTCCGTCGCGCGGACATCGTAGCGTGCGGCATTGCTGGCCAGCGCCGCGGCGGCAATGTCGGGATTGTCGCGCAGCGCGCTGCTGACCGCAACCTCGACCGATTCGGGCAGGCCTGCGAACCGCGGCGGCGGGGCCAGGTTTTCGGGCGGGACGCCGACCAGTGCGGTGTAGTTTTCCTTCGACGCGATGAGCTGGGCGCGCGCGTTCTCAAGATCGGCGCGCGCCAGCGCCAGCCGCGCTTCCGACTGGGCAACGTCGGTGCGCGTCAGATCGCCGACTTCGAACCGGTCCCGCGTGGCACGCAGATTGGTGTCGAGCGCGGTGACGTTCTGTTCGTTGAGCTGAACCACGGCGCTGTCGCGGATGACGTCGAGATAGGCGGCGACCACGTTCGAGAACAGGTCGGCCTCGACCGCACGCAGGTCGCTGCGCCCCGCCGCCGACCGCAGCCGCGCGGCGGCGATCGAGTTGCGGACCGTGCCGCCGCTGAAGATGGGCACGTTGATCGACGCCTGGCTGCGCAGGTTGCGGTCGATCGTTCCGGCCTGCGACGCCGCCTGATCGAGATTTTCGGTATAGGTGCTGCCGATCCCCGCATCGGGGCGACCGTCCGCCTTGGCGATCGGCACCTCCTCGTCGATGGCGCGCTGATTGGCGCGCGCGGCCGACAGCGTGGGATTGTTACGATAGGCGCGGGCCAGCGCCTCGGCCAGCGTTTCCGCGCCCGCCACCTGTGGCACCGCAATGGCCGTGGCCAGCGCGAGAAGGCTCGGAACAACCTTGCGAGAAATGATCATGACCGCTGTCGCGTCCTCTGGCTTTGCTGCAACGCCGCATGGCGGCGGGCTGATCTCTCCGCCTGCGCAAACGACTTGTCAACCGGAAGGCTGCGAGCCGCCGCGCCCTAATTCGATCGTCCTGCTGCCCGGGCTTAAGCTTCGGTAAGCCTCGGCATCAGTTCGACGAAGTTGCAGGGCCGGTGGCGGCTGTCGAGCTGATAAAGGAGGATCTGGTCCCAGCCGTCCTTGACCGCGCCGGTCGATCCGGGAAGCGCGAAGATATAGGTGCCGCGTGCGACGCAGGCGCAGGCGCGCGACTGGACGGTGGAGGTTCCGATCGACTGGAAGCTGATCCAGCGGAACAGCTCGCCGAAACCGGGGATGGGCTTGTCCTGAACGCGCTCCACCGCCTCGGGCGTCACGTCGCGTCCCGTGACTCCGGTGCCGCCGGTGGTGATGATGCAATCGACCTCCGGGTCTTCGATCCAGGCATGCAGGCGCGCCACGATCGCTTCGGCGTCGTCGCGCTCGATCCGTCGCGCGACGAGCCGGTGGCCCGCCGTCCCGATCCGCTCCGCCAGCAGGTCGCCCGAACGGTCATCTTCGGGGCCGCGCGTGTCGGACACCGTCAGCAGCGCGATGTTGACGGGCAGGAAAGCCCGGCTCTCGTCAATCGGCATGGATCGCCGGACCGTCGGACGCGAGCCGGACCGCGATGCTGCCGCCCTTGCCGGGGAAACGCGACCACAGGCCCTGCGCCAGAGAGGTCAGGGCATCCGACCGGCCCTGATCCTTGAGCTGGTACATCCAGTAGTTCCGCATCACCGCGTTCAGATAGGCGCGGGTCTCGTAATAGGGCACCGATTCGATGAACAGCAGCGGATCGCCACCGTCGCGCACCTGCTCGCGCCACCGCTCGACCGGCGTCGGGCCGGCATTATAGGCCGCGATCACCTTGGTCAGGAGGCCGTCGGTCGCGGGCAGGCGGCTGAGCTTTTCGAGATAGCGCTGGCCCAGTTCGATGTTGGTGGCCGGGTCGTAGATCTGGCTGTCGGTCAGCACTTCGCCACGTTCGCGCGCCAGGTCCTGCGCGGTTCCGGGCATGAGCTGCATCAGCCCGCGCGCGCCGGCGGGGCTGACGACATCGGGGCGGAAACGCGATTCCTGCAGCGTGTGCGCAAACACCAGCGCGCTGTCGACACGCCAGCCGTCGCGCGGCTGCCAGCGCGGCATCGGAAACAGCGCCATGCCGTCGGCACGCTGCCCGCTGGGGCTGCGCTGGGCGAGCCAGAGCTGGGTGGCGGGAAGCGAGAGCGTGTCGGCGATATCCACCAAGGCAGGATAGTCGCTGTCGTCGCTCAGCTCGGCCTGGCGACGCAGCGCGATATCGGCGGCATCGGTGCGGCCGAGCGCGGCGAAGGTGGCGGCGACCCGGACGTTGGGCGCCTGCGACAGGCCGTCGAGCGTCTGTTTCGCCACGCGTGCGGCGGTGCCGGGCAGCGGGAGCGCCTGGCCCAGCGTTTCGCGCGCGAGAAGGCCGTAGAGGCAGTCGCCTTCGCGCGCGGCCGCTTGTAGCAGCGCAGTGACCTTCTGTGGCTCGCCCGCCGCCATATGCGCGCGCGCCGCCCAGAAATAGCCGGCGCTGCGCAGGTCGGCATCCTCTGCCCCGCGTCCAACGGCGGCAAAGCTACGAGCGGCGCCCGCCCAGTCGCGCGCGCGCCAGCTCGCCAGACCCGCCACCCATTGCGCGGGCGCCACATAGGGTCCGGCGCCTTCCAGCGCGGCGAGTTGCGCCAGACGACGGGCGTTCGCGTCGTCGCCGGTGAGATAATAGGACCAGGCCACGCGCTGGCGCAGTTCGGTCAACGGTTCGCGCGAGATCGTGCCGGTCGCCCCGGCGATCAGCGCCTCGGCGTTGCCCGGCAGATCGTCGCGGATAAACTGGCTCACCTGCGGCGCCAGGGTTTCGGCAATCAGGTCGCCCTTGAGCGGCTTGAGATAGGTGCGCTGCGGCGCGCCGCCGGTCCACAGCAGCCGGCGAACCGGCGGTCCGTCGGGCAGCAGCGTGGCACCGCGCTTCTGCGCCAGCCGTGACAATTGCTCCGCGCGGCCGAGCCAGGGCGCGTTGTGAAGCAGGTCGAGGATCTCGAACAGCTCGACGCGCGGGGAATCCTTGGCAAGGTACAGCTCGGCCTGCATGTGCGGCCGCATCGGATCGCTGCTGTCGAGCGCCAGGATGGCGGCCTTTGCGCCCGCCCAGTCGGAGGCATCGAGCCGCGCGAGGATGCCGCGATAGGCGTCCCTGTCGGGCAAGGCCATCGCCGCGGCGGACGGGCTCGCCAGCGCAGCGGGAGCGGCGACCGAAGCGGCCGAAAGCGCAATGGCGACTAACGCGCGACGTAGCATTCCCGAACTCACCCCGCCCATCCTGTCAGCGCGGCCCGACTGCGCGCCTCAAATCCTTCCAGGCTGCCGCTTTCCGTTCAGGCTGCTGGAGCATGATGAATGCGGCGGGGAGTGGAATAGCACGAATTTCCCTATCGCCAAGGTTAACCATGCTCGCCGAACCCACGGAATCGCCGCGAGTCGCCCCGCAAAGGGCACGCTTTGTCTTGTCGCCGAACAGCAAAAGCAGGCGAGGACGGGCCAGGCCGAGCAGTTGCCGCATCCGTTCGGCGGCCTGGGGCCACAGCGCATCGTCCCCCAGACCGCCCGGTGGGCGCGTGAGCAGCAGGCTGGCCATGCCACAGCTCGGAGGGTCGATGCCGATCGCTCGCAGCATGTTGCGCGCCAGTTCGCCTTCGTCGCCCGAGAACAGCCGGCCGGCCGTCATGTCGGCGGCCGACGGCATGTCGGTGATCAGGACGGCGTCGGCGTCCGCCACCACATGCGGCACGATCCTTTGCGCGGCGAAGGAGGCTTCCGGCTGTCCCGGATCCTCGGCGAGCCAGGCGAGATATTGCTCGAGAGTCGCGGCCGGCGGCGGCTGCGAACGGAACGCGGTGGGCTGGAGCTGGTCGCGCGGCAGCGGGGAAGCCGCGCCTGCCGCTGCGTTCATACCATCGCCTGGCCGCACCACCGGCTGCTCGCCACCGCCGCTTACCGGCCTTCCCCATGCGCGCGGCACCTCGTCAACGGCCGAGTCGATGCCAGCGAGCGACCACCAGTCGATCAGCGACTGTGCCATGTCTTGCGCGTCGTGACGGTGCTGGTCGTATTCCATCTTGCCTGTGGTTGGCTAAAGGTTGACGCGGACGTCAATAGTGTCGCATCGGCATGACCTTGATTTGGTCAGAGCACAAGGCTGCCCTCGCTTCGGGGCCGCCGAGCGGAGGTCTGCATGAGTGAGCGCGAGTCCATGCCCTATGACGTCGTCATCGTCGGAGGCGGCCCTGCCGGGCTGTCGGCGGCGATCCGGCTGAAACAGGCGAATGCGGACATCTCGGTCTGCATCCTCGAAAAGGGATCGGAAATCGGGGCGCACATTCTTTCGGGCGCGACCTTCGACCCGAAGGCACTGGACGAGCTGATCCCCGAATGGCGCGACATGGACTGCCCCATGGCGCAGACGCCGGTCACCGACAACATCCACTGGGTGATGACGGGCACCGGCAAGTATAATCTGCCGCACCTGCTGATGCCGCCGCTGTTCAGCAACAAGGGCAACTACACCGGCAGCCTCGGCAATCTGTGCCGCTGGCTGGCGGGGCAGGCCGAGGCGCTGGGCGTCGAGATCTTCCCCGGCTTTCCGGCGGCGGAGATCCTCTACAGCGATCAGGGCGCGGTCATCGGCGTCGCGACGGGCGACATGGGCGTGGCGCGCGACGGCAGCCACAAGGCCGACTATCAGCCCGGCATGGAGCTTCACGGTAAGTATACGCTCTTCGCCGAGGGCGCGCGCGGTCACCTGACGCGGCGGCTCAAGGCCGATTTCGACCTCGAGCGCGATTGCGAGCCGCAGGTCTATGGCCTCGGCATGAAGGAGCTGTGGGACATCGACCCGGCCAAGCATGTGCCGGGCCGCGTGATCCACACCCAGGGCTGGCCGCTGAGCGAGA
>CAZJCT010000030.1:0-25329 GCA_964544675.1 uncultured Sphingobium sp.
TAGGCGGCGTTCGATTTGGGCGCGGTGGCGAGATAGAGGCACGCCTGAGCGATCGCCAACTCGCCCTCGGGCGAGCCGAGGAAGTCATAGGCGTCCTTCGCGGCGAGACACTGGACGAGCGCCTGCGGGTCGGCCAGCCCGACATCCTCGCTGGCGAAGCGGACGAGCCGCCGCAGCAGGTACAGCGGCTCCTCCCCCGCCGTCAGCATCCGCGCGAGATAGTAAAGCGCGGCCTGCGGGTCCGATCCGCGCAGCGATTTGTGGAGCGCGGAGATGAGGTTGTAGTGACCGTCGCGATCCTTGTCATAGACGGCGACGCGGCGATGGAGCAGCGCGGCCAGCCCCGCGGGGTCCAGCCGCTCGTCGATCCCCGCGACCGACCAGAGCGTCTCCACCTGGTTGAGAAGGAAGCGACCGTCGCCGTCGGCACTGGCGACCAGCGCATCGCGCGCGTCATCGGTCAGCGGCAGCGCCCGCCCCGTCAGCGCCTCCGCCCGCCCGATCAGCGCGCCCAATGCCGCGCCGTCGAGCCGGTTGAGGATCAGCACCTGCGCACGGCTCAGCAAGGCGGCATTGAGCGCGAAGCTGGGATTTTCGGTCGTCGCGCCCACCAGCGTCACGGTGCCGTCCTCCACATAAGGGAGAAACCCGTCCTGCTGCGCGCGGTTGAAGCGGTGGATCTCGTCCACGAACAGCAATGTGCGCCGGCCCGCCCGCGCATGCTCGCGCGCGGCCTGAAAGGCTTTCTTGAGGTCGGCGACGCCCGAGAAGACCGCCGAAATCGCCTCGAAGCGCAGGCCCACCGCGTCGGCGAGCAACCGCGCAATCGTGGTCTTGCCCGTGCCCGGCGGTCCCCACAGGATCATCGACGACAGGCGGCCGGCGGCGACCATCCGGCCGATCGCGCCCTCAGGCCCGGTCAGATGCTCCTGCCCCACCACATCGGCGAGGGTTTGCGGGCGCAGCCGGTCCGCGAGCGGTGCGTCTGCGCGATCGGCGCTGTCTGCACCGGGCGCGCTTGCGGCGGCGGCGAAAAGGTCTTCCATCGCCGCCAGAGGTGGCGCGCGACGCGGGCGGACGCAAGAGGCGGCGTTACTTCGCCTTCGCGGTACCCTGCGTCCTGAGATAGGCGATGACGTCCGCGCGCTTCTGCGGGTCGGAGAGGGTGAAGCCCATCCTGCTGCCCGGCACCAGCTTTGCAGGGCCTTGCAACCACTGGTCCAGCGTCTGCTCGTTCCAGGTAAAGCGCGCCGCCTTCAGCGCCGGGGAATAGCCAAAACCGGGCGCCTTCCCCGGCTTTCGGCCGAACACGCCGCGATGCGCGGGGCCGACGCGGTCGGCGTCGATCGAATGGCACGCGCCGCAATAGCTTTCGTACACATCCTTGCCGCGCACCGGATCGCCGGCAGCGTGCAGCGGCGCGGTGCCAAGTGCGGCCGCCATCAGCGCCGCCGCGAACACGCATCTGGTCATATGCGTCTCTCCCGAAAGCAACGGGTGGCGCACGCGCGCCACCCGTCTCTCATCGTCAGCCGAAGATGAACGCCTTGGGCGGATAGCTGTCCTGCAGCGCGCTGGTCAGCAGCGTCCAGTGGCTCGTCTCGTCCGCGGCGAGCTGGGCCGCGACCTTGGCGAGATCGTGCGAGCCGAGCGACGGGATCACGCCGATATAGGCATTCGCCGCACCCTTCTCGAGCTTCTGTGCCAGCTTCAGAACGTCGGTCGCGCTCTTGACCGTGTTGGCGACGTCCAGCTTCTTGGCATAGTCGGCGTCGGTCATCGCCGCGACCGGTGTGCCGCCCATCTTGGTGATGGTCGCGGCGAGAGCGTCGCGATGCTCCTTGTGGTGCGACTGGAACACGACCGCGAGGCTCGTCACCTCGGGCGACAGCAGGCCGCTGCCCGCGCCGATGCTGTAGGCGGCGATCGCCTCATGCTCCAGGCCAAGCGCGACGTTCAGGATGGCGACGTCGCCGTCGGTGGCGTGACCGCCATGCGACGCGGCGATGGCGGCCGGCGTGTCGGCGAGCACCGCAACCGCGGCAGCCGACAGCATGGCGCCGCCCAGGCCCAGCACGGAACGGCGTGAAGAAGTGATGTCCAATGTCATGATGATCTCCCCTCGTAAGGCGGGATGTCCCGCCGCCTGCTCGTTACGACCCGAACATGTTCTTGTGTGTGACAGGCCTAACAAGAAACCCGCGCTGCGGCACCGGCCGGGAATCATTTCGCCCGGAGAATGTCTCCGTTGATCGACGAACCCTTCAAGGTCGCCGGCATGACGCGACTCAGCGGGCCGTGGCGGTCCATCCAGTCGGCATAGGCGCGGTAGGCGGGGTCGGCGGCGAGATGCTTTTCCTCGGTCAGCGCGCGCCAGTAATAGACGCCGCTCACCGCCGCGAGCAGCAGCGTGTTGCGAAGCGCCGTGGTCATGTCGTCAGTGACGACGAGGAAGGGCAGCGTCGAGAGCCACCAGAAGGCGTTCTTCGACAAATAGGCGGGATGACGGCTCAGCCGGTAGGGGCCGTGCGTGATGATGCCGCGATGGGTGAGGTTGGAAAAGCGAAGCCCGAACGCCACCGTCGCCCAGGCGTAGATCGCGGTCAGCACGACCAGCGCCGCGCCCCATATCCAAAGCAGCGCGGGATAGTCGGCCAGCCAGAACGCCCAGTCGCGCGTGTCGGTCTGGTAGAACAGCGGCCCGCCCGGCCCCATCAGAACGAAGGGCGGATAACAGATCAGCGCCGCGACCCAGCCGCCGAGATAGGGATTGGCGGTGCGGATATGCGCGTCGAGCGGTCGGCACGTGAGCATATAGCCCACGGTCGCGAATGCCACATCGACAGTGAACATCAGCGCGATGAGGAAGCTCGCCAGCTTGACGGGCGAGGTGAGAAGATCCTGCCCGCGCCAGTGGATCATCTCGGCGAAATTGCCCGGCACCACCGACAGCATGAAGGCAAGGAAGAAGGCCTTGACCGCCCAGGCGCGCAAGTGCGCGGCGACCTCGCCCGGCTCCGGGTGTCCGGCAGCGCCGCCGATCAGCCACTGACCAAAGGCATAGGCGCCGTCGCGCGGTTCGACCATGAAACGGTCGAGCCACAGCACATAGGGGATGGACAGCAGGACAAGCGTCGGGGCCGCCCAGGCGAACAGGCCCATGACGAAGGGATATTCGCCGACCCAGTACCAGCCCGCCGTCATGTAGCAGAGCGCGATCAGGGCCCAGGTGGCCCACAGGCCCAGCAGCTTGACGCGGCTGACCGGCAGCGTCTCCGCCAGCGGACGGGGCCGGGTCCAGTCGAGGCCGGTGCTCGGCCGCCGGTGAACGCGATCGACGAGCAGCGACCAGAGCAGCATGGGCAGCCCGCAGGCCAGGATCGCGGTCAGCCCTGCATAGGGCCCGTCCATGCCATAGGCCCACGCGACCGCGACCCACAGCGCGAGGCCGGCGAGACCGGCAAGGCCGACGCCATGGCTGACGGCGGACCGGGGGCATGACCGGAGACTGGAATCGTGCGCGCGCGGCATGATGCCGCTTTCCTAGCGCGCAACCGTTAAGGAAGCGCCATTATGCGAAAAGGGGCGCCTCGCAATGCGAAGCGCCCCCTCCTCTGTCCGGGATCGGGTGAAGGATCAGAGGATGAAGTCGTCCGCCGCGAAGCTCAGGACGTTCTCGACCTTGATCAGGAAGTCGCTGCGGCCGTCGCCATCGACGTCGCCCGCGACGAAGCTGTCGGCGCCCTGGGTGATGTAACGCAGCTCGCCCGCCGTGCCGGTGTAGCGGCCGTCGCCCAGGAAGACGAAGGCGTCGTCCGCGCCGCCGGCGATCGCGTCGATGCCCGACAGGTCGATCACGTCGCTGCCCAGACCGAAGTCCGCGATGATGTCGGCCTTGGCGCCCGAGTTGCCCATTTCGTCGAGAGCGCGGAACACGAACGCATCGTTGCCGTTGCCACCGACCAGCACGTCGATGCCGCGACCGCCGACCAGCGTGTCGTCGCCATCGTTGCCGACCAGCGTATCGCGGCCTTCACCGCCGTCGAGCAGGTTGCCGAAGGCGTCGCCGATCAGGGCGTTCTGGCCCTTGTTGCCGGTCTGCGCCTCGCCGTCGAGAACGGTGTCGTCGCGGACATTCTGGTTCTGGATGCGCAGGTCGCCGGTCTGGTCGGTCTCGGCGATGTCGAACGCGTCCTCGGGCGTCGAGAAGTTTTCGCGGAAATAATCCTCGAACGCCTTCTGTTCGGTCAGCAGGTTGGCGGCCGAACCGGCATGGGTGTTGATGGTGGTCGCGGCGGTGAAGTCGAGGCTTTCGTCGACCGCGCCCGACACGGTGCCGTCGGCGAGCAGGTAACGGAAGTTTTCGCCGTTCGCCTTGACCTGGAAGCCGTCGCCGCCATTGGCGGTGAAGTTCAGCGTCACCATCGTGATGCTGGCGGGTGCACCGGCGACCACCTGGCCGTCATTGGCAATGATCGCAACCTTCTCGCCCAGTTCGTTGACCAGAACGATATCGCGCACCCGGCTGCCGGCCGGCAGGTCGGGATCATAGCTGAACTGGATGCCGCCGATCTGGATGAAGCCGCCGTTGTTGGGCGACAGGCCGGCCGGGTTGTTCAGGATGTTGAGCAGACCCTGCGCGGTGGTCTCGAACACCATCAGCGCGTTGTTGAAGCGCAGCGCGTTCTCGACGTCGAGCTGGCTGACCACGCCGCCGGCATTGGGCAGGAAGTCGACGGTGCCGTCGGCCTTCGGCGCGGACACCGTGCCGATCTGCGAACGGATGCCACCGCCATTCTTGAGCGAGACGATCGCGTTCGAGGCGGTGAGGCCCAGCGCGTCGCGCGCGGCGTCGGCATTGGCGTCTGCCGACACGTCGCCGAGGTTCGTTTCCTCGTTGCGGACCTTGGCGCGCGCGCCTTCGAGATAGACGTCCGAATAGCCGTAGACGTTGCCGGTCTTCGCGGTGATCACCGCGTTAACTGCGTCGGTGATGTCCTGGACGGTCTCGCCGCGCGTGCCTTCGGCGAAGGCGGTGTCGGTCAGGTCGCCGTCATTGTCGCCCCACGCCTCGGCCACATTTTCCTCGGTCGCGGCATAGGCGCCGTTGATCGCGACATTGGCGGTCAGGCTGTCGGTGATGATCTCGCCGTTTTCGTCGAAGTCGACGACGAGGCGGCCGAGATAGGTATATTCATTGTCGGTGTTGACGATGACCGTCGTCTTGCCGTCGCTGCCCGCCGTGACGATCGGGTAGGTGTCGGCGAAGTCGGCGGCGTGGCCGGGGAAGGCGACCGCCTGGTCATCGGCATCGCCGAGGCGGGTGTTCGAACCGGCGGCGAGAATGATGTCGACGCCGTTCAGCAGCGGAGCCAGCGTCTTTTCATTGTTGATGAGCTGCAGGTGCGACATCAGGATGATCTTGTTCACGCCCTGCGCGATCAGATCGTCGATATAGGGCTGCACCTGGCTGGCGAGCAGCGCCATGTTGTCGAACTCGCCGTTCGCGCCGGGGCCGGTGGGGAAGCCCTTGACCTCGGTGCCGGTGGGCGAGCTGATTTGCTCGATCAGCTGGGTGGTGATGCCGACGATGCCGATCTTCTCGCCATTTTCGGTGATGACCGCCGACGGCACGATCTTGCCCTTGTTGGCCGAGGCTTCCTCGAGGCCGGGCGTGCCGAAGGTGTTGACGTAGACCGGGTTCAGCACCGCATCGCCCGAGAAGTCGAGGTTCGACGAGAGATAGGGGAACTGCGCGCCGACCCAGGCGCCCTGCGCGCCGAATGCGTCGCGGAAGCCCTGGCTGCCGAAGTCGAATTCATGGTTGCCGATCGTCGAGGCCTGCACGCCGATCGCGTTGTGGATCGCGATGTCGGGACGGCCCTGAACCGCGCCGCCAGGGATCACGCTGGTGATCGACGGGTCGGCGCCGGCCGCGAAGAACGGGCCGGGGATGAAGTTGTCGCCGCCGGCGAGCGTGATCGAGTTGGCGAAATCATCCTCGAACGCGTCGGCCAGCGCGGCCATGTAAGGAGCGGTCTGGGGAGCCAGAAGGCCCGCCTCGCCGTCGGCGAAGTGCAGAAGCTGAAGTGTGAACACGGTGCTTTCCTCCTGAATGTCGATACCGATGATCGACGGGTCGTGATCCGAAGCGGTCGCCGGGGTGAAGGCGAATTCGGGGTTGACGTGGACAATGTCGAACTGCGTCGTGGCTTCCAGATTGCCGCTGATCATGATGTGATCGAGCGTCTGGGCGTTGCCGTCGAAGACGTAGCTGTACTGCTCATTCTCCGGCAGCGTGGCGTCGAGGTCGATCAGCCCGGCGTCGGTGAGCGGCTTCAGCGATTCCTCTTCGGAGAATTCGTTGAGGTCGCCGAGGACGACGACCTTCGCGTCGCTGCCCAGGCTGGTGACGAAGTCGGCGACATTCTGCGCCTGCACCAGCCGCTCGTCGGCGCTTCCGTTGAGCGAAAGCTGCGTCGTGCCATAGAGCGGGGTCGATCCGCCCTTCGAGCTGAAGTGGTTGTTGACGACGGTCACGTCCTCGCCGTTGAAGGTGAAGGTCGCGACCAGCGGCAGGCGCGATCCGGCGAAGTCGGTCGCGGCATCGGGCGTGGTCATCACCGACCCGGCGACCAGATCGACACGGTCGTCATTGAACAGGAAGGCGTTGCGGATGTTCGCGCCCGGCTGGCCACCGCCCGTGTTGTTGCTGATGAAGCTGTTGTCGATGAACGTGTACTGCGGGCCGCCCGCCGCGACGATCGCATCGACCAGCGCCTGGAGCACCTGATCTGCGGCGACGATGCCGTCGTTCGCACCACCCGAATTGTCCTGGACTTCCTGAAGACCGATGATGTCGGGCGAGCCGAGATTGGCGACGATCTGCTGCGCGATGGCGGCAAAGCGGCCGTTGGCGATGTCCTGATCGGCCTGCGTCTCGGACGGACTTTCGTTGATGTCGAGGTTGAGGACATTGTAGCTGGCGACGGTCAGCGTATCGCTGTCACCCGTGATGCTGGTGACTTCCTTCGCCAGCGTCGATGCGGTCTGGACCGTGACCGGCGCGGTCGGGATGATCTGGAAATTGCCGAAGTCATAGTCGAGGACGCCGGTAACGTCGTTCAGGATCGCGCCCGCATTGACCGAAGGCAGTGCCGCGCCCGTGATGGTGGGATCGGCATCGAACTGGATCCGCTCCGGGTTGAAGTCCGAATCGGGGCCGGAGTTGGTGACATTGAGGCCGCCGGTCGCGGCTTCGTCGATGACGATGGTGTTGCGGTCCGACAGGCCGGTCGCTCCCGCGCCCGCATCGGCCACGGTGTAGATTTCGCCGAACTGGTTGGTGCCGGCGACCGCCATCGGATCGTTGACGGTGACGAGCATGCCTTCCAGGCTCTCGTAGAAGTCCATGCCGTCGTTGACCGCGTCGAAGTTCGACGTGTCGGTGCCGCTGTACGGCGCGTCGTCCTCGATCACCTCGGTCGGCAGCACGCGGCCGCCGGCGCCGATCAGCGTCGCGGTGGGGAGCGGGTTGCCGGTGCTGATGAGGGCATAGCCGTTCGTGCTCGTCAGCTCGGTCGTGGACAGGTTGCCGGTCGATGCACCGCCGGGGAAGAACTCGGTGACGGTGCCGGTCAGCCGGATTTCATTGCCGACAGCGACCATCGCGTTGGGCGCGCCACTGGTGAAGACGAAGATCGCTTCCGACGTCGCGATGCTGGCGTCGGCGTTGGCGTCGGCTTCCTGGAGATAGAAGCCGTTCGAACCGACGGCCGTGACGATCGCCTGCACCGTCACGCTCTGGCCGACCAGCGGCGACGTGTGCTGCGCACCCTGGATGTCGTGGATGCGGGTGACGGCCACTTCGTCATTGACGATGGTGCCGGTGCCGGTCGCGTCCTCGATGACCGCGCCGACCGCGTTCGACAGCTCGACGGTGAAGGCCTCGGTCGCTTCGGTATCGGTGTCACCGTTGACCGTGACGGTCACGGTCTTGCTGTCCTCGCCGTCGGCAAAGGTCAGCGTGCCCGACGTCGCGACATAGTCGCTGCCGGCGGTCGCGGTGCCGTTGGCGGTGGCGAAATCGACGCTCGCCGCGCCGCTGCTGTCGCTGCGGGTCACGGTGAAGGTGAAGTCGGTGGTTCCCGAATTGCCCTCGACCTTGCTGACGTCGTTGATCACGAAGGTCGGCGTCGGCGCGCCGCCGAAGCTCTGCCCGTCGTTCACGGTGCCCGGCGTGTCGTTGGTGACGAACGTCCACTCGAAGTCATCCGGCGAGGTGCCGGTGCCGGTGAGCGACAGCGAGGACCCGACCGGCGCGCTGCCAGCCTGCGCGACGCCGATGTCGGTGCTGGTCACGCCGTCCGCGGCGCCGCCGACGGCGGTGAAGCTGCCTTCATAGCTCAGGAACTCGATCAGGCCGTCTGGACCGACCAGCGCGATGCCGTCGGGCGAGCCGTTCTGGATGCCGGTGATCAGGAAGCTGGCCGTGCCATAGCCATTGTCCTGGTTGCCAATGACGCCCGACAGGTTGAGCGTGCTGTACGCCGTGCCGCCACTGCCGTTGTAGAGGACGAGCGAATAGCCGGTCAGGTCGGTGCCCGCCTGCCCCGCGACCTCGACGAACTCGCCGGCGTCGGCGCCTTCATTGTCATAGTGGAATTCGTTGATGAAGGGCGGCTCGAACGCGGCGGCGAAGCTCTGGCCCGAGTTGGCCGCGCCCGGCGTGTCGTCGCTGATCAGCGACCAGGTGAAGTCGGCATAGTCGCTGCCGCTGCCGGTCAGCCCGACCGAGGTGCCAGCCTGCGAGCCGTCCTCGCTGACGCCGATATCGACGCTGGTCATGCCGCCCGCAGCGCCGCCGACGGCAGTGAAGCTGCCTTCGTAGCTGAGGAACTGGACCACCGTGCCGCTGTCATCGACCAGTGCGAGCGCGTCGGGCGCGCCGTTCTGGATGCCGTTCGCCGGATAGTTGAGGGTGACAAAGCCGATGCCGCTGCCTGCATCGTCGATGAAGCCGCCCAGCGTTGTCGTGGTATAGGCGGCACCGCCGTTGCCGTTGTAGAGAACGAGCGACCAGCCCGTGATGTCGAAACCCGCCGGCCCGACGATCTCGACGAACTCGCCGACATCGCCTCCTGAATTGTCATAATGGAACTCGTTGATGAACGGCATGCTGACCATGGCACTGTTCCTCTCATGTCTTCCTGCCGACCGGGGATCGGGCGGGGGGGGTACGGCGCACGCGAAAGGGGGCACGCGAACGCGTCGTTAAGAATCGTTAACCACGCGAAGCCCTAGGGGGTGACCATGAAGCTTACGTCTCAGTCGCAAGGCATCCACATGACCAAAATGTAGCGGTTTTGTGACATGTCCCGCAAAGGAGCAGCTGCGGGATGCGGAAAGGCAAGCCACTGAACAAAAAGCAAAAGGCCGCCCCTTGCGGGACGGCCTTCGGCTTGCTGCGGGTTCAGCGGATCAGAGGATGAAGTCGTCCGCCGTGAAGCTCAGGACGTTCTCGACCTTGATCAGGAAGTCGCTGCGGCCGTCGCCATCGACGTCACCCGCGACGAAGCTGTCGGCGCCCAGGTTGAAATAGCGCAGCTCACCCGCCGCACCCGAATAGCGACCATCACCCAGGAAGGTGAAGGCGCTGTCAGCGCCGCCGACGACCGCGTCGATCGCCGACAGGTCGATCACGTCACTGCCCAGGCCGAAGTCGGTGATGAGGTCCGCCTTCACCGCCGCATTGCCCATCTCGTCGAGCGAGCGGAACACGAAGCGGTCATTGCCCTCGCCGCCCGTCAGCACATCGGGACCGCGACCGCCGATCAGCACGTCGTTGCCGCCATTGCCCGACAGCGTATCGCGACCGGCACCGCCGTCCAGAACCTCGGCATCCTCGTCGCCGGCCAGCACATCGGCCTTCGCGGTGCCGGCGACGACCGGCAGCGGCGCGGTGACGGTGCCGGGCGAACCGGTTTCGCTGTTCCCTTCCGAATTGGCGATGGTGAAGGCACCGTTGGTGCCCGCTACCGCCAGGTTGGTCAGCAGCACATTGTTCAGCCCCTCCGCATTGTCGAAGGTCGCGAGCGCGGGCGGGGTAGTCGACGCGCCGAAGGTCACATTGGCCATCACCGTGCCGCTGGCGTCGAACAGGTTCACCGCGTCGCCGCCGGTCGACAGACCGATGCCCGATCCGCTGTAGGTGCCGAACTTGACGCCCGCCGGAGCCACGCCGCCGAACCAGTTATCGACGAACGCCTGCACCGCGCCCGCCGAAGTGCTGTTGAGGAAGACGACGCTCTCGCCCGCCGCGATGCTGGTGACGCCGTTGAGCGCAACCGAAGAACCGAAGCTGTTCGAGTCGTCATCGACGCGCCAGCCGCCGATGTTCACCGCCGCGTCGGAGACGTTGGTGATTTCGAACCAGTCGAAATCGACCGGGCTGTCGCCGCTCGACCAGGGGGCCACTTCGGTGATGCGGATCGCGGGGCCGCTGCCTTCGACCGCGATGTCGTTGACCGACAGGACATAGTCGGTCGTGGCATCGGGCGTGGCACCGATCGTCGGATCATCGACGGTGACGGTGACGGCGTAGCTCGTCTTGGTCTCGAAATCGAGGATCGTGCCCGGCTTCAGGTAAAGGCCGGTCGTATCGACCTCGAAGAAGGCGGCATCGGCACCGGTCAGGCCGAGCGCGTTGCTGCCCTTGCCATCGTCGGTCACCGCGACGTCGGCGACCTTGATGCGGGTCAGCGTCGCCGTGTTCTCGTCAATCGCGGCAACCGTGTTGAGGAGGTTGACGGCGGTCGGCGCGAGGTTCGACGTGTCGATGACCGTCTTGATCGTGCCCGGCGACCCGGTCTCGGTCGAGCCGAGGCCGTTGGCGACCTGATAGGCGCCATTGGTGCCCGGGCTGCTGAGCTGGGTCACGCCGGCATTGTTGAGGCCCTGCGAATTGTCGAAGGTGGCGAGTGCCGGCGGGGTCGTGGACGAACCGAAGAAGACGCTGGCCTTGAGCTGGTTCGCGCTGTTGTACAGATTGACCGCATCGCCGCCGGTCGACAGGCCGATTCCCGATCCGTCATAGGTGCCGATCTGCAGCCCGCTGGGCAGCGTGCCGCCGAACCAGTTGTTCACGAACGCCTGAACCTCGGCCGCGCCGCCGTTGACGAAGATGACCGATTCACCGGCCTTGATCTCGTTGACGCCATTGAGCGCGACCGCCGCGACGGGCGACTGGCTGTTGTCATCGACCTTCCAGCCGGTGATATCGATCGCCAGGCCGGTGGTGTTGGTGACTTCGAACCAGTCGGCCTCGACCGGGCTGTCGCCGCTCGACCAGGGTGCGACTTCGGAGATGAACAGCTTGCCGACCGTGCCGGGCGATCCGATTTCGGTGACGACGGCACCGCTGAGGGTGCTGTTGGTGACGGAGAAGGCGCCGTTGGTGCCGACTTCGCTCGCCGTGGTCACGGTCGCGCTGTCGAGCGCGCCGGCATTGTTGAAGGTGGCGAAGGGGCTGGCCGACGGCGACACGCCGAAGCTGACGCTCGCCTGCAGCTCGCCAAGCCCGTTGAACAGGTTGACCGCGTCACCGCTGGAGCTGAGGCCGACGCCTGAGCCGGTATAGGCGCCGAACTGCAGGCCCACCGGGGCAACGCCGCCGAACCAGTTGGCGATGAAGGCCGTCTTGGCCGCGTCGAGATTGCTGCTCTCGAAGAAGATGACCGATTCACCCGCGCCGATGCTGGTGATGCCGGTCAGCGCGCGCGCGTTGCTGAACGCCGCCGAATCGTCGTCCATGCGCCAGCCGGTGATGTCGACCGCGGCCGCACCGTTGTTGGTGACCTCGAACCAGTCGAAGCTGATCGGGCTGTTGCCGCTCGACCAGGGCGCGACTTCGGAGATGAACAGCGTCGGCGCCGCCGTTTCGTTGACGATGTCGATCAGTTCGAGCACATGGTCGGCGCTGGCGTCGGGCGTGGCGCCGACGTTGGTGTCATCGACCGAGACGGTGACGGCGTAGCTCGACTTGCTCTCGAAATCGAGAACGGTGCCGGCCTTGAGATAGAGGCCCGTGGAGTCGACCTCGAAGAAGGCCGCGTCGGCACCCGACAGGCTGAGCGCATTGACGCCGATGCCGTCGTCGGTGACGAGCACGTCGGCGATCTTGACGCGCGTGGCGGTGCCCGTGTTCTCCTCGATCATGTTCAGCGCGTTGCCGAGGGTGAGAGCGGTGGGCGCGGCGTTGACAAAGCTCGCCGGCGCATAGACCCAGATCTGCGGATGGTCGGAGTCGCCGCCGCCATTCTCGTTGACGACGTAGATGAAGCCGTCGCGATCGACGGTGATGCCTTCATGCTGCTGGTCGGCGACGCCCAGCGGGTTGCCGGCGTCGGTCTGAATGACCAGTTCGCCCAGGATGTTGCCGTCGCGATCGACCTCGACGATGCGGCCTTCCTCCTGGCTGAGGATGAGGAGATTGCCTTCCTCGTCGGTTCCATCGAGCGACGGCAGGTTCGACAGCGCGAACACGTCGGCGACATCGCTCATGCCGAGCAGCGCGGGGTCGAACAGATCGACCGAGTTGACCGTGGTGGCCGAGCCGTTGCTGGCGGTGCCGGCGGCGAAGTCGATCGTGGTCTGGAACACGCCGATCGGATTGGCTTCCTTGACGAAGACAAAGCCGTTGGTGAGCGGGTCGTAGCTCAGCCCCTCAAGGCCGATATTGGGGACGAAGGTGCCGAGATCGACAATCTGCGCGTCCGCGCGGCCCTTGGTGACGCCCGCCTCATAGGTGATGAGCACGGCGTTGCGGTCGCGTTCCTCGGTGAAGACGAACTGGCCGTTACCGACATAGGTGATGCCTTCCGGATCGTAGAAGGCGGTGCCCTGCGGGCTGCTGCCCGCCGCGAGGGTCATGGTGCTGACGAGCTCGCCGGTCTTGCTGACCTCGGTGATCGACAGTCCGCCGTCGCCGATGATGAACAGCGTATCGGTGTCCCAGTTATAGGCGACGCCCGACGCTTCCTGGCCGAGGAGATTGCCTGCGGGCGCGGTCGTGCGGGTCGGCTCCGGCAGGTCGTAGCGGCCAACGCGGACGTAAGTGGACAGGTCAATGGTCACCCGGAGTCTCCCTCTCGATGCCCCGGAGGCCGGCCAGCAACATGCGGGCGGTCCGGATGCGCGGACATGATCCGTTAAGATTCGTTAATGGTTGCGCGGGGACTAGGCGGCGGTTGTGAACCTTCCGTCTCATAAATGCGTCAAACGAGTGACAAAAAAATTGCAGAAAAATGACGTGCCAATGCGGGATCATCGCGCCGCGAGCGGCGGTCAGCCGTGGGGTTGGGAACCGTTTTCGAAGTCGCGCAGCGCGTCGGTCAGGACGGCCGCGATGATGCCGCAATAGTCGGCCTGTCCACCCGCGTCCGCGATCAGGTCCTGCCGCACCTCGAACTCCACATAGGGGCGGCGCGCGGCATAGGCGTGGCGCGGGACCGTATGGTCGGTGCCCTGCATCGCATAGGGTTCGTTGTCGCCGACGACCAGCGACCGCTCCGCGCGCAAACGCTCCAGCGCGGCGAGCGCCAGCCGCGTGTCGCCGCCATCGTAAAGCACCCCGCAATGCCATCGCCGTGCCACCCCCGCCATGACCGGCGTGAAGCTGTGAAGCGCCACCAGGATCGCCGGTCGTCCGCCGATGTCCCGGTCGGCCAGGATGCGGGCAATAGCGTCCTGATAGGGCGCGTGGACCTCCGCGACGCGCGCCTGCCGGTCCTGCGTCGACAGCGCCGCGTTGCCGGGGATGACGGTGCCGTCGCTGGCCTCCACAATCGCATCGGCGCGGTCGGGATCGCGATTGCAGTCGATGACGAGGCGTGAATAGACCTGCTCGACGAAGGGAGCGTCAAGCGCCTCGCTGAGCATGGCGCCGAGCCCCGACACGCCAATGTCGATCCCGATGTGGCGCGACAGCTCCGCAGGGGGCAGGCCCAGGTCATGCAGCGATCGCGGCACCCGGTTGCCGGCATGGTCGGCAATCAGCAGGAACCGCGATGCGCCTGACGGATTGGTGATCGCGACGGGCGCGGGCTCTGTTGCGTCGATCAGCATCATCGCCACAGCGATAGGGTGCAACGTCGCCGCTGCAAAGACCGGACCCCATCGCAATCCTTACGGACCCATAATGGCCATCGCACGTTGTCGCGGTCGAGGCCGCGCATATCCGCCGCCGCTGCTCATGGGGGACGATGATCGACTCGCTGCTCGTCAAGTTCGCGCTCATCGGCGTGATCGGCATCGCCGCCCAATGGGTGGCGTGGCGCACTGGCCGTCCGGCGATCGCGCTGATGCTGGCCGCAGGGATAGTTGCCGGTCCGGTGCTGGGGCTGATCGTTCCCGAACGCGATTTCGGGGAGCTTCAGGAACCGATCATCAAGCTGGCGGTCGCCATCATCCTGTTCGAGGGCGGGCTCAGCCTGAATTTCCGCGATCTGCGCGAGGCGGGATCCGCCGTGCTGCGGCTGGTGCTGGTGGGCATTCCCGTCGGCTGGGTCCTCGGTGCGCTCGCCGCTTATTATGGCGCAGGAATCTCGTGGGAAGTGGCGCTGCTGTTCGGCGGCATCCTGGTCGTCACCGGCCCCACCGTCATCGGCCCGATGCTGCGCAGCCTGCCGCTGCCGCAGCGAGTGGCCGACACGCTGCGCTGGGAGGGCATCGTCAACGATCCCATCGGCGCACTGCTGGCGGTCGCGATCTTCAGCTGGATCGCATTCGAGGGCAGCGGGCGCGGCGTCGATGCCGTGGTGGCGGAGATCGTGCTGGCCACGCTGATCGCCGGCGGCCTGGGCTTCGGGCTCGGCTGGTGGATCACCCACATCTTCCCGCGCGGGCTGGTCCCGGAATATCTGAAGGCGCCGGTGCTGCTCGTCACGGTGCTGGCGGGCTTTGTGGTGGCCGACCTCATCATGCACGAAACCGGCCTCGTCACCGTGACGGTGATGGGCATCGTCATGGCCAATCGCCCGCTTCATTCGAGCCGCGTGCTGCGGCGGTTCAAGGAGGATCTGGCGGTCATCCTCATCTCAGGGGTGTTCATCATCCTGTCGGCGACGCTCGACTGGGAAGTGCTGTCCGCCTTTCGCTTGCGCTTCCTCCTGTTCCTCCTCCTGCTGCTGTTCGTTGTCCGCCCCGCCACGGTCCTCGTCAGCCTGCTCTTTTCGAGCATGCCCTGGCGCGAGCGGCTGTTCATCGCGTGGATCGCGCCGCGCGGCATCGTCGCGGTGACGATCAGCGGGCTGTTTGCCATGCGGCTGGTCGAGCAGGGCGTCCCCGACGGGGAGACGCTGGTGCCGCTGTCGTTCGGCGTGGTGATCGCCACCATCCTCGCCCATGGCTTCACCGCGCGCCGGCTGGCCGAGCGGCTGGGGATCATGCGCAAGGGCGGCCAAGCGGTGCTGCTGGTCGGCGCCAACGACTGGACGATCGCGCTGGGCGAGCATCTGAAGGGCCTTGGCGTGCCGGTGACGATCGCCGACAGCTCCACCTATGCGCTGCGTGCGGCGCGCCAGCGCGACCTCGACATCTATCGGGGCGACATATTGAATGAGGTCAACCAGCACGAGCTTGACCTGAAGCGCTATCAGCAACTGCTCGCCGCGACGGAGAACGACGCCTACAACGCCCTCGTCTGCGCCGACCTTGGCCCCGAAATGGGCTTCGAGCGGCTGACCCAGACCGCCCCCGAACCCGCGCAGGGCCAGCGCTCGCTGAAGACGCCGACGCGCGGCCGCACCCTCCTTCGCAGCGATCGCACGGTGGAGGAGCTGCAGGCGCTGATCGCGCGCGGCTGGGAGTTCCGGCAGACGCGGATCACCGAGAAATATCCGTTCGCGGAATTTGCCAAGCGGCTGACCGACGGCATCGAAATGGTGGCGGTCCTCGACACCGAGGGCGTCCTTCGCTTCAGCGTCGATACACATCAGGTGCAGGTCGTCGAGGGCGACATCGTCATCAGCTTCGCTCCCCCGGAGCCGCCGGCCCCGCCGCGCGACCGGCGTCCGCCTGCCGCCGCGCCCGACGCGGTGCCGGGTGCCGCGTCATGACACGCCGCGACGTTGACCCTCTCCGGGCGGTCGGGCAGACAGCGCGCGCGACTTTTTGATCTGATTGGCTTTTTTCAGGAGGCGACCATCACCACCGTCACCGGGCGATCCCTGCCGGAACCCACCGCAGCCATGCTTCGCGACGCGAGCCTGCTGCTCGACTTCGACGGCACGCTGATCGGCCTCTATGACCGGCCCGATGCCGTCGTCGTCGATCCGCCGCTGACACGGCTGCTCGAACGGCTGCTCGATACGCTGTCGGGACGCCTCGCGATCGTCACCGGCCGCTCGCTCGCGCAGATCGAGGAACTGCTCGGCCCGATCGCGGACGACCTCGCCTTGTGCGGCAGCCACGGCGCGGAACTGCGCATGGGCGGCGTCACCGAACGCCCCGAACGCCCCGTGGCGCTTGACGAAGTGACGGCGAGCTTCCGCGCCTTTGCCGAGGAAAAGCCGGGCATGATCGTCGAGATCAAGACGCTGGGGGTCGGCCTGCACTATCGCATCGCGCCCGAGTATGAGGTCGACGCGAAAGCTCTGGCCGAGCGCCTGGGACGCGCCTTCGGCCTTGCGGTCCAGCACGGCAAGATGATGGTCGAGCTTCGCAGTTCGGGCAACAGCAAGGGGACGGGCATCGCCCGGCTGATGGCGCAATCGCCGCTCGACGCCGGGCGGCCGGTGTTCGTCGGCGACGATGTCACCGACGAGGACGGCTTTGTCGCGGTGCGCGAGATGGGTGGCCATGGCGTGCTGGTCGGCGACCCGCGCCCCACCGCCGCCAGTCACGCGCTGGCCGACCCTGATGCCGTCCGCCGCTGGCTCGCCGAGGTGGCGGCATGACCTCGACCCTCGACCTCTGGCCCATCGGCAACTGCCAGGTCTCCGCGCTGGTCGACAGCGCCGGTCGCTTCGTCTGGGGCTGCGTGCCCCGTGTCGACGGCGACCCCGTGTTCAGCTCGCTGCTCGACCCCGCCCCGCGCGCGGGCGAAGGCGCGCGCGGCTTCTGGGAAATCGACCTCGAAGGCTGCGTCGAGACGCGCCAGCATTATATCCGCAACACCGCCGTCCTGGTGACTCGCCACAGCGACGCGGCGGGCAACGCGGTCGAGGTGGTGGACTTCTGCCCCCGCTTTCGTCGGACCGGGCGCATGTACCGGCCCGTGGCCTATGTCCGCATCGTCCGGCCGGTGGAGGGCAGCCCGCGCATCCGCATGCGACTTCGCCCCACCCGCGCCTGGGCGGGGGCCGAACCGCTCCATACGCGCGGCAGCAACCATGTGCGCTATGTACTCGACGAGATGACGCTGCGGCTGACCACGACCGCGCCCATCGGCTGGCTGCTCGACGAGCGCATGTTCCGCGTGGAACGCCCGCTCTACTTCTTCCTCGGCCCCGACGAGAGCTTCACCGAGGACCTGAAGTTCGCGCTCGAGGCGGCGCTCGACCACACGATCGAGGAATGGCGACATTGGGTACGCGGCCTTGCCACCCCGCTCGAATGGCAGGATGCGGTCATCCGCTCGGCGATCACGCTCAAGCTCTGCCAGCATGAGGAGACGGGCGCGATCGTCGCGGCGCTGACCACCTCGATCCCCGAACATGCGGATTCCGGGCGGAACTGGGACTATCGCTACTGCTGGATCCGCGATGCCTATTTCACCGTGCAGGCGCTCAACCGCCTGGGCGCTCTCGACGTGCTCGAAGGCTATCTCGAATATCTGCGCAACATCGTCGATAATGCACGCGGCGGCCACATCCAGCCGCTCTATGGCGTCGGCGGCGAGGCGCGGCTGGAGGAGCGGATCGCGCCCGACCTGCCCGGCTATCGCGGCATGGGGCCGGTGCGCGTCGGCAACCAGGCCTATGAGCAGATCCAGCACGACGCCTACGGCCAGATCATCCTGTCCAGCACGCAGAGCTTCTTCGACCAGCGGCTGCTGCGGATGAGCGGGGTCGACGACTTTCGCGCGCTCGAGACGGTGGGCGAGCGCGCCTGGCTGATGCACGACAAGCCCGATGCAGGCCTTTGGGAGCTTCGCACCAAGAGCTTCGTCCACACCTATTCGGCGGCGATGTGCTGGGCGGCATGCGACCGGCTCGCCAATGCCGCGGGCGCGCTCGGCCTCGCCGACCGCGCCACCTTCTGGCAGGAGCGCGCCGACACCATCCGCGTGGCGATCGAGGAAGCGGCATGGCGCCCCGACACGCAGCGGCTGTCGGCGACCTTCGGCGGCGACGACCTCGACGCCAGCCTGATCCAGCTTCTCGACCTCCGCTTCCTCGCGCCCGACGACCCGCGCTTTCGCGGCACGCTGGAGGCGGTCGAGCAGGGCTTGCGGCGTGGCAGCCACATGCTTCGCTACGCCACGGAGGATGATTTCGGCCTGCCCAGGACCGCGTTCAACGTCTGCACCTTCTGGCTGATCGAGGCGCTGTGCGCGACCGGCCGCACCGACGACGCGCGGGTGCTGTTCGAGGAGATGCTGAGCCGCCGCACCCCCGCGGGGCTGCTGTCGGAGGACATAGATCCACAAACCGGCGAGCTTTGGGGAAACTATCCGCAGACTTATTCGCTTGTAGGTTTGATCAACTGTGCCGCGCTCTTGAGCAAGCCATGGAGTACCGTGAGATGAACCGTCTCCTTGTCGTGTCGAACCGGGTCCAGCCCCCGGTGGGCGAAGGCAAGGGCAATCAGGGCGGTCTGGCGGTGGCGCTGTCGGCGGCGCTGCGCGAGACCAGCGGCATCTGGTTCGGCTGGTCGGGCGAGGAAACGGACGAATTCACCGGCCAGATCACCTTCAACCGGTCCGAAGGCGTGACCACCGCCACGGTCGATCTGGAAGCGCAGGATACCGAGGAATATTACAACGGCTACGCCAACCGGACGCTGTGGCCGCTCTTTCATTACCGCATCGATATCGCCGAGTATAAGCGCCACTTCGCCGGCGGCTATGAGCGGGTGAACGCCCGTTTCGCCGACACCATGTTCCCGCTGATCGAGGACAGCGACCTCATCTGGGTGCATGATTATCACATGATCCCGCTGGGCCGCGAACTGCGCGAGCGCGGGGTGGAAAACCGGATCGGCTTTTTCCTTCACACCCCCTGGCCGCCGATGCGGCTGCTGCTGTCGCTGCCCAGCCACCGCCAGCTTGTGAAGTCGATGTTCTCCTATGACCTGATCGGCTTCCACACCGACGACTGGCTGGAATCCTTCATGTACTATGTGCGCGACCAGTTTCCCGAGATCGCGATCGACGACGACAATGTGATGACCGTCGATGGCCGCAAGGTCCGCGTGATCAGCTGCCCCATCGGCATCGACGCCGCCGACTTCATCGAAAAGGCGCAAGGCCCGGTGGCGCGCGAGGCCATGCGCAGCATGTGCGAGAGCATCAGCGGTCGCGACATGATCATCGGCGTCGACCGGCTCGATTATTCCAAGGGGCTCGAGGAACGCTTTCTCGGCTATGAGCGCTTCCTCCACGCGCATCCCGACTTTTGCGAGAAGGTCTTCCTTCTCCAAATCGCGCCACCCAGCCGCGAAGACGTGCAGAGCTATCAGGAAATCCGCTCTCATCTCGACACGCTGTCGGGCCATATCAACGGCGAGTTCGCCACCGCCGAGTGGGTGCCGCTGCGCTACGTCAATCGCGGCTATCCTCGCGACCAGCTCGCCGGAATCTATCGCGCGGCCAAGGTCGCGATGGTCACGCCGCTGATCGACGGCATGAACCTCGTCGCCAAGGAATATGTCGCCGCGCAGGACCCCGACAATCCCGGCGTGCTGATCCTTTCCCGCTTCGCGGGCGCGGCCGCGCAGCTCAAGGACGCGCTGCTCGTCAATCCCTACAGCGCCGAAGAGCTGGCCGATGCGCTGGCGACCGCGCTGGCGATGCCGCTGACCGAGCGGCGCCGGCGCTGGCGCGCGCTGATGGATGTGATCGAGGGCGAGGACGTGACCTGGTGGCTGCGCCGCTTCGTCAGCGCGCTTCAGTCGGTGCCGGAACCCGTCGCCGCCCACTGCTGAGCCTGGGCGAGGCCATCCTCGGCCAGCGGCGCAACGAGGGTGCGGTGACGGGGCAGCGCACGCGGCATGCTGTCGCGGAGCCAGGCCATTCCCGCCTCGCGCACGTCGCAGCGCAGATCGAATGCATCGCCGGCATTGGCCGCGCTCACCAGCGCCCGCGCCTCCATCACCGTCTCGCGCATGTCGGTCACCTGAAGACCGACCGCGCGTCCGTCCCATTTCGGATGATCACGGACATATTCGACGAGCCATTCGCGCAGCCTTGCCACGTCCGCGAGCGGGTCGAGGTAGAAGAAGGCCGTGCCCAGCAGTTCGCTCTTCTCGCGCGTCCAGTTCTGGAACGCATTCTCCAGGAACTTGCTGACCGGCACGATCAACCGGCGGTCATCCCAGATGCGGACGACGACATAGGTCAGGCGGATCTCCTCGATCCGGCCCCACTCGCCCTCGATGATGACCACATCGTCGATGCGGATGGGCTCGGTGAAGGCCATCTGGATACCGGCAATCAGGTTCTTGAGCGCAGGCTGCGCTGCGGCGCCCACGGCGAGCCCCGCGAGCCCCGCCGACGCCATCAGCGTCACGCCGATGCTCCGCACGCTGGGGATGCTGAGCAGCATCGCGCCGATGGTGAGGACGACGATGACGATGCTCGCTATCCTCGCCAATATTCCGGTTCGTGTTCGCTGGCGCCGCGCGGTGAGGTTGTCGATGCAATTGACGTTGCTGTGCGAGTCGATTGCATCGCGGGCAAAACCGATAGCGGCAACGGCGAGCCATCCCCACAGGGCCGGGGTGATCAACCCCATGACGAGAGCGAAGGTCTCGGCCGCCTGCCCCTCCAGCACCTCCCGGCCCGACAGGCCCAGCGCCGTTGTCGAGAAAATCCACCGGCTGGACTGGCGGATGCGGGCGAAGAAGAGATTGTCGACCGAAGTGCCGGTCCTGCTGCTGATACTGCGGCCGATCGCGAACAGCAGCGCATGCGCCGCCAAAGCGACGAGGACAGCCAGAAGCACAGCGGATGCCGGACGCACCCACGCCATCAAATCCGAATCGATGCCCAGCACCATGATCGCAGCTCCCCCGAGCGGAGGCGCGGCCTGACCTGCGCCTTTCCGGAGGAGCGTTCAGCGCGTGCGATCGTTCCCGCCGTGCCGCTGCACCGCGACACAATCGGTTCGGCCGGAGCTATTTCACCGTCGCAAGGAAGGCGATCAGATCGGCGCGCTGCTTCGTATCGGGAACGGCAATGACCATCCGCGTTCCCGGCACCTTCTTCATCGGCGCGGTGATGAAGCTGTCGAGATTTGCGGGGGTCCAGGTCAGCGCCGCCTTGGTCAGCGCCGGGGAATATTTGAAATCGGGGTTGGTGCCCGACTTGCGGCCGACGAGCCCCTTGAGGCTGGGCCCGAGCCCCTTGCGCCCCTCGCCCGCCGCTCCATGGCAGGTACTGCAGCGCGCCTTGAAGAGGGTCGCACCGGCCGTCGCGTTCTGCGCGGACGCGCTGTGGCTGACAAGCAGGGCGGAGGCAGCGAAGGTGGCAAGGGCAAGACGCATCGTGGCGGTTCTCCAGGCAACGAATCACGCGAAGCGTGCAATAACCCACGCTAATAAGGTTCGAAGATGAAGCCTAGCTGAGCGGCCGCCTTAATCGCGCGGCTCAGGCGTCGGCCCAGCGGCGCAGAAGATTGTGGTAGACACCGGTCAGCGCGATGATCGACGGATCGTCATGCCCCGCCCGCTGCGCCAGCGTCTGGATCGAACGGTCGAGGTCGAACAGCATCGCCCGCGCGGAGTCATCCCTGACCATCGACTGGATCCAGAAAAAGCTCGCCACCCGCCGCCCGCGCGTGACCGGCTCAACCCGGTGGAGCGAGGAGGACGGATAGAGCACCGCATGGCCTGCGGGCAGCTTGACCTGCTGCACGCCGAACTGCGTCTCCACCGTCAGCTCGCCGCCGTCATAGGCGCCGGGATCCTCCAGGAACACCGTCATCGACAGGTCGGAGCGAACGCGAAAGCCGCTGCCCGGCTGGATGCGGACGGCATTGTCGACATGCGTGCCGAACGTCTGTCCCTCTGCATAGCTGTTGAAAAGCGGCGGATAGATCCTGAGCGGCAATGCGGCGGCGATGAAGAGCGGCGTCCGGCCGAGGGCGTCGAGGATGATCTTGCCCGCCTGCCTTGCCTCCGCCGAATCCTCGGGCAGTTGCAGGTTGTGCTTGACCAGCGCCGACTGGTGGCCGGAGGTGACGTTGCCATCGACCCATGACCCCGCGTCGATCACCGCCCGCAGCGAGCGCACGCCGTCGGCGTCGAGAATGTCCGGGATCGCGATCAGCATGGCGGGTGCGCGTCAGGCCTGGAGGACGAACGGAATCTCGACGATTCCTTTCACCATCACCGGCTGTCCGCCCCGGATCATCGGCTCCCATCGCCATTTGCGGACCGCGTCGAGCGCGGCGTCGTCGAGCCGGGCGAAGCCGCTGCTGCGCGATACGGAAATCGACGCGATCTGCCCGTCCAGACCGAGCACGAGCGACAGCACGACCGTACCCTGCTCCTTCTTGCGGCGGCTTTCGATCGGATAGCGCGGCGGCTTGCCCGACACCATCCGCGCCGAAAGGTCGCTCGCCTGGACGATCGAAGGCGGCGCGGGCGGCGCGGCGCGTGGCGCGGCGGGAGCAGTCGGGAGCGCGACCGGCTGCGGCGCGGGATCGACCGTCGTCGGCACGGTGAGCACCGGGCGTGGCGGCAGATCGACCACAGGATCGGGAGTTGCCACAGGCGATTCGACGATCTCGGGCGTCTCCGCGCTTTCCTCGGCGGCCGGGGGCGGCGCGGGCGGTGGCGTCAGATTGAGGACGGTGAGCTGCGCCTCGCGCCGCTGCACCACATGGTCGCGGATCGTCATGAACCCGGCGAACAGCGCAGCATGGGCCAGCAGCGTCAACAGCAGCACCGGCAGGTTGAAGCGCCGAGTCTCGCCATAGCGGCCGGCGGCACGGGCCGGCGGCGGCTCCGCGATCGCCTCGGCCTGCGAACGTCGCACCGACGAGGGCGGTGAAGCCGCAGCGTCGTGGATGCTGAAATCCCTGTCTGTTTCTAGCAGCATGGCCGCAGACCCCTGTTCCTCACCCCTGTCCTAACGCGACTCGTAATGATAATCAATCGCATTAATGTCGCAGGCGCATGACAAACCCGCCGGATCGCTCCGGCGGGTCAGGTGTGACGCAAGGGAGGGGAGATGCGCCGTGATACAAATCAAAATGCGAAGCGTTATAAGCTGCGCAACCCTGTATCGCGCTTCAGGCTGACACAGCCTGAAGCGATCAGGGCCTAGAAGCTGTAGCTCAGCGTCAGCACCGCCGAGCGTCCCTCGCCCGGCACCGCCCAACCGCTCAGGTTGTTGCGGATGCCGGTGTAATATTTCTCGTCGGTGAAGTTCTGGACGTTGAGCTGCGCCGACAGGCCGTTGTCGAAGCTGTAGGCCAGATAGGCGCGGTGGGTCAGCCAGTCGTCTGACTTGTAAATCTCGTTCGGGCTGATGTTCCGCACGAGGAAGCTGCCCTGATAGGTGAGGCCGTACCCGACCTGCAGCCCGAACGGAAACTGATAGGTGGTGAACAGGCTGCCCGAATGCCTGGGCGTGTTGGTCAGCGCGTTGCCCTTCTCCGGATCGAAGTCCCCATTGGCCTTCTTGAAATTCGAAATGCTCTGGAGCACCTCGCTGTCGAGATAGGTATAGTTGGCGAAGACCGTCCATTCGGGGGTGATGCGCCCCGATGCGCCGAGCGTCAGGCCGTCAACGCGGTTGCGGCCATCGCGAACCAGCAGCGTCGGGCTGGGAGCCGCAGGATCGTTGACCGCGACGGGATAGTTGGTCCGTTCGTTGCGGAACAGCGACGCGGTGAGCTGCAACTGCGCGTCGAACAGATCGACCTTGGCACCGAATTCGTAATTCTTCGCCTCCTGCGGATCGACGGTGCAGTTCGCCAGAACGCTGGAGGTCGCGCAGCCGAGGCGTACAGTCCCCGACGCAGGCGTCTGGCTGTTGCCATAAGCGGCGTAGATGCTGGCGTTGGGCACCGGCTTGAACACCAGGCCGACGCGGTAGCTGAACAAATCCTCGTCGCTCTCCTGCGGGGCGCCCGCGCTGACGGTCGAGTTGCTGAACTTCGCGCGGTTGTTCTCCCAACGGACGCCGCCGTTGATCTCGAACTGGTCGCTCAGCTTGATCGCGTCGAACAGATAGAAGGAGATGTTGCGCGTCTCACCCTGCTGCTCGCTGGTGACGATGTAATTGATCGGGCCGCCATAGACCGGATCGGGGTTCGAAATGCTGATCGGCGGCAGCGTAGGGTTGGGCGTGGCACCGCCCGGATTGCGAAGCCCGTTGCCCTGCTCCAGCTCATAATCCTCCTGCGCGAAGGACCCGCCCAGCGTCACCGTGTGCTCCAGGCCACCGGTGTTGAACACCGCCCGAAAATCGAGCTGGTTATAGAAGATGCTGGTATCCGCCAGACGATAAGTACCGCGCGGGCCGGAGGGATAATAGGTGCCGGGCGTCTGGCTCGCGGCGCAGGCGACCGCCGCCGCAGGCCCGTTGGCGTTCGCGATCGTGCCGTTGGCAATGCAATATGCGCCCTGCGGCGGGTTCGCGTAGGTATCCGATACGATGTTCTGCCAGCGGGTCAGGTTGCGGACCGAGACCTTGTCGCTGAACGCATGCTCAAAAATCGCCGTCGCCTGATCGACGGTCTGTTCCTGCCGGTCGTAATCCTTGTAGCCATAATAGCCGCTGTAGCTGGCACCCGGGAGCAGGCCGCCATAAGCGGGATAATAAGGCACGCCATAGATCGGCGTATTGTCGTCCTCCTGGTGGAGGTAGAGGAAGGTCAGCATGGTCGGCCCCTCGATCCCCAGCGTGATCGACGGCGCGACGCCCCAGCGCTCGTAGCTGTCGAAGTCGCGGCCCGGCACGTCATTTTCGTGGACCATTGCGTTCAGGCGGACCGCGATCAGGTCCGACAGGCGCAGGTTGCTGTCGATGGTGCCGCGATAATAATTGTCGGTGCCGATCGCGCCCGACACGACGCTCAGGTCGTCGGCTTGCGGACGCTTGGTGATGAGGTTGATCGACCCGCCGATCGACCCCGACCCGGCATAGACCGAGTTCGC
>CAZJCT010000031.1:0-24944 GCA_964544675.1 uncultured Sphingobium sp.
GACGATCTGATCGACGCCTACAAGGCGCGACGCGCGCTCGACTATCTGGTCGGCTTCACACTGTCGCCGGTGCTGTGGCGCAAGCTGCCCGGCGCCAAGTCGGCAGGCCGCGTGCAGTCGGTCGCACTGCGTCTGGTGGTCGAACGCGACCGCGAGATCGAGGCGTTCGTTCCGCAGGAATATTGGTCGGTCGTGGCGCGGATGGAGCAGGGCGGGCAGGAGTTCGCCGCGCGCCTCGTCCGCTGGAAGGGCGAAAAGCTCGACCGGCTGTCGATCGGCAACCAGGGCGATGCCGAGGCGGCGAAGAAGGATGTGGAGGCCGGGCGCTTCACCGTCGAAAGCGTCGAGACCAAACCGCTCACCCGCAACCCGCCGCCGCCCTTCACCACCTCGACGCTTCAGCAGGAGGCGGCACGCAAGCTCGGTTTCTCGGCCAGCCACACGATGCGGATCGCGCAGAACCTGTATGAGGACGGCGCGATCACCTACATGCGGACCGACGGCGTGCAGATGGACGGCAGCGCCATCTCGGCGGCGCGCAAGGCGATCGCGGACCGCTATGACGGCGGCTACGTGCCCGACAAGCCGCGCCAGTACCAGACCAAGGCCAAGAACGCGCAGGAAGCCCACGAGGCGATCCGGCCCGTCGATTTCGGCCGCGATCATGTCGGCAGCGGCGATCATGCGCGCCTCTATGACCTCATCTACAAGCGCGCGCTCGCCAGCCAGATGGCATCGGCGCGGCTGGAGCGGACCACGATCGAGATGGTCGATGGCACCGGCACCCACGCGCTTCGCGCAACGGGCCAGGTCGTGATCTTCCCCGGCTTCCTCGCGCTTTACGAGGAAGGGCGCGACGATTCGGAGGATGACGACAGCAAGTTGCTCCCCCATATTTCCAGGGGCGATTGCCCGGCGAAGAAGGGCGTCGACGCCGAACAGCATTTCACCCAGCCGCCGCCGCGCTACTCCGAGGCCAGCCTCGTCAAGCGGCTGGAGGAATTGGGGATCGGCCGCCCGTCGACCTATGCCTCGATCCTCCAGACGCTCAAGGACCGCGCTTATGTGCGGGTGGAGAAGAACCGCTTTTTCGCGGAGGAGAGCGGGCGGCTGCTGACCGCGTTCCTCGAACGCTTCTTCGAGCGCTATGTCAGCTACGACTTCACCGCCGGGCTGGAGGAGGAACTGGACGACGTGTCGGGCGGGCGTGCGGACTGGCACGACGTGCTGTCGGCATTCTGGCGCGACTTCAAGCCCAAGACCGTCGAGATCATGGACAAGAAGCCGTCGGAGGTGACGGCGGAACTCGACACCTTCCTCGCGCCCATGCTGTTCCCCGACAAGGGCGACGGCACCGACCCGCGCCTGTGCCCGCAATGCGGCGCGGGCCAGCTTGCTCTGCGCGGCGGGCGGTTCGGCGCGTTCATCGCCTGCTCCAACTATCCCGAGTGCAAATATACCCGCAAGTTCGGCCAGCCGGGCGGCGCTGCGGGCGCGGATGCCGAGCCGGAGACGCTGGGTCAGCATCCCGAAACCGGCGAGGATGTCACGCGCAAGGTCGGACGCTTCGGCCCCTATGTCGAGATGGGCGAGGGCAAGGAGGCGAAGCGCGCGTCGATCCCCAAGGATCTGCCCGATGGCGAACTGACACTCGACTGGGCGGTGCGGCTGCTGAGCCTGCCGCGCACCATCGGCGACCATCCCGAATCGGGCAAGCCGATCACCGCCAGCCTGGGCCGCTATGGCCCCTATCTCGCGCATGACGGCAAATATGCGAAGCTCGGCTCCACGGCGGAGATCTTCGAGACGGGCATGAACGCCGCCGTCGTCAAGCTGGCAGAGGCGGCATCACGCGGTCCCGCGCGCGGCGGCAAGGAACCGCTCAAGGTGCTGGGCAAGCACCCGCGCACCGAGGCGGAAATCCGCCTGATGGCGGGACGCTTCGGACCCTATGTCACCGACGGCGAAACCAACGCGACCCTGCCCAAGACGATCGACCAGGACGCGCTGACACTGGAAGAAGCCGCGCAGCTGATCGACGATCGCGCGGCGAAGGGCGCGCCGGCGAAAAAGAAGAAGGCACCTGTAAAGAAGACCGCTGCCAAGAAACCAAAGGCCGCCGCCAAGGTTAAGGACGGCACCGCAAAAGCGAAGAGGGCATGATGAGCGATCAGGGTGGATATGTGCCGGCGCGCGTCTGGATCTGGGACACCGAGAATGCCGGTCCATTCGGCGCAATGAACCGGCCAACCGCAGGCGCGCGATTCGAGCGCGATCTGCCGGTCGGGCGGCATCCGATCCAGCTCTATTCGATGGGAACTCCAAACGGCCAGAAGGCCACCATCATGCTTGAGGAGCTGCTCGCCGCCGGTCATTCGGGGGCAGAGTATGACGCCTGGCTGATACGGATCATGGAACAGGACCAGTTTGGAAGCGGGTTTGTCGGTATCAATCCCAACTCCAAGGTCCCGGCGATGGCCGACCACAGCGTCGATCCACCGCGCAGGGTCTTCGAATCGGGTTCGATCCTCCTGTATCTCGCCGAGACCTTCGGTGCGTTCCTGCCCACCGACCCCCTTCGGCGGACCGAGGCTCTGAACTGGCTGTTCTGGCAGGTGGGAACCGCGCCGCTGCTAGGCGGCGGTTTTGGGCATTTCTACGCCTACGCGCCCGAAAAGCTGGAATATCCCATCAACCGTTATGCGCTGGAGGTGAAGCGACAGCTCGACGTGCTCGATCAGCATCTGGCGCAGGCCGAATATATGGCTGGTCCGGAGTACAGCATTGCCGATATCGCGATATGGCCCTGGATATCGTATCTCCTTCTGTATGGCGGCTATAACGCGGCCGAATTTCTGGATGTCGCCGGCTACCGCCACGTCGATCGCTGGTGTCGCCAGGTTGGTGAGCGCCCCGCCGTCAGGCGTGGCCGTATCGTCAATCGCACCGAGGACGGTTATCTGCGCGAGCGCCACGAGGCGGCCGACATCGACGCGGTGCTCAACGCCGCCGGCTGAAGCACGGCGGCGCGGCGCGTCAGCTCAGCCGTTCGATGGCCTCGCCGTCGAGCGATCCGGGGATAACCATCACCGGGCAGGGCAGGGCGCCGCAATCCGTCCCCGTGAAGTGGGAGACGAGCGGGCCGGGAGCGCCCTTGGCGGCTGCACCCAGCACCAGTGCGGCAACGTCCTGCGTGTCCTTCAGCATGGCGCGCACCGTTTGCACCGGATCGCCGCCCTTGACGGTGATGACGGGGCGAATGCCGGATTCGCCCGCGATGCGCCCGGCGGCGCTCATCACGAGAGCCTCGGCCCGGGCGCGCGCCTCGGCATCCATGGTGGCCTGAACGCCGCCCCACTGGACAAAGTCCTGCTGCGGCGTGAGCGCCAGGATGGCCAGCCCGCCGCCGGTCTTGGCTGCACGGCGCGCGGCGAATTGCAGCGCCACCTCGGCTTCCTTGGTTTCGTCGATCACAACCAGATAGATACGCATGGCCGTTGTCCGCTCTCCTTGCGCAAAGACTGCGGCAATTCGCGGGCGCTGGCAAGCCGGGCGCATCGCCACCCTTGACCGACGGAGACAAAGCGGCAAGGTGCGCGCGAACGCATCGCAACCGGAGAGAACCGTCGTCATGGCCATCGAGATACGCATGCCTGCCCTTTCCCCTACGATGGAGGAAGGCACGCTGGCCAAATGGCTGGTGAAGCAGGGCGATACGGTGGCGTCGGGCGATCTTCTCGCCGAAATCGAAACCGACAAGGCCACGATGGAGTTCGAGGCCGTCGACGAAGGCACGATCGGCAGCATCCTCGTCGAAGCGGGCACCGAGAATGTGAAGGTGGGTGCCGTCATCGCGACTTTGATCGTCGAGGGCGAGGAGGCCGGCGAACGCGCGCCCAAGGCCGAGCCGGCCGCCAAGCAGGAGGCCGCTCCGCCGAAGGCGGCAGCACCGCAACCGCAGGCCGTTTCCGCCCCCGCTCCGAAAACCGCGCCCGCGCCGCGCGCCAATGGCGATGGCCGCGTGAAGGCGAGCCCGCTGGCGCGCCGCCTCGCCGCGGCGCAGGGCATCGACATCCACTCGCTCAGCGGCAGCGGGCCGCACGGGCGCGTGATCAAGGCCGATCTGGAAGGCGCGGCGAAGGGGACGGCTCCGTCGCCCGCCGCAATGGGCGTCGCGTCCCCGGCCAAGCCTGCCGCGCCTGCTCCGACCGGCGACTATCCCACCCCGCATGAGGTCGTGAAGCTGTCGTCGATGCGCAAGGTGATCGCGCGCCGCCTGACCGAAGCCAAGCAGACCGTTCCGCATATCTACCTGACGCGCCACATCCGGCTCGACGCGCTGCTGGCGATGCGTGCCGAACTGAACGACGCGCTCGGCTCGCGCGGGGTCAAGCTCAGCGTCAATGACATGCTGATCAAGGCGCTCGGCATCGCGCTGGTTCAGGTGCCCGAATGCAATGTGCAGTATCGCGGCGACGACATGCTGCAATTCTCGCGCGCCGACATCTCGGTGGCCGTCTCGATCTCCGGCGGGCTGATCACGCCGATCGTCACCGATGCGGCGGGCAAGAGCCTGTCGGCCATCTCGACCGAGATGAAGGCGCTCGCGGACAAGGCCAAGGCGGGCAAGCTGCAGCCGCACGAATATCAGGGGGGCACCGCCTCCATTTCCAACATGGGCATGATGGGCATTTCGGAGTTCGATGCCGTCATCAACCCGCCGCAGGCGATGATCCTGGCGGTCGGCGCGGGAGAGCGTCGCCCCTGGGTCATGCCCGACGACAGCATCGCGCCCGCGACCGTGATGTCGGCGACCGGCAGCTTCGATCATCGCGCCATCGACGGCGCCGACGGCGCTCGGCTCATGGCGGTGCTGACCGATCTGATCGAGAAGCCGCTCGGACTGGTTGCCTGACCGGCGCCACCCGATGGAGGATCAGCCTCTCATCCGCGTGACCGTCATGCCGACGGATCTCAATCCCTATGGCGGGGCGTTCGGTGGCTGGATCATCAGCCAGATGGCGCTCGGCGCCGCCTCGCTTGCCTCGCGGCACAGCAAGGGACGTGCGATACTGGTGGCAGCCGACGCGTTCCGTTTCCCGCAGGGGCTGCTCTGTGGCGACGAACTGTCGGTGCATGCAACGCTCCAAAATCAGGGGCGCACATCGATGACCTTTGCCGTAGAAGGCCTCAGGCGCGAGCGCGACGGCGAGGCGTGCACCCTGGCGGCGACGGGCCGTTTCACCTTTGTTGCGGTTGATGACGACAACCGGCCGCGCCCCCTCGGCAGCGCCGAACAGCAGGAGTAACCATGGCGTCCTACGATCTCATTGTCCTCGGTTCCGGTCCCGGCGGCTATGTCGCGGCGATCCGTGCCGCTCAGCTCGGGCTCAAGACGGCGATCGTCGAGCGGGAACTGCTCGGCGGCATCTGCCTGAACTGGGGCTGCATCCCGACCAAGGCGCTGCTGCGGTCGGCCGAGATCTTCCATTATATGAGCCACGCCAAGGACTATGGTCTGGCGGCGGAGAAGATCAGCGCCGATCTGGGCGCGGTGGTGAAGCGGTCGCGCGGCGTCGCCAAGCAGCTGAACCAGGGCGTCACGCACCTGATGAAGAAGAACAAGATCACCGTCCATATGGGCACCGGCAAGCTGGTCGGCGGCGGCAGGATCGAGGTGACGGGCGACAAGGGCGCCGAAACGATCGAGGGCAAGCACATCATCGTCGCGACCGGCGCGCGGGCGCGCGAACTGCCCTTCGCCAAGGCGGACGGCAAGCGCGTCTGGACCTATCGCCATGCCATGACACCGTCCGAGATGCCGACCAAGCTGCTGGTCATCGGATCGGGCGCGATCGGGATCGAGTTTGCCAGCTTCTACAACGACATGGGTGCCAAGGTGACGGTCGTCGAGATGCTCGACCGTATCCTGCCGGTCGAGGATGCCGATGTTTCCGCCTTCATGCAGAAAGCGCTGACCAAGCAGGGCATGACGATCATGGCCGGGGCAGGCGTCGAGGGCATCGACGTGACCGACAAGGGCATCACAGCGCGCATCAAGGACAAGGCGGGCAAGGTCGCCACCGAAGAGTTCAGCCATGTCATCGTCGCGGTCGGCATTGTGCCTAACACCGAGAATGTCGGGCTGGAGCAGCTTGGCGTGAAGATGGATCGCGGCTTCATCCAGATCGACGATTTCGGGCGGACGGGCGTCAAGGGCCTGTGGGCGATCGGCGACTGCACGCCCGGCCCCTGGCTGGCGCACAAGGCGAGCCACGAAGGTGTCACCGCTGCCGAAGCGGTCGCCAAGGAACTGGGCAACAAGGATGTGCATCCCCATGCCCTCGACCGCAGCAACATCCCCGGCTGCACCTATTGCCATCCGCAAGTCGCGTCGGTCGGCATGACCGAGGCCAAGGCCAGGGACGCGGGATATGAGGTGAAGGCGGGTACCTTCCCGTTCATCGGCAACGGCAAGGCGATCGCGCTGGGTGAGCCGGAAGGCTTCATCAAGACCGTCTTCGACGCCAAGACCGGCGAACTCCTTGGCGCGCACATGGTCGGCGCTGAAGTCACCGAACTGATCCAGGGCTATGTGGTCGGCAAGACGCTCGAGACCACCGAGGCGGAGCTGATGAGCACGGTGTTCCCGCATCCCACCCTCAGCGAAATGATGCACGAAAGCGTCCTCGCCGCTTACGGCAAGGCCTTGCATATCTGATCCCGACGTCGCGGGCCGGACGACCCGGTCCGCGACGCGTCAGGGCGTCACGGTGCCCTTGAATCCCTGCGCCACGACATACCATTCGCTCGACGCCTTGCGGCTCGCAGGCGGCTTGGCGTGCTTGACCGTGCGGAAATGCTGCTTGAGAACCTTGAGCAGCGCATCGTCGGTGCCGCCGGCGAACACCTTGGCGACGAAGGCTCCGCCGGGTTTCAGCGTCTCGATCGCGAACCACGCCGCCGCCTCGACCAGCCCCATGGTCCGCAGATGGTCGGTCTGCGCATGTCCGACGGTGTTCGCGGCCATGTCGGACAGTATCAGATCGGGCGCGGTGCCGAGTGCGCGCTCAAGCTCTGCCGGGGCTTCGTCGGCCATGAAGTCCATCTGCAGCAGCGCCACGCCCACCAGCGGCTCCACCGGCAGAAGGTCGATGCCCACCACTTTGGCGGCCGGCGCCCGCTTGCGCGCGACCTGCGCCCAGCCGCCGGGCGCGACGCCCAGGTCGACGATCGCCCGCACGCCTTTCAGCAGGCAGAACTTGTCGTCGAGCTCGATCAGCTTGTAGGCGGCGCGGCTGCGATAGCCCTCCGCCCTGGCGCGGCGCACATAGGGATCGTTGAGCTGCCGTTCCAGCCAGCGTGTCGACTGGGCGGTGCGGCCGCGCGCCGACCGCACGCGCACCTTGCCGCCGTCGTCCGCCCCTCTCATCGGCTTGCCGGCCGTGCGGCGTCGTGCATCAGGCTGCGCAAAATGCCCTCTCTTATGCCCCGGTCGGCGATACCCAGCCGCTCGGCCGGCCAGATGTCCATGATCGATTCGAGGATCGCGCATCCGGCGACCACCAGATCGGCGCGCTCCTGCCCGATGCACGGCACCTGCGCGCGCTCGACGATCGTCATTCCCGCGAGCCGCTGGCAGATCTCGCGGATGATGCGCGTGGGCACGAGCAGGCCGTCGACCGTCGCGCGATCGTAGCGCGGCAGGTTGAGGTGGACGCTCGCGAGCGTCGTCACCGTCCCCGACGTGCCGAGCAGCCGCATCTGCCGCAGCGAAGGCAGCCGCTGCGCAAAGCCCGCCAGCGCGGTGCGGATCGTGTCGCGCATCCGGTCATAGGCCGCGACCTGCGCGGCGGCATCGTCCCCCGACACCCGGCCCATCGCCTCTGAAAGCGACACCACGCCCCAGGGCACGCTGAACCAGTCGATGATACGCGGCGTGGACGGGCCGGTTTCGAGAAGCACCAGTTCGGTCGATCCGCCGCCTATGTCGAAGATGATCGCGGGCGCCTGTCCCTTCTCGAGCAGCGAATAGCTCCCCAGAACCGCGAGCCGCGCTTCCTCGCGCGCGGAGATGATATCCAGCTTGATCCCCGTCTCGCGATAGACGCGAAACGCGAATTCCATGCCGTTGGCCGCGCGGCGGCAGGCTTCGGTCGCCACCGATCGCGCCAGACGGACGCGGCGGCGGCGCAGCTTGCCCGCGCAGACCGACAGAGCGGCGACCGCACGGTCCATCGCGGCGTCGCTGATGCGCCCGGTCGCGGCCATGCCTTCGCCCAGCCGCACGATGCGCGAGAAGGCGTCGACCACCTCGAACCCGTCCTCGGCGGGGCGAGCGATCAGCAGGCGGCAGTTATTGGTGCCGAGGTCGATCGCGGCATAGTTGCCGCGCTCCGGCGGCCGGATGCCGGCCGCGCCGGTGGGGTCGACGGACGCCGTGGGGGCAAAGCCCGTCGGCGGAACGGGATCGCCGGGCGTGCTCGCCGCCCAGGACATATCGTCAACCATGGCCACATACTTCTCATCAGGCCGCACATCGCACGGGATGCGATGCCGGAACTTGACGTCAGGCTATGCGGTGGGCCGCGATTTGGCAAGCGCGCTAACCTTCCGAGTCGGGGCATCGCCCGCATCAAGCGCCTTGACCCGCCCGCCATCCAGCGGCTAAGGGCCAGCGCTCACTGCCCCGTCGTCTAAAGGTAAGACTACGGACTCTGACTCCGTCAATCGAGGTTCGAATCCTCGCGGGGCATCCATAATCCCTTGGAAGATCGAGGGTTTGCCGGCCGGTTAGCGAGCATGCTCGCCGCACGGCTTAAGACTGCGCTTGTAGCATCAATCTGCCACTTTCCCGCATGGCGGCGGCGGAGCAAAGGGTAGCTCGGCGGCGTGATTCCGCAGTATGGACACCGCGTATGGCGCGCATCATCCTGGCATCTGAACTCGGCGGCGGTCTCGGTCACGTGACGAAACTGGGTGCCATCGGCAGAGCGCTCGCACTCCAAGGGCATGAGCTTGTCTTCGCCGTTCAGCGTCCCGATGCGCTGCGCGCCATCCGCGACGTCGCGGAATCGGCGTTCATCCGGCAATCTCCCGTCTGGCCGGGTTCGCTGACATTGACGCGCGACCTGCCATCCTTGCCTCAGCAGGGCAGCTATGGCGACATACTGGCCGCCATGGGTCTCGCGGATTCGGGGGTTCTCGAATATCTGCTGCGAGCGTGGGAGGGGCTGTTCGACGACCTGGCGCCCGACCTTCTGATTGCGGAGTTCGCCCCTGCTGCGTTGATGGCGGCGTCGGGCCGCTTTCCACGCATGGCCGTCGGCACGGGCTTTTCGGTTCCGCCGGCCGATGGTCAGGGGTTCCCCCCGTTCGAACCCGGCCGCGCGCCGGTGGTCGCGGAAGCGACATTGCTGGGCATCGTCAATCATGCGCTTGCTCGTCTCGGACGGGCTCCGCTCGACAGGCTGGGAGCGATCGCAGCGGCCGAAGCGCAGTGCCCATGCGTCTTCACTGAGCTCGACCCCTATGGCGCGGATCGCAAGGGGCCCGTGCTACCGCCCATGCTGTCCGGGTCACCGGGGCAGGCCGGTGATGGCGAGGCGCTTTTCGTCTACCATCCCGCACAGGCAGGGCCTTGCGGACCGACGCTCGTCCGTGCCCTTACGTTCCTCGCGCATAGGGGACGCGAGGTAATCGCCTACATGCCGGGCCTTGCCGGTGCCCCGCGCGAAGCGCTTCGTAGGACTGGCGCAACGATTCTCGACGCGCCGCTGCCGCCACATCGGATCGCCGCCGTTTCGCGACTGCTGGTGACAGCGGGCGGTGTCGGCCTGGTGTCGTCGGCGCTGGCTGCGGGGCTGCCGCTCGTCATCCTTCCCCATGATCGCGAAAAGCGACTGACCGCGCGCGCGATCGCCGAGCTGGAGCTGGGCCGGAGCATAGGGCCGCAGGATCCGCCGATGGCGAGCCCCGAGGCACTGGCGGATGCGATCGGAGACGCAATGGACGATGATCCGCTCCGCACGCGCTGTCGCGCCGCAGCGCCCGGCTTTGCAGCCCGCCTGGCGAGCGATCCGGTGGTCGAGATTGCCAATCTGGCACAGATGCTTGTGGCGGGATGATACGGCATTGTCCCCGGGGCGGCTGATCGTTATCGAACGTTAACGAACAAGAGCCTCTCGGTCGCACATCGGTAGAGCCGCACCCGTTACTGGAGTACCACCATGCCGTTTGCACCCGCGCTTCTCGTCAATGGCGACCCAGTCCTCTCCGGCGAGTTGTCGGCCGTCATTCCGGAAAACACGATCACCGGATTCCGTTTCGCCCGACTGGCAGCGGTCGATGCGACCGGCGGTGTCAGCTTCGAGCTGATCGACGATGCGGACGGCCGATTTTTCCTGAGTGGCGACGGCTTGCGCCTGACCGAAGGTGCGGTGCTCGATACCAACGCTGCCGGAGGGTCGTACAGCGTCGTCGTCCGCATGACCGATGCCGCCGGGCAGAGCGTCGATACGACCATCCTCATCGGCGTGTCGGACACCGACACTATCTTCGTCAGCCCCGAGGGTAGCGACGGACCGGATGATCTGGCTGGCGCGCCTGGCCTGTCGACGCTGTTTGCAGCGACGCCCGGCGACGACGTCTATGATCTGGGCTTCGGCGGCGCCGTCTTCTACGCTGGCAACCGCAGCGACTATGCGGTCAGCTTTACGCCCGCCTCGGGCGGTGGCTACGGCGGCTATGGTGGGTACGGAAGCGGCGATCCGACGCCGGCACAGCTTCAGATCGCCGACACCCGGGCGGGCGGCCCCGACGGCGTCGACCTGATCATCAACCCCAACTACGTGATATTCGCGGACGGCGGCTACACGGTATCGGAGTTGACAACCAATGGCGCGACCGGCCTGACCTTCGACGGGCGCAAGCTCGATCTTGACGGCTATATTGCGGAAAACATCCCCGTCGGAACGGTTGTCGGTACGCTCGGCATGCGCGGACTGCCGGGCGAAGTGCCGACCGTCACCAGTTTTGCCGTATTCGCCTATTACGGTCCGGGCGCGTTCGACTTCGACCGCATCGACGACCTGTTCAGCATGGACGCGTCGGGCAATCTCGTGACCAACGCCGCAATCGATTACGAGCGGTACAAGCAATTCTTCGTGTCGGTCAGCTATGTCGACACGCTGGGCAATGCGGACACGGATTCGCTGAACTTCATGGTGGACGATGTCCCGGAGCTTCCGCACCAGGTTCGCCTTTTCAATGCCGCCAGCGTCGGCGAGCATTCCAATCGGGACGGGGACGTGTCGGTCGGCGAGATCCTGATCTTCGATCAGGATGACCCCGTGGACGGCTACCAGATCACGCTGACCGGTCCGGGTTCGGAGCGCTTCTATCTGGTCGGGAACGAAGTCTTCCTTCGCCAGGGCGCAGTCATCGATTTCGAGAGCGAGCCCGTGGTCAGCATCGGCGTCTCCATCATCGACAGCGGCCTGATTCTCGAGACCACGGTCAGCTTTGACGTCGGTTTCCAGATCCTCGGCGGAACCCATCTTGCCGACGCGCTCGACGGCAATGATGTCGTCGATGTGATCGCCGCCTTTGCCGGCGCCGATGACATTGACGGCCTTGGCGGCGATGACGTGCTCTTCGGCGGATCAGGCCGCGACACGCTCAATGGCGGCGAAGGCGACGATGTCATCAACGGTGACTTCGGCGCTGACGTGCTGAACGGCGATGCCGGTGACGATGTGCTGGCGGGCGGAACGGATGGCGACACGCTCTTCGGAGGTGACGGCAGCGACCATCTCTATGGCGGTGCCCAGCCTGGCGAGGCGGACTATGCGGCGTTCCGCTGGACCTCGGTCGGTTCGGCTGGAACCCCCATCGGCGACACCTTTGCGGCCACTGTCGGCAGTATCGCCGTGAACGGATCGATCACGAACAACGGCGCTCTGGTGAGCAAGGAAATCGCCAGCGCGCTGATGTATCTGGAGCCGGGCGAGCCCTTTTCCCAGACCTCCGGCCTGATCCTGACTGGCCTGGAGCCCGACATTGCTGACGTGAACCTTGCGTTCACTGACGCAGCGACCGGAGCGCCCATCGAGGTCGATGGCATAAGGTTCCGCCTGAACGACGTCGATAGCGGCAGTTTCCTCGACCAACTGACGGTCCAGGCGTTCGACGCTACCGGAACCGAGGTTGCGGTGACACTGACTCCGGCCGGGGACGACATTGTCATCGGGCAGACAGTGTTCGGAGGCGCGGGGGGCGGCAATGATTCGTCCGAGGCTGACGGATCGGTGCTCGTCAATGTGGCAGGGCCGGCGCAGAGTATCCTGATCAACTACAGCAATGGTCTGGTCGTTCAGCAACTCGTCCTGATCAGCGACATCGCCTTCGCGTCCGCCGAAGCCAATGGCGACGACACTCTGGTCGGCGGTGCGGGCGATGACGAGCTTGTCGGCGGCGCTGGCAACGATATTGCCGTGTTCTCCGGCAACTTCGCGGATTATGCCTTCAGCCTGTCGAGCGACCTGCTGACGGTCAGCGACCTGCGGCCTGTCACCGGGAATGACGGAACAGATACCGTGTCCGGCGTCGAGCTCTTCCGCTTTGCCGATGGCGACCGGTTGTTGGCGGATCTGTTCGCGACGCCGCCGATCGAGGGCACGCCCGATGCGGACACGCTGGAAGGAACGTCGGCGGCAGACATCGTCATCGGCCTGGATGGCAACGACCTGCTCTTCGGCTTCGGCGATAATGACACCCTCTACGGCGGTGACGGCGATGACAGCATCGGCGGACAGGAGGGCAACGACATGCTCTTCGGCGGGGCCGGGTCGGACACGATGTCGGGCGGCCTTGGCGACGACCTGCTCGACGGCGGCGCGGGTCAGGACACGCTGGTCGGCGGCACGGGAGCGGACGTCTTCCGTTTCTCCGTCAGCGACGGCACGCATGATCGGGTCAAGGGTTTCGAACTGGGCGTCGATGCGATCGAGATTTCGGTCGCCGCTTTCGGCGCGCTGAGCGACTATGGCCTCGGGCCGCTCGACCCGCTTGAACTCGCCTTCGGCACCCGCGCGACCACCGCCGATCAGCATCTGATCTACAACCAGTCCAAGGGCCATCTGCTCTATGACGTCGATGGAGTGGACGGACAGGCGGCGGTCATCATCGCTGCACTGACGAACAAGCCTTCGCTGGCGGCAGAGGACATCATCCTGATCTGAGCCATGCCCGGAACCGGGCCAGCCATGCTTGCCGGTGTCGACTCGGAAAAACAGAGGCGACTTCAGCAGCTCATGGCGGCCCTGAGCCCGTCAACCGCAGCTCATGTTCACGCTGCGGCGCCCCGCCTCAGGCGGCGTCCACCAGCACCAGTTCGGCGTCCTCCAGCGCGGTCACCGTGAAGCGGTCGATGCCGGTGATCGCGACACCGTCGCGCGCGGCGGCTTCCACCTCGTCGATACGCACGCGGCCCGTCGCGGGGACGAGATACAGGTGGCGCTCGGGCGATGCCTCATAGGTCACGCTTTCGCCTGCTCCGACGGTGGCCCCCAGCACGCGCGCGTCGGCGCGGATGGGGAGCGCGTCGTCGGCCTGCGCATTGCCCGAGGCCAGCGCGACGAAGTGACCCGCCCGGTTATCCCTGGGAAAGGCGCGTGCGCCCCAGGACGGTGTCCCGCCAGCCGCCGAGGGGATGATCCAGATCTGGAAGAGCGTGGTCTCTTCGTCCTCCAGATTATACTCCGCATGGACGATCCCCGACCCGGCACTCATCACCTGAACGTCGCCGGCCGCGGTGCGGCCTTCATTGCCCTGGCTGTCGCGGTGGCTGATCGCGCCGGAGCGGACATAGGTGATGATCTCCATGTCGCGGTGCGGATGGGGGTCAAAGCCGGTCTGCGGCGCGATGCGGTCGTCGTTCCACACACGCAGCGCGCCCCAATGGGTGCGCGCCGGGTCATGATAGCCGGCGAACGAGAAATGATGATGCGCGTCCAGCCAGCCGTGGTTAGCGCCGCCGAGCGTGGAAAAGGGGCGAAGTTCGATCATGGGCTCACTCCTCATGCTTGGCAGGGATATGGGGAGTGGCAGGCGGCGTTGCGAGAGGGCGGCCCGCCAGCGCGGGCCGGTTGCAGATGCTGGTCAGATGCGTCAGACGAGGAGGATATCACCTGCCGACAGCGCTGCCACATGACCGGCAAGCATGAGCACCGCGATCTGGATCTGCGCCGCCCCTCCGGCCCCGTCGGCATCATAATAAAGCGCGCCCTTGGCGGGATTGTAGATCAGATGCTGGCTGTCGGTAACAGCCTTGAACCCGATGGTCAGCTCCTCGGCATCGAGATAGCCAGGCTCGAAGCCGTTCAGGGCCGGAAACTCTGACAGTGCGATTTCGATATCGTCGATACCCGTGTTGAAGTCCTTGATCGTGTCTTTGGTCGCGCTGGTACCCAGGACGTCGAGAACGAACGTGTCGGCTCCCTCGCCGCCGAACAGTGTGTCCTTGCCCGCCCCGCCGTTGAGGCGGTCGTTGCCATCCCCGCCTTCCAGCCTGTCATTGCCAATGCCGCCGACCAGCACGTCGTCGCCCGCGCCGCCGTACAGCTTGTCGTTGCCTGCGCCTCCGTCGAGCAGGTTGCTAAACGTAAATCCCCTGAGCGTATCGTTGAAGGCGGAGCCGACCAGGTTTTCGATCCCGATCAGTGAATCCCTGCCGGCACCCCCGGTATTCTGAGTCATGATCGATAGATCGACCTTCACGCTTGCAGCCGCATCGGCATAGTTGGCGGTGTCAGAACCCGTGCCGCCATCGAGCAGGTCGTCGCCGGGACCGCCGGAGAACACGTCATCTCCGGCATTTCCGCGCAGTGTGTCGTTGCCGCCGAGGCCGGTGATCGTGTCGTCATGGCTTGTTCCGTCATGCGCATCGGCACCCGCCGTGCCGGTCCAGTCCTCCCCGCCTATGTCGAACATCTGCGCGCGGATGTCGAAACCACCCTGGCCGGCGTCCCAGTTTGCGTTGGTGTAGTCCATCCAGCCGATGACGACACGCCCGTCGGCAAGCGTCGCGACTGAGGGCGTAAATTGCCCGTGAGTGTTCACAGTCCCGGGCATGAACTGATCGCCGACCTTGTTACCATTGGCGTCGAAGGCCTGCGCCTGGATGACATAGCCGTTGATGGGGTCGCCGAACGCCTGCTGAGACCAGCTTACCACGAAGCCGCCTTCCTTGAGCGCGGCAATAGCGGGTTGATGCTTTTGATTGTCGTTCCGACCGTTGTCGACGACGATTTCGTTGCCGATTCGGTTTCCTGCGGGATCAAACATCTGCGCGACGATCGCCATGCCGGGAATTGAACGGGTTCCGCTACTGTCGGCCCAGGCCACGACGAAGTTGCCGCCAGACAAACCGATAACCGTAGCCTCTGACTGGTTGTCCGCCTGCTCGGTATTGACGGCGAACGCGCTGCTTGCGGGTGTTCCATCCGCATGAAAGACGCGTCCCTTAACTTCCGTCCCGACAGTTCCATACTGACTTTGATCGGTCCAGGTCAGGACGAAATCGCCATTGGTCAAAGTTGCAACCGCGGGTTCAGACTGTGAGCGCTCGGTCAGTATGTCGGCGACAAGCTGATCGCCCATTTTCGCGCCGCTCGCGTCGAACCGTTGCGCCCGTACTGTGCCCCAGTTGTTACCGAAGCCGATCACAAAGCCGCCATCCGCAAGCGCCGTGACTGAATGGCTGGATTGCAACGGCTGATAGTCGTTGCTTACCCGTTGCTCTTGACCCAGCGCCGTGCCGTCCGCTCCAAAAATACGATAGTGAATCGTAGGAAACGTGTCGGCACCTAGCGATCCGCTCTCATCTGCCCAGCTTATGACGAAATTACCGTTGCTGAGTGCGACGACTTGGGGAGTGCGCTGATCGCCCGCGTGGAAACTGTTGACCAGAAATTCGCCGCCCGCTTTGCTGCCGGTCGCACTGAATATCTGCGCCTTGACGCTGTAGCCGCTGCCGTCGCCCGCCGTGTCCTGCTCGGTCCAGCTTACCACATAGCCACCGTTCGTCAGCGCGGCGGCAGCGGTGTTGGTCTGGTCGCCAGGGGTTGCCGTATTGACCCGAAACTCAGGACCAATCTTGTTCACTGTCGGCATCGAGTATCTCCCCTGATCGCATCGCGGATTCGTCTGGAGAGGTGTCCATGCATTAGACACGTGTCAGCGCGGAGACTCGCCCGCCGAACTGGCTTGTTTCGGAGGCGGTGTGGTTGCACTCGAGGAGCGGAGATAAAGCGAACGGTCTGTCAGCCTTCGCCGATCGCCTTGGCTTCCTGATATTTGAGTTCGAGATAGCGGTTGTGCGTTGCCAGCCGGTCGAGGTCGCCCGTCGCGAGCCGCTCTGTCGTGCGCGCGATCTCCTCGTCGATCACTCGCAGGCCGTCGATCAGCTGCGCGTCAGGGACGCGGCCGTTGCGCTCGACCGAACGTAGCGGCTGCGGGATTGTCTGATAGCCGCTCACCAGCTGCGGCAGATGGTCGGACAGCAGCCGCCGGACATCGGCCGCGACCGGGTCCTTGTCGTCAAGGCGTTCGAGCTGCGGCGCGAGCATCTGGAGCTTGGCGCCGATGTCGTCCGCGATCCGGATCGCCGGGGCGGGTAGCGCGCGGCGCTGGTTTTCCAGCCAGATTTCGGTGCGAAGGGGCAACTGGCGCAGTGGCGTCCGGCCGAGTTCATCCGCCGCCACGCGCGGCAAAGTGGGAATGAACAGGAATATGAGGCAGGCGAACAGCAGCAGCATCGACAGCAGCACGCCGGATAGACCGATCGGCGTGACGAACCCGGCGACGATCGTGCCAACCACCACCAGCATGGCCGCAACGACCGTCCGGCGCAGCCGGGTCAGCAGGTCGCGCGCATGCCGGGCGCCACGCCGGACGGTGCCGCGATAGCGCGCAGCCGTGCGGTCGAGCAGCTCCTGCGACCGTGCAATCTGGCGATCGACCTGGCTGGACGTGTCATGTATCATGGCATGCGCCCGTCAGTCGACCGCTTCGAGGATGTTGCCGCTGCCTGCGCCGTCCAGGGTCGCCTTGGCCTGCCCTTCGGCGCGCGCGATGTAACCTTTCGACTTCTCCACCTCGTCGGACAATGCGGTCACGGTCGTCTTCATCGTGTCCAGCGCCTTGAGCTTGAAGGCATCGACGCTGTCCATCGTGTCGTAGATGTTCTGGAAGGCGCGCTTGAGCGTCTCGAGGGGGATGGTCGAACTCGCCGCCTGCTCGTGGATCGCGGCGGTCTGGCTCTTGAGAAGCTCGCCCGTCGAGTCGATGAGGCCGGCGGTCGTGCTGTTGAGCGCGCTGATCTGGTGGAGCACCAGCTTCTGCCCGGCCAGCGCCTGCGCGACGGTCACGGCGGTGCGCAGCGCCGCGACAGTCGTGGTCGAGGCGCGGTCGACGCCCTTGACCAGCTCGACATTGTTCTTCTTGACGAGGTCGAGCGCGAGATAGCCCTGAACCGTCACCGCCATCTGCGTCAGCAGGTCCTGCGTGCGCTGGCGGACGTAGAACAGCGCGCTTTCGCGGATCGCCTTGGCTTTTGCGGGATCGGTGGCGTCGAGGTCGAGCGCCTTGTCCTCCAGCCGCGAATCCATCGTCCTGGCGATGTGGATCATCTGTTCGAGCCGGCCCATCGTGGCCCACATGTTCTGCCGCTCGACGTCGATGGCGGCATTGTCCTTGAGGAGCGTGTCCTTGCCCGACGCCAGGCTGGAAAGGATGGCGTTGATGTGCGTCTGGCTCGACTTGTAGCTGTCGAAATAGTCGCGCATCCGGTTGCCGAACGGGATGATCCCGAACAGCTTGCGCGGCGCGAGCAGATTGTCGCGCCGGCCGGGATCAAGGTCCTCGACGGTGCGGCGAAGCTTGGCGAGATCGGCGCCGACGGCGGTGTCGCGGTCCATCGCGCGCACCGGACGGTCGAGAAAGCGGTTCGAATGGCCGGCCGCCTCCGCGATCTCCTTGCGGCCCATGCTGGTGATCTGGTCGACCTTCATGCCGAACTCGGGACTGTTGGCGTCGAGCGCCGCCAGTTCTGCGACGAACGCATCGACCTTCTCGTCCAGCTTCGACCGCTTCGCGTCGTCGATGGGCACCAGCCCGGCGGCCTTTTCGGGCGCGACCGTCGGTACCGGCTCGGGTGGGGTGAGGGTCAGGTCGCCGCTGGAAGTCGGGCTGGGCGTCGCGGTGCTGGCCATGGCATGCTCCTTTGAAGGTGTTATATTAGCGCAGGACACTTGGCGATCAAGACCCGCCCGGGGTCAGGCCGGTGCGGGTGCCCCGGCGGCAGGCAACGGCGGCTCCAGCTCCGCGCGGTCGTCGCGCAGCGCCAGCGCGAGCATCCGCCGCGCCAGTTCGCGCTCACCCACGACCACCTCCGTGATGCTCAGGCTCGTAAGGTAGGCGACCTCGTCGTCCGAATGGGCGCGCGCGATCACCTGTATGCCGGGGGCGAGCGCGAGTGCCCTTTCGCCGATCGCTCCTCCTTCGAACCCCTCCGGCACGGCGATCAGCAGGCTGTCGGCATGGGTGACGCCGGCGGCATGAAGGATGCGCTGGTCGATCGCGTTTCCGCGCACCGCTTGCAACCCGTTCGCTTGTGCTGCCGCCGCCCTGTCGCCATCGGCCTCGATGACGACCACGCCCTGCCGCCGCGCGAGCAGGCTCGCGCCGAGCAGCCGGCCGACGCGGCCATATCCGACAAGCACCACATGCCGGGCTGGGGGGGCGTCGGTCGCCTGCGGACCGGGTTCGGACTCGTCCGCCTTCTGCCGGTCGACGATCAGCGTGAACAGGAACGGGTTGACGAAGATCGAGAGGATCGCGCCCGCAAGCACGAGATCGCGTCCTTCCTGCGGCAGGATGCCGAGCGCCGTTCCCAGTCCCGCCAGGATGAAGGAGAACTCACCGATCTGCGCCAGGCTGATCGCGACGGTCGCGCCGGTCGGGCGCCCGTGGCCGAACATGCGGACGAGGAGATAGGCGGCCACCGACTTGCCCGCGATGATGATGGCCAGCGTTCCGAGCAGCGGGAGCGGCCGTTCCACCACGACGGCGGGGTCGAACAGCATGCCCACAGAGACGAAGAACAGCACCGCGAATGCGTCGCGCAGCGGCAGCGTCTCTTCGGCGGCTCGGCGCGACAGCGGTGTTTCGCCGAGGATCATGCCGGCGAAGAAGGCGCCCAGCGCGAACGAGACGTCGAAGGCATAGGCCGCGCCCGCCGCCACGCCCAACGCGATCGCCAGCACCGCGAGGCGGAACAGCTCGCGCGATCCGGTATGGACCACCCAGTGCAGCGCCCAGGGGATCACCCGGCTGCCGACGATCAGCATCAGCGCCATGAAGCCGCCGACCTTGGCGAGCGTCAGCAGCAGCGGCAGCACGATCGACCCGATGCCGCCACTGCCCCCTTCCGCGGTCTGCATCTCCGCCAGGACCGGCAGCAGTACCAGCGCCAGCACCATCACCAGATCCTCGACGATCAGCCATCCCACCGCGATGCGGCCGCGCTCGGTCTCGACCAGCCCCCGTTCCTGAAGCGCGCGCAGCAGCACGACCGTGCTTGCCACCGATAGCGCCAGGCCGAACACGAAGCCGGCGAGCGGTTGCCAGCCGAGCCACCAGGCCATCGCCATGCCGAGAAGCGTCGCCACCGCGATCTGCCCGATCGCGCCTGGCACGGCGATTCGCCGAACCGCGAGCAGATCGCGGAGCGAGAAGTGAAGGCCGACCCCGAACATGAGCAGGATGACGCCGATCTCCGCCAGTTCGGTGGCGAGTTCGGCGTCGGCGACGAAGCCCGGGGTGAAGGGGCCGACGAGCACGCCCGCGACCAGATAGCCGGCGATGAGAGACACGCGCAGCCGCTGCGCGATCGCCCCCATGATGAAGGCGGCGACAATGCCGGCGACGATGGTGGCGATCAGCGGGGTATAATGCTGCACGTCGGCTCCTTGATCGGGGGCAGCTCTGCGAGAGGCTGGCTGGGTAGGGCAGTGGCCGAACGATCGCGGGCAATGGTCCGATCCGTTCGCGAACGTGTCTCGCAACAGACCTGCACTGGTCGGCCGCAGGAAACCATGGATGACGATCGACAGGATGGCCTTGCCGACAACCGCCTTGATCCGGCTACAGCGTCGATCCGCCCCGGGCCCGGCCCTGTCCGGCCATCAACGCCAGCATCGCGGGATCCCGATCATATCCGTCCTTCCCGAAGACGGCGCGGCCGTCCTTCACCTCCACCGTGAAATAGCCGATATAGACCGGCACGGGCTGCGGCAGGTCGATGCGCTTTTCGGGCGTCGCGTCGGCTTTGGGCATGCGCCCCGCGAACAGCCAGCGCGCCAGACGTTCCGCATCGCCGACGCGCACGCATCCGGCGCTGATCCGCCGGTCATCGCGGGCAAATGCGGCCTTGTTCGGCGTGTCATGCAGGTAGATGCCGTGGCGATTGGGCAGCATGAATTTCATCCGCCCCATCATGTTGCCCTCGCCGGGCAACTGCCGCAGCCGCATCTCGCCATCCTCTTTCCAGGCCGACCATTTCACCGCTTCGGGCTCGACCCGGGGTGATTCCGGGCTCCAGCCCGCCAGCACCTCGAGCCGTTCCCGTGTGAGCAGCGACGGTCCCTCGCGCGCGATGCGCGCGGCGCGCTGGGCGGAAAGATCGGGGGGCAGGTTCCAATAGGGGTTCAGCACCACGAAGCGGATCAGCCCCGCCATCTCGGGCGTGGGCAGCGCGGCGCGCCCCACCACCACGGGCATGCGATCGACGACTTTGCCATCCTCCACCATGCGCAATTGTGCGTCGGCGGCGTTGACGAGGATGTAGCGCCCGCCGAGATCGCGCGGCAGAGCGCGCGCACGGTGCATGTTCGCCCGGATCAGCGCCTCATAATGATCCGGCCCGCGATTGAGCGCGGCGACCGTCGTGGAGTCCGCAACCCCGGTCGGCTCCAGCCCGTGCTGCGCCTGAAACGCGCGAAGCGCCGTCTCCAGCTTGCGAGTGAAGCGCTTCTGCTCCGGAAGGCCGAGCCGCATTGCCAGCGCCTCGACGCGGTTGCCGGACTGACCCTCCCGGATCGCAGCGCCCGGCGGCACGATCACCGACGGCAATCCGCCCCAGCGCTCACGATAGTCGGCGAGGGCCTTGCGCAGATCGGCATAGACGGGGTTCCGCTCGCGGAGCATCCGCACGTGATCCGCGAGGTCTTCCGCTGCCGCAGCGTCGGCGAGCAGTCTTTCCGTCGAAGGGCGGGCCGGTGCGAGCTGCGGGTCCACGTAGATCATCGGTGCGGGCGCGGGATCGCCGTTCAAGGCAGCGGCATAGCGAACGAAGGCACCCGACAGCGCAACCTCCAGCCGGGCCAGAGCACGCCGGTCATCCTCCGCCGCAGCGAGGTTCTCGCGAAGCTGGCCGGTCTGGAAGAGCGCGGGGTCGAGCCCATCGCCGGCCGCACCCTCAAGAGCTTCGAGCAACGCATCCGCCGCAGGGAGCGGCCCGGCCTCATCGACCCAGAGCGTGCGATAGCCCGCACTTCGGTAATAGTGGTTGAGCGCCCGGGGAGCGCCCTTGAGCGCGCGGGGCAGCGCGGGATTGACGTCACCGACACTCGCATTGCTCTCTCCGCCGAGAAAGCCGCAGCCTTGGAGGACGACCAACGGCGGGGCAACGATCAGCGCGAACGCAAGAGCCCGCGCGAGCAGGGACGACCAGCGGCGCCCCGCCACCCCGGGGGAAGGGTGCGGAGCGCCGGAACGATGCGGGTTTATGCTCAGCCGCGCTCGCCAGCGCGCTCGTACGAGCCGGCACCGCTGGTGCTGCTGCTGCCATAGCCGGTGGTACCGGTGGTGCTGCCGCTCATGCCGCTACCCGTGGAACCCATGCCGCTGGTGCCGGTGGCGCTGCCCGATCCGGTCGTGGAGCCGCTCGCCGCATTGCTCCCATAGCCCGTGCCGCTGGTGCCGCCCTGATAGCCGCTGCCCGGCGATCCGGCGGTGCTGCCGGTGGTGGTGGCGGTGCCGCTGCCATAGGTGCCGGACCCGCTGGCATTGCTGCCCAGGCCGCCGTTGGTGGTGTCGGAACCGGCGCCGCTTCCCATCGTGGTCGAGCTGCTGGCATCGGCACCCGAGCGGTTGGTGGTGGTTCCCGTTCCGGTCCCGCTCATCGTGCTTCCGGTGGCGGTGCCGCTGGTCGTTCCGCTGGTGCTGGTGCTGCCCATCTGTGCGATGGCAGCGGTCCCGGCGAGCAGGAGTCCTGCTCCGCCTGCGATTGTAAGCATTCGTAACATAAGGTAAACTCCTGTCCGAGGTGGGGGAGCACCTTGAACGATGCATGGTAGCTGCCGTTCCATTTGCGGTGAGCGGTTCGTCGCGCTTTGATCGGCGTGTTTCCGTGCAGGTGGCAGGCGCCAGTCGATGCCGTGCGGGAAAGGTCTGGCTCCTTCGGATGCGGCCGGTGGGGGGACGTGTCCGCGCCTTGAGCGGAGCTTTACCATTTCGGCCCAGTCTGGACTCATGCGAATCGTCCTTCTGTTTGCCTCGATCCTTCTCGGGCCTGCGACCGCGTCGGCGCGGCCATTGGTGGCGATCGTCGACAGCGGCATCGCCGCGACCCCCGAACTCAGCGGAAGCCTCGTCGCCGAATATGACGTGGGCGCCAGCCCGCCGCGCCCCGTCTATCGCCCGCGCTATGACCATGGCACGATGGTCGCGACCATTCTGGTGCGGGATGCCGGCGTGCCCGTCGACATCATCTCCTATCGGATTGACGATCCCGCCGGATGCCGGCCGGGACTGACGCCTCCCTGCCAGCCATCGGCGGCTCCGCTGGCGGCGGCGATCCGCCACGCGACGCGCATCGGTGTCGATATCATCAACCTGTCGCTGACGCTCGCCGACGACCCGGCGATCGTGGCGGCGGTCCGCGAAGCCAGCGCGAGGGGGGTTCGCATCGTCATGGCTGCGGGCAATGAAGGGCGCGACCATCCCGGCAATCTCGCAATGGCGCGTGCGGGCTATCCCAACGCAGTGCTGGTCGGCGCGATCGACGGCACTGGGCACCCCTGGTCGGGCACGAACCGGCCCGGCACCGACCAGCCCGACGGCTTTGCCTATACGTGGCAATTCGGTGTCGAGGTTCCGACCCGGCTGGCCGACGGCGGCCTTGCCTATGCCACCGGCACATCCTTCGCCACGCCGCGCGAGACCGCGCGGCTGGTTCGCCAGGGAACGGGTCCGATTCACAGGGTGGCCGACGCGCACGCGATGAGTGCGATGGAAACGCGGCAGGAGCGACCTTGAAGGGCGGGGTGATATTCCTGCATCCCGCGTACGACTGGGCCGCGTTAATCAGAGCGTGTGCATCTCACATCGCGGTCATTTCACTTGCTGACGCATCGGTGTAACCAGCCGCTGAAGTCTCCGGTCGACCGGGTCATTGTCGCCATGTTACTTGACCGCGATCTGTTTCCACGCCCGTCCCAAGCGATCATTGCAGGGCGCTCATTGTTGCGAGGACGTTTGTGAATATGCGACGAAAGGTCATGGGGTGAACAGGATTGTAAGGCTGGTCGCGCGCGCCGGCGTCCTCGCATCGGTGGGCGTGTCGCGCTCGCAACGTGCAAAACTCCCCCACGATCAAGCCGATCTTGCGGAATGGCTGGAGGCGTCGGGCAGCCGGATACAGGTACCCGGAGCGGTCGGGGGAGCGGGCTTTGCGCTGCCGTCTTTGAAGGGTGGCCGAATCCAGCGGTTTTCGAATGGCAACGCGATCATCTTCTGCACGGACAAGGGGGTCTCACCTCGCGTCAACGTCAGTTTCGACCGCAGGGCGCGCGACAACCTCGTCGTGATAGGACCGGCTTCGACCCGGCCCACACATCTGCGTTTTCAGGGGAGCAATAATCTCTGCATTTTCGCTGGCGAGACGGCTTGGCCGTTGGACCTCGATGTCCGGTTTTCGTCCGACCGCGGCTGCCTGTTCATGGGGCGCGGCGCGACGTCCAACGGAACCTCGATCATACTGGAAGGGATCGGCCGCTCCGTGTTCGTCGGTGAGGATTGCATGTTTGCCGCCGGCAGCGCGATTCGCACCTCCGACCTTCATGCGCTGATTGATCGGGCGACGGGGACGTGCCTCAATCCCTCGGCTGATGTCATTCTCAATCCGCATGTCTGGGTCGGCCAGGATGTCCTGATCAGCAAAGGTGTGACCGTCGGAAGTGGTGCGGTCATCGGGGCGAAGAGCCTCGTGACGCGTGACGTGCCGGCCGAAACGGTCGCAGGGGGCGTACCGGCGCACGTCATAAGGGAACGCGTGACCTGGTCGCGCGATCGCCCATTTTAACCCAGTGATTGGTCCGGCCCTGGCCCGCAATCGGACCGATAGCGCACAGGCCGTGCCTGCTGCCGGTTCGGTGATACCGGGACCAGCTCATCCATGCTGGAGGACGCAACGCTATGCAACGCGCTGATCCTCTGTTTCGCGAAATGGTCGGGGAGACAGGATTCGAACCTGCGACCCTCTGCTCCCAAAGCAGATGCGCTACCAGGCTGCGCTACTCCCCGACGGTCTGACGCTATTAGACCATCTCACCGGATGCTGTGAATAGCGCCTGTCATTCTGGCGCATCACCCGGAAATCAAACGGGCGACCCCGCAACACGGAGCCGCCCGCCAGAATATATCGAACCCTGATGGGCTGGCTTACATCGCGTTCGAGGCGTTGCCCATGCTGTTGTCCATGGTGTTGCCCATGTCGTTCGCCATCATGTTGGCGCTGTTGTCCATCATGTTGGCCGAGTTCATGGCATCCATGTCGTTCATCATCACTTCGTTCGAGGCCATGTTGTTTTCCTCGGACGGGG
>CAZJCT010000032.1:0-23923 GCA_964544675.1 uncultured Sphingobium sp.
CGGGCATGACCGCCAAGGAGATCAAGCGCTACATCCGCTATATCGCCGACTGGCGCCTCAGCCAGCTCGGCCTGCCCGCGATCTACATGATCGACGAGCATCCGCTCCCCTGGCTCACCCCGCTGCTCAATGGCGTAGAGCATGCGAACTTCTTCGAAACGCGCGCGACCGAATATTCGAAGGGCGCGACGCGCGGCAACTGGAACGACGTCTGGGACAATTTCGACCGCCGCAAGAAGGCGCGGGCGAATGACGGCGGCGATGCGGTCGCCGACGCCACCAGCGGCGACATGTTCGCGCAGGCGGGAATCGCGGCGGAGTAAGCGGGCACGGCCCGATCAACTCGGAGGCGCTGGCGGAGGTCGAGCACGACCCCTGCCGCCGCTGCCTGCGCCTCCGCTTCACCAGTGGCGAGTGGTATCGCTACTTCGACGTTCCGGCCGAGGCGCATGTTCGCGGCCGTTATCATTACCGGTGCGAAACGACCGATTCTGCTTCAAGCGGTCGAGTCTAGGGACAAACCGCTGTTCGATCCAGCCGGATCGCAGGCCCCGCGCCCATGCCCGCACTGCGCCGTCCCATTTCGCGGCAAAGATGCCAAGCGGCTGTAAAATAAACTTGAAATTGGTTTGGTTAACAAACATCAATTCATTGTCGGCGCTGATCTTGTTCGGGTGCCATCCAGGGGGGCGCACCATGAACGATACCGATCCGGCTTCCGTGAAAGCACGCCTGGAAGCACAGCTCGCCGAGCTTGAGGGGCGGGCTGCGCGGATCGCCGGCGATCTGGAGCAGCCGCTCGATGCCGATTTCGTCGAGCAGGCGGCGGAGACGCAGGATGACGAGGCGCTGGGCGCGCAGGAACTGCTGATCCGGCACGAGATCGCCTCGCTCCGCCGCGCGCTCGACCGGATCGTGGCGGGCACCTATGGCCAGTGCGTGCGCTGCGGTGACACGATCGCGCCCGACCGCCTCGCCGCCCGGCCCGAAGCGGCGCTGTGCATCGCCTGCGCCCGCACGGAGATCTGACCGGCGGGTGACGCCGGGACGGGAGGCAGCGGCCGACTAATCGGCATCCAGCCGCGCCGCCGCGACCATCGCCGCCACGTCGTCGAGCAGCGCCAACCGATCCTTCTTCAGCGCCTCGAGCCGATCGTCGGACGCCGGTTCCACATCGGCCTCGATGAGGTGAATGGCCTTCGCGACCTCATGATATCGCGCCGCCAGCCCCGCAAAGCGCGAATCGCTGGTCTTCAGCGCATGGAGGATGGCTCCATCCTGCGGGAACAGGTTGTGGAGATCGTGTCCGGCATCGCTCATCATTCTTCTCCCTCTCGTTCAGGGACCAAGTGTCGGCGATGACGCCGGGTTCCGCCTTGCGACGGATCAAAAGGAACCGCGCAGGGGGTCGATGCGTCGGACCGGGAGCACTGGATAAAGGAGAGGGATGATGCCAGCTGTCACGACCGACGACCGCCGCAAGGAACTCGCCGCATTGCTCGCCTGCATGCGGACGCGCCCGTCGCACGACTGGACGCGCGAGCGGCAGCGCGTGGTGGTGCTCCGCCACATGATCGCGCGCGCCCGGCCCCACGCCGACACGCGCTGACGCCCCGGGGAGGGCGGCCGCCGACTGCGCTCAGCCAGCCGCCGAGCGGGTCGCTCTGCCGGAATGGTCCTTGCCGGTCCACTCGGTGATCAGCTTCGGGATCAGCAGCGCCGGGGTCGGCATGCCGAAGAAATAGCCCTGCGCGAACTCGCAGCCGAAGGAACGCAGGACGTCCGCTTGCGCCTCGGTCTCGATCCCCTCGGCGACGACCTTGATTCCCAGCGCGCCGCCCAGCTTGACGATGGCGGACACGATCGCGGCGTCGCCATTTTCCTCGGCGATATGCGATATGAACGAGCGGTCGATCTTGAGCGTGTCGACGGGCAACGCGCGCAGGTGCGACAGCGACGCAAAGCCCGTGCCGAAATCGTCGAGCACGATGGGAAAGCCCTGCTCGCTGAGATAGTTGATCGATTCGAGCGCATGGTCGGCGCCGCGACCCAGGATGACGCCCTCGGTGATCTCCACCTCGACCGTGTCGTGCGCCAGACCGGCCGCCCCCATCAGGTCGATCAGACGGCGCGCGAACTTGTCGCACCGGAACTCGGCCGGCGCGACATTGATCGCGACATGGCCGAACGCCAGCCCCTGACGCTGCCAGATCTGGATGTCCTTGATGACATGCTCCAGCATGGCCCGGCCGAGCATGTCGGCGACCTCCGGCTCCTCAAAGGCGGCATGGATGGTCCCCGGCGCATGAATCAGCCCGTTGGCGTCGCGCCAGCGCAGCAAGGCCTCGAATCCCACCAGCGCGCCCGTCGCAAGCGAGACCTTCGGCTGATAATAGGCAAGGATGTCGCCGCTTTGCGCGGCCGTGCGCGCGCGCGAGATCATCGCGGCATGCTCGCGCACATCGTCCTGCATCCGCGATTCGAACAGGAGGAGCTGGCCGCGCCCCCGCTCCTTGGCGGCGTAGAGCGCGATGTCGGCATGGCGCATCAGTTCGGAGGAATTCTGGCCATGTTCGGGATAGATCGCCGCACCCATGCTGGCGCGACATTCGAGCGATGCCTGCATCGGCCCCGCATCGGCGCGCAGCGTGCACAGCTTCTCGCCCCATTCGACCAGTTCGCCCCGCGACGAGAGCGAATCGAACAGCACCGCGAATTCATCGCCGCCCAGCCGCGCGATCAGGCACGATTCGGGAAGGAAGGCGCGAAGCTGATCGGCATAGCTTTTGAGCAGCTGGTCACCCGCATGGTGACCGAGCAGGTCGTTGACGTCCTTGAAGTGGTCGAGGTCGATCAGCAGCACGCCGACCCGGGCCAGGTTCTGGAGCGACCGGGACAGAGCGGCTTCGAGCCGCGTGTTCAGAAGCGCCCGGTTCGCGAGCCCCGTCAGCGGGTCGTGCTCGGCATTCCAGCGGATCTGATTCTCCACCAGCACATGCTCGTGAATGTCCTCGGTATAGCCATACCAGCGGAAGATGTTGCCGCGTTCGTCCCGGCGCGCGAAGCCCCGTGCGCGCATCCACCGATATTCGCCGTGGACCAACAGGCGCATCCGCACGTCAAAGGGCGCGCCACTCGTCAGCGAATGCATGATCTGTGCGGTCACCGCCTCCATGTCGTCGGGATGCGTGACGCTGAACCAGCCGGCGCCCAGGGCGAAATCCCGGGTCATGCCCGTCGCTTCCAGCCAGCGATCGGTGACGTCCAGTATCTTGCCCTGCGAATCCGCGATCCAGGGAAGCTGGGGATTGAGTTCGACCGTGTAGCGCAGATGCTCCTCGCTCTGCGCGAGCGCCTCCAGCCGCCGGCGGTCGGCGGTGATGTCGAGGATCGTGCCCAGCGCGCATTCGCCATCGCAATGGTCCGAATGGCGGCGCATCACGAGCCGGATCCAGAAGCTGTCGCCCGACGGGGCCTCGATCATGAACTCGCAGGAATGCTGCTGCGGAAAATTGCGGACGCCGCGAATCGCCGCCAGCAGGTCGCGGCGGCGCGGCTTGGCGACCCTGCGGACCAGGGTTTCGAACCGGCCCTGCGGCGGCAGGCCGAAACGCGCCTGCGCCTCCTCATCGAAGTGGATGACGCCCGCCGAGTCGATGTGGCACAGGCTGACCCCCGCCGCAGCGAGCGCATCCTGCCATAGCGCCTGGGTCCGCAGGGAACCCTGCGCGTCGCTGGCCCGTTCTGTTCCGGGTGCCGTTGGCCCCAAGCTTTTCATTCAAACGGACTTTCATCAATCGCCTGAGCGGCTTGCAGCACCGTGGCTAACAGCAATTGCCGAACCATTTCTTAAGGCTGCAACGGTGGACCCGCCTTTTAGCACCGGGTTAACCCGGGCCCGGCCATGGTGGGTTTTCAGGACGGACGACGACATGGCGCACGCACAACATATCGGTTTCGAACGGGCGGAAGCCGGCACCGCCGCCGGTTTTGCAGCGATCGCGCCCGCGACGCTCTATATCGACGAGCTCTGCCGCCTCTTCGCGGATGCACTGAACGATGAGGGCGTGAGCGGCTATATGTGTTGCGTCGTCGACGACGGCGGCATCTCCGCGTTGATCGGTGACAATCCCGCGCTTGGCGCAAGCCGGATCGAACGCGATCATCTGGCGTTCGAGGTGGACGGGCCCGACGATTCGCTGCTGCTCGTCCGGCTTGCGACCGACGGTCCGGTCCAGCCCAATCGCCGGGCGCGGCTTCACTGCCTGGCGATGCTGTTCGCCGTGCACGCGCTGCCGCTGATCGAGGCGGCGGACGAATCGCGCTGCGGCGACGTGCTGAGCGACCGCGAGGCATGCTGCCTTCGCCTCGCGATGGCCGGCCAGCCCTATTCCGCCATCGGCGACCTCATGTCACTTTCACCCCCGGCGGTCGGGGTGGTGATCCGGCGCGCCGCGGACCGGCTGGGCGCCTCGTCCTTCGCCGAGGCCGCCGGCATTGCGGCGCAGCGGAACCTGCTCGGCTAAATCCTCCGCGAATCCCTCCATTTACGGCGAATCCACGCCGTTACCCCTTGGTGATCCCCGCTGCCCGATGTAGAAATGACGCCGAGGGTCGGGATCGTTGCTTCATCTGATAACATATGACAATCGCTCGCTTTACGAGCGGGACATCGACGCGCTGCACCGCGCGCGCAAGGCCGTGTTCGTCGATGAGCTGGGCTGGCGGCTCAGCGTGCGCGACGGCATGGAATTCGACGAATATGACGACGACCGCGCAATGCACATCGTCGGCTTTGATTCTGACGAGAATGTCGCGATGGGCATCCGCATCCGGCCGGCCGACGACCGGTCGATGCTGGGCGATCATTTCGCGCACCATCTGCCCGCAGGCATGCGGCCGATCGGCGACGGCCGTACCTGGGAAGTCAGCCGCGGCTTCTGCCGAGAACGCGGGCTGCGGCGCGGTGCGATGATGCGCAAGGCCGCGTGCATGCTCGCGCCGCTGGAAATCGCGCTCGAAGCGGGCATCGACCGCTATGTCGGCTTTACCGACGTGCGGATGCTCAGCCTCTATTATCATGTCGGATGGAAGCTCAGCCTGCTCGGCGATCCGCAACCCTATGGCGAGGGGGACGGCGTCGCATATGAGGCGGAGGTATCGGCCACCGTGGTCGCCGATATCCGGCGCGCATGGGGAATTCCGGCGCCCGCAGCGATACAGCTGACCGCGCTCGACGATGGCGAGACCGTGCATCAGCGTGCCGCGCGGATCATTGCGGAGCAGCCCGAACGCGCCGCGCTGGTCGCTCCCTCGATCAACCGGCCCGAGGCTGCGAACGGTGGAAGCGTGGCGTCGAGGCTGGCAGCGACGCCGCTCATCCTGCCCAGAGCACCACTCGCCGCCGATCCGCTGGCGCAGAGCGCATGAGCGCGGGTTTGTCGCAACGCGACCATTTGTCGCACGCCGCGTACGGGGCTATTTAAGTCACTATAACGAAACGCATCATTGTCACGAAGAGCAACTTGGTCCGGGGTCGGGCCGGAGGAGAAACTGCTTGTCGCCAGAAAATCCGGGTCGCATCGGAGCCACAGAGATCAACACATGGTTTCAACGGCACATTGCCACACTCATCGCCATCGCTCCCGAGGAGGTGGACCTCGACGCCGATTTCGACAGCTTCGGACTGGATTCGGTCCAGGGCGTCGACATGATCACCGCGCTCGAACAATATCTGGGCGTCGATGACGACCTGCCGATCGACATCATCTTCGACTCGTCCAGCATCCGCGAGGCGGCCGAGCGGGTCGCCGCTCACCTGACCGGAGCGCCGACGGACGCAGGGGCGGCCCAATGAGTTCGGCCATGACGATCGAAGCAGGCGGCTCGGCCGCCGCCATCCGCCACCATTATGACGTCGGCAATGACTTCTTCGCGGCGTGGCTCGACCCGATGATGGTCTATTCGAGCGCGCTGTGGGACGGGCCTGAAGACGCATCGTCGCTCGAGGAGGCACAGCGCCGCAAGCTGCGATACCATGCCGAATCGGTTGGAGCGGCGCCGGGAATCCGCGTGCTCGATGTCGGCTGCGGCTGGGGCGCGCAGATGATGACGCTGCTCGACGACTATGGCGCCGCGTCCTGCGTGGGCCTGACGCTCAGTGACGAACAGGCGGCGCATGTCCGCGCGCTCGGGCGCACGGACATCGCCGTGCAGACGGTAAACTGGCACGACTACGCCCCCGACGCGCCGTTCGACGCCGTCATATCGGTCGGCGCGTTCGAGCATTTCGCGCATCCGGAGCAGAGCCGGGAAGAACGCCGCGCCATCTATCGGCGCTTCTTCGAGTCCTGCCTTCGCTGGACCGGGGGACGCGGCCGCCTGTCGCTGCAGACGATCGCTTACGGCACGATGACCCCGGGCGAGGCGAACCCGTTCATTTCCGGTGAGATTTTTCCGGCAGCCGAGCTGCCGACGCTGGAGGATATCGTCGTCGCGAGCCAGGGCCTGTTCCGGATCATGCGACTTCGCGACGACGGCATGGACTATGCGCGCACCTGCCAGGCCTGGGCGAAGCGGCTCCGCGCAGAACTCGGGCGCGAGGGGAGCACGCTCGACCGCGATCTGGGCGAGCGATATCATCGCTATCTCAGGCTGTCGGCGGCCGGCTTTGCGATGGGCAAGATCGGGCTGCTGCGAATCCGCTTTGACCCGGTTGCGCCGACGCGCCGCGCCTGACGAGAATAGCCGTCATGACCGAAGGGGTTGAACCCGCCACTATCGTCGACCGGCTGTGGGCGCATGCCGCGCTCAGGCCCGAACACCCGGCGCTGATCTTCGACGATGGCGATCGGGCGACCGACCGCCTGACCTATGCCGAACTGGCCGACGAGGTACGCCGCATCGCGGGCGGCCTCGCCGCGCGGGGCGTCGCGGGGCGCACGGTCGCGCTGCTGTTCGCGCCGGGGGTGGCGTTTGTCACCGCCTTCCTCGGCACGCTGGCCGCCGGCGGAATCGCGGTGCCACTGGCGCCGATGGGCCGCCGACGCGAACGGGTCGCCAATCTGATCCCCGTGATCGCCGACTGCGACCCGGCCTTGCTCCTGATCGATGCCACGATGGCGCAGCATTACCCCGACTTGGGCGAGGAAATGGCGAGGCGCGCAGTCGCCTGCCTGGCGCCCGACGCGCTCGCCTCGTCCCTGCCGGGCGACGCCACTCTGCCCCGCCTCGGCCCGGACGGGCTCGCGGTGCTTCAATACACGTCCGGCTCGACCAGCCGGCCGAAGGGGGTGATGATCACCCATGGCAACATCCTCGCCAACCAGAGGATGATCGAGCGCGACTTCGGCCATGACCAGCGGTCCGACTTCGTCGGCTGGGCGCCGCATTTCCATGATCAGGGGCTGTTCGGTAACATCCTGCAGCCGCTCTATCTCGGCTCGACCTGCGTGCTGACCGCCCCGGCGATCTTTGTCCGGCACCCGCTCGTCTGGCTCGAACTGATCGACCGCTACCGGGCGCATACCAGCGGCGGCCCCAATTTCGCGTTCGACCTGTGCGTCGAGCAAGCGGAGCTTCGCGGGCTTCCCGACATGGACCTGAGCTGCTGGAAGGTGGCCTTCAACGGCGCGGAACCGATCCGCGCGCGCAGCGTCCAGCGTTTCGCCGAGCGGTTCGCCCCGGTCGGTTTCGCGTCCCGCGCCTTTTTCCCCTGCTACGGCCTTGCCGAGTGCACGGTGGTGACCGCCTGCGGCCCGCGCGATGCGGAACCGGTGTTCCGAAGGATCGCGCCGCGCGCGCTGGGCGAAGGGCGCGCGGTGCTCGCGCCAGACGGTGACGGGGATGCGCTGCTCCTGACCGGATGCGGCCCGATCATGGCGGAAAGCGAACTGCTGATCGTCGATGCAGAGTCGGGATCTGTCCTCCCCGACCGCCAGGTGGGCGAGATCTGGCTGGCCGGCCCGCATGTCGGCACCGGCTACTGGCAGGCGCCGGAAGCGAGCGAGGCGACGTTCGGCGCACGGCTGGCCGACGGGCGCGGCCCCTATCTGCGCACCGGCGACCTGGGATTTCTGCGCCCCGAAGGGCTGTTCGTCGTCGGCCGGGTCAAGGACCTGATCATCGTGCGCGGACGCAACTATGCCCCAAGCGACGTCGAGCAGATCTGGGCCGATGCGACTGGCCTCGTGGGACAGGCGACCGCCGCCGCGTTCCAGATCGACCGCGACGGGACCAGCCACACCGTGCTGCTGGCCGAGGTGGCGCGCGCCGACCGCTTGTCGGAAACGCTCGCGGACGACATCGCCGAACTGGCGCGACAGGTGCGCAAGCTGGCGGTCGAAAGGCTGGAGCTGTCGATCACCGACCTCGTCATCACCGTGCCGGGCAGCGTGCCGCGCACGACCAGCGGCAAGGTGCGCCGGGCGGCGGCGCGGCAGATGCTGGAGACCGGCGACCTGCCGGTGATCGGGGGATCGGGCCCGCTGCTGAGCGCGCTACGGGCCGAAGGCGCCTGAGACGGATCAGTAGCGCGCGGTGGCGGTCAGGCCGTAGGTGCGCGGCGCTCCATAGGCGGTGGTCCGCAGCACGCCGATCGCCGACCGGTCGTCGCGATACGCCTCGTACACCTTGTCGGTCAGGTTCTGGACCCAGGCCGACAGGCTGAACCGCTCCAGCGCAAGCGTCAGTTGCGCGTCGATCAGCGTGCGCGCACGCCCCCGGAAGCGCGACGAGTTGGTCGGCTCGAAATAGACGGCGGAGCGATGATGCGCCGAAACGCTGCCGGTCAGGCGGGCACCGCCCACATCCTTGCCATATTCGACCATTCCGCCCGCGGTGAAGCGCGGCGCGCCGCTCAGCCGGTTGCCGCTGCAATCGCCAGAGCCGCCGCCTTCGGACAGCGGCAGCGCGCAGTTGACGAAGCGGTCGTAGCGGCCATTGGCATAGCCCGCCGACATCTCCAGGCGCAGGCCGGACACCGGACGGAGCGACAGCTCGCCCTCGAAGCCGTCGATCGACGCGCTCGCGGCGTTGCTCAGCACGGTCGATCCGCCGGTCAGCTGCGCTACCTGAAGGTCGACATAGTCGGTGTGGAACGCGGCGAGCGCGACCCGAGCGCCCAGCGCCTCGATATCGGCCTTGACGCCGCCCTCATAGGTGGTCGCACGCTCCGCTCCGGCTGTCAGGCCGTTGGTCGACTGGGCGAGATCAACATTATAGGCTGCGCTCTTGAAGCCGCGCGCAACGCGGGCATAGACCCGGACGCCCGATCCCGGCCGATAGCTGATGGAGGCGGTCGGCGACAGGTTGCTGTCGCGCGAACTGTCCGCGAAGGCGATGTCGGGAAGCCCGGCAGCCATCGTAAAAATTCCCGTCTCGTCATCCTGAACGAAACGGACCGTCTTGCGCTCGTGAGTCACGCGCGCACCGGCCGAAAGCACCCAGCGGGTCGACAGCGTCCAGTCGATATTGCCGAACGCCGAATAGCTGCGCGTGTCGACCGTTCCCCTGGTGGTGAGGCGCGGTCCGGCGGGGATCAGCGGGTGGAAATCACTGCCGACGGCGAGCACGCGGTCGGTGCTGACCCGCTGGTCGAAAAAGTAGAGCCCGGCAACATAGCGCAGGCTCTCGCCCAGCCCACCGTTCAGCCGGAGCTCCTGGGTCCAGATCTTCGAATGATCGCCGAAAATATCGGCACCAAGCAGGTCGATCCGCTGCTGGTCGGTGTCGAGCGACGCCCGGTACTGCGTGGATCGATAGGCGGTGATGCTGGTGAGCGTCCTGTCGCCGAGCGCGAGCGCGCCGGTCAGCGAGACCCCCTCGATATCGCGCGACAGGCTGTTGGGGCGGTTATTGTCGATCTGGCGCGGCGGCAGGCCGGGCAGCAGGATGAAACCGGGCTGGCCGATTTCGGTCGAGGCATAGTGGCCGGGGACGCTGCGGTCGCGAAGGCCGTCGGTGCGCAACGTCAAGGTCAGCGTCTCCGACGGTTCGGCGACCAGCGTGCCGCGCCACGACAGCTCGTCGGCATTGTCGGCATCCGCCCCGCCCGAAATATGCCGGTCGAAGCCGTCGCGGCGGGTCCAGCCGACCGCCAGCCGCGCCTTCAGCCCCTCTCCGGCGATCGGGCCGGACAGCACGCCCTGCAACCGCACGAGATTGAAATTGCCAAAATCGACCCTTGCGCTCGCCTCGGCCTCGTCCGTCGGCTTTTTGCTGACGATGTTGAACACGCCCGCGATGGTATTCTTGCCATAGACCGTGCCCTGCGGCCCGCGCAGCAGTTCGGCGCGATCGACATCGAGCAGCGCGAGATTGTAGCTTTCGGGCCGCCCCGAATAGACATCATCGACATAGATGCCGATGCCGCTTTCCACGCCGATGTTGCGGACCAGGGTCGCGATCCCGCGCACCGCGATCTGTCCCTGCAGCTGACCGGCTATGCCGCCGCTCATCGCCGCATTGGGCCATGTCGTCGCCAGCCCGCTGAAATCGCGGAAGCGGGGTGACTCGAGATCGCTGGCAGTCTTGACCGAAAGCGACATGGGCGTGTCGATCAGCGCTTCCGGAACCTTGCGCGCGGTCACGACAATATCGCGCTGCGTGCCGGGGTCGTCCTGATCGCGGCCGGAATCGGCGCGCGCGCCGGCGCTCAACAGGGTGAGAGAACAGGCGGCGACCGGCAAGAGCGCGCGCCAAGGAAATGGTCTGAATAACTGCTGCACGACAGCGGTATATCCAAAACGGTTCGAAAAAGGGTTAATGGCGCCTTGCAAAAAGGCACGCATGGGCAGCCCTTGTCGCGATCGCGTCAAGGACTGGTCAGATCAATAGGGCTGGAAGCGCCTGCCAGACCACGGCCACCGCCGAAATCCCGATCCCCAGCAGCGCGATCTGTCTCATCCAGCCGCCCACCTCCTCGCGCCGACCGCTGCGACGCGCCCGTCGCCACAACAGCACCGCCGCAGCAAGGCACGCCGCCGAGACCAGGATCGTGAGCACGCGCGCCAGTGTCGATGTCAGAAAGATGCTGCCGATGCCGTAGAGCGCGAAGAAATGGACCGTCCAGATGATCAGCCCGCCGAGCATGAAGGTCCAGCCGCGCATCGGTCAGTTCCAGGGAAAGAGCCGGGTCAGGACGGCGGTCACCGTGCCCTGCCCCGCCGCATAGACGGTGAACAGCACGCACAGGTCGAGGCTGTTGTTACGCGGCCGGACAATCAGCCCACGCGCGTTGCGTGCCGAGATATAGCCGGCCATCAGCACGGCGATTCCGGTCAGCACCACCTCCAGCGAGAGCAGTGCGTAGACCGTCGCGCCCTGCCCGCTGGCATCGGGTCGCAGCCCTGCGTCGATCCAGCTCCACAGGTCGATGCCGATGCCCGCGACCAGCGCGGCGACGGCGCAGACGAACAGCACGCCGGGCGTCCACAGCTCGGTCGACTCGCGCGCCAGCATGAAGCGCGCGAGAAGCGCCAGACCGGCGGCGGCTCCATAGGCGGGCAGGATCGCGGCGAGCCAGCCCCGCCCCGCCGGCGCGACCCAGAAGGCCGGCTGGACCCCGAACAGATAGACGAAGCTGAACAGCGCCATGATGAAGATCATCGCGATCACCACCAGCAGCACGATCATCGCCCACCAGCCATGGCTTCCCGGTCCTGTATAATAGGTCGGCAGCCGGATTCCCGCGCCGACGTCGATCGTTTCTTCGTGGACCAGCCGGTCGGTGTCCCACAGCCAGCGCAGGACGCACAGCACCGCCAGCACCCCACAGGCAAAGGAGACCGCATAGGCCTGCACCGTCATCAGGATGAAGAAGCCCGCCGTGAACACCGCCGCGAGTAGCGGCCAGACCGAGGGGCCGGGCATGATCTGGATATATTGCGGTTCGGCCCGGATCGGGCTGGTAACGATCGTCTCGCGATAGCCGGTGGGCGCGCCGGGGAGGAAATAGCGCCCCTCTTCCACGTCTTCCGCGAGGTTCGGCTGGTCCCATAGCGGCTCGCGACTCGTCACCACCGGGATGCTGCGCGTCGAATAGAGACCGGTCGGCAGCCATTCGAGCGTGCCGCCGCCATAGACGTTCCCGGCATTGCCTTCCGAGGCGAAGCGGAAGTTGCGGATCAGGTCGATGACGAACAGCAGCACGCCCGTCGCCAGCGTGAACGCGCCGACGGTCGAGATGAAGTTGAGCGTGTCCCACTCGCGCCCCGGCAGATAGGTATAGACGCGGCGCGGCATGCCGATCAGGCCGGTGAAATGCATCGGCAGGAACGTCACCTGCATGCCGATGAACATCAGCCAGAACACCCACTTGCCGAGCTTTTCGGACAAGGCCCGGCTGCTCTGCATCGGAATCCAGTAATAGAGCGCGGCGAACAGCGGGAACACCATGCCGCCGATCAGGACGTAATGGAGATGCGCGACGATGAAGTAGCTGTCGTGCGCCTGCCAGTCGAACGGCACCATCGCGACCATCACGCCGGTCAGGCCGCCGAGCACGAAGGTGAACAGCCCTCCGACGACGAACAGGGTCGGTGTGTTGTAGCGCGGGCGGCCGACCGCCATCGTCGCGATCCACGAGAATACCTGGATTCCGGCGGGCACGCTGACCGCCATGCTCGCCGCCGAGAAGAAACCGATCGACAGGCGCGGCATTCCGGTGGCGAACATATGATGCGACCACACGCCGAAGCTGATGAAACCGGTCGCGAGGAACGCCATCACCACGAGATTGTGGCCGACCAGCCTGGTGCGCGCGAGCGCCGCGATCATCATCGACACGAGCCCCGAGGCCGGCAGGAAGATGATATAGACTTCGGGGTGGCCGAAGAACCAGAAAAGATGCTGCCACAACAGCGCGTCGCCGCCCCGCGTCGGATCGAAGAAGGGCCAGTTGAACGCGCGTTCCAGCTCAAGGAGCAGCGTGCTGAGGATCACGCTGGGGAAACCGATGATGATCATCCCGCCGAACACCAGCATCGCCCAGGCATAGATCGGCATCTTGTCGAGGCTCATCCCCGGCGCGCGGGTTCGCAGCACGCCGACGATGATCTCGATCGCGCCGGCGATCGCGCTGATCTCGATGAAGCCGATGCCAAGCAGCCAGAAATCGGCGTTGATCCCCGGCGAATAGGCGGTGCTGGTCAGCGGCGGATACATGAACCAGCCGCCGTCGGGAGCGAGGCCGAAGAAGAGCGAGGCGAAAAAGCATAGCCCGCCGACGAAATAGGCCCAGAAGGCATAAGCGGATAGGCGCGGAAACGGCAGGTCGCGCGCCGCGAGCATCTGCGGCAGCAGCAGCACGCCCAGCGCTTCCATGGCGGGCACCGCGAACAGGAACATCATCACCGTGCCGTGCATGGTGAAGAACTGGTTGTAGGTTTCCTGCGGCAATATGCCCTGCAGCGGCAGCGCGAGCTGAACGCGCATCACCAGCGCCAATATGCCCGCCAGCACGAAGAACAGGAAAGCCGTGCCGACGTAGAAGGTGCCGATATAATTGTTGTTCACCGCCGTCAGCAGCGCCCAGCCCCTGGGCGCGCACCAGATGCGCTCCAGCGCCTTCAGCTCCTCGGGCGGGCGATCCTCCCGGGTGGGAAATCGCTGATAGAGCGCCGGGTCGAAGCCCGTTTCCGACGTCACTTCCGCGCGCCCAGATAATCGGCGAGCGCCGCCAGATCGTCCGCCGACAGCATCGGATAGGGCGGCATGCGGTTGCCCGGCTTGATCGCCTGGCTGTCGCCGATCCAGCCGATCATCGTGCCCCGGTTGTTGGGCAAGATCCCTGCGCCCAGGGTCCGGCGCGATCCGACATGGCTGAGATCGGGTCCGGCAAGCCCATTGGCGTCGGTGCCGGCGATGCGGTGGCAGGCGGCGCATCCGGCCGAGCGGAACAGCGCCGCGCCGCGCCCGCCGGTCGCGGGGGGCACCGTCCGCCGCGCCGCCATCAGCCGCGCGAAGGCGGCCGGTTCGTGCGCGATCACGACAAAGCCCATCAGCGCATGCGGACCGCCGCAATATTCGGCGCACTGGCCGCCATAGACGCCGGGCCGGTCGGCCTGGATCGGCAGGACGTTCGTGCGACCGGGGATCATGTCGAGCTTGCCCGAAAGCTGCGGCACCCAGAAGCTGTGGATGACGTCGTTCGACTCCAACTCGACGACGACCGGCTGCCCGACGGGAATGTGCAACTCATTGGCGTCGAGCAAATAGGGCTGCCCCTGCCCGTCGAGATAGGCGACGCGCCACCACCACATCTCGCCCGTCACGCGCACGCGCATCGCGGTCTCGGGAACGGGGGCGCTCAGATGCCGGGTGAGGGTCAGCCCATAGACGAGCAGCGCGGTCAGCACGATCACGGGAAAGGCGATACCGCCGATCCAGATCGTCCGCGCGCCGCCGATCCGCCGTTTGAGCCGCTCTCCACCGAACAGCGCGATCCACAACGCCGCCAGCACGACCAGGATGACCAGCGCCGCCATGGCGAACAGGATCCAGGTCAGCGTCGTGACCGACCCCGCATAAGGCCCGGCGGGATCGAAGATCGACGCCGGCCATCCGGCCGTGGGCTCAACGCGTGGTGCTGGCATAGAGATAGGCCGCGACATCGCGCCCCTCCTGTTCGCTGAGCGGCATGGCGGGCATGGTCGTTCCCGGCAGCGCCGAAGGGGCGTTGCGGACAAACGCGGCGAGATTATCGGGTCGGTTGGGCAGACGGCCGGCGATCAGCCCCTGAACGGCAAAGCCCGCCAGCGACGGCCCTGTGGCACCCTCCGGCCAGCCGATGCCGGGAATGGCGTGGCACGCGCCGCAGCCGACCCGCTCGATCGCTTCGCGGCCATGCTCCGCGCTCGCCTGCGGCATATGATGCTCCTCATCGGGCGGCGGCTTGCACGATGCGGCCAGCAGCAGGGGCAACAGGGCGCGGACCGTCGACAAGCTTCCCCCTTTTGCTGATTCTGGCGGTGTAACGATCAGGCGTTTCACGTGCGGAACCACGGCGGAGCCATGGAGGTTCCCATGCCATGCCGCTTTTGCGCCACCACCTGGGCCTCGCCGCCTGCCTGCTGGCGCTCGGCGGCTGCGGGACAGTCGACCCCGCCGGAGCCGACCAGTTCACCGCGACCGGACGGCTGATAGCGCTGAGCGGCGGCGATGCCGGCGCGAACAATGCCTGCATCACCTGCCACGGGCTTTCGGGAGAGGGCAATGGCGCGGGCGCGCCGCGTCTGGCGGGTATCGACCAGGGCTATCTGGCGGCGCAGATGCGCGCTTATGCCGACGGCCGCCGCGAGCATCCCGAAATGCGCTTCATCGCCGGCCAGTTGAGCCTTGCGCAGCAACAGGCGGTGTCCGCCTATTACGCGGCGCTTCCGTTCCGGGTGGAACCGGCCAGGTCGTCCTATCGGGAGAGTGCCGCCATGCTCTATCATCGCGGTGACCCGGCACGCGGGCTGGCCCCCTGCGCGTCCTGCCATGGCGCCAACGGCGAGGGCGTCGGCCCCGGCAATCCGCCGCTTGCAGGTCAACCCGCCGCCTATGTCGCCGAGCAGATCGCGCAGTGGCGCAAGAGTGCCCGCCGCAATGACCCCGGCAATATCATGCTGGCGATCAGCCGGCGGCTGTATCCGGGGGAAGCGTCGGCTCTCGGGGCTTATGCGTCGACCCTGCCCGGGGATCCTCCGCGTCGGGAATCTCCGGCAGCATCCCTCGCAGGACATCGTGACGGTCCCAGAAATGATGCTTCAGCGCCGCCACAATATGGAGCGGAATGACGGCGAACAGGATCGCCACGAGCACAAGATGCACGTCCTCGGCCACATCCATGATCCGCCATTGCAGCGTCAGCGGCAGATCGGCGAGCGGAAGCTGCGGCCAGGGAAGGATACCGCCGAGATAGAGCGGACCCGGCTCGGCGGTCGCCGACCACATCACCCATCCGCTGAGCGGCAGGCCGAAAAAGGCGATGTAGAAGACATAGTGGATCGCATAGGCGACCTGCGTCTGCCAGCCCTGCCGGTCGGCGTCGTTGACCGGGCCGGGGATCATCAGCCGCCAGCCGAGCCGCCCGATCGCGAGCAGCAGCACGGGCAGCCCGGCGGCGCTGTGCACCTGATAGGCGTGGATCTTGTCGCCGCCCACCGGCATCCAGCTCGTATAATAGCCCCAGCCGAGCTGGAACAGGACGAGGAACGCCATGATCCAGTGGAAGGCGATCCCGACCGGGGAATAGCGGCTCTGCTCGGTATGCTTGCGCGCCCACGCGCGGAGCGCGCGGATCATGCCGCCGCCGCGCCCCGTTCCCTCGCGAACCAGCGCGACAGGAGCGACAGGGCGGCGGCGAGATAGAAGCCCGCGCCGGGCGCCCACATGATGAGGCCGGCAAGCTGCTGGTCCTCGAGCGGCGCCAGCCCCCAGGCAAAGGTCGTGGCGAAATGCGGGGCGTAGAGCGGTGTCCCGGCAAAGGTGATGAGCGCGCCGAGCAGACCCATCAGCACCATCGTGCCGAGCAGCGCCGCGATACCCCCGGTGACGCTCCCCCGGCGTACCGCGCTCCAGAAGGCAAAGGCGCTGCCGAGCAGGCTGGCCTGCATCAGCCAGTAGGCCGCATCGTTCGACAAGGCCCAGCCGTAAAGCGGCGGCGCGTGCCAGCCCCAGAAGGCGACCGCGTGGATACCCGTCCATGCCGCAAGCCCGCCCGGCACCCTGACCGGCAGCGCGAGTGCCAGCAGCGGGGCGGCCGCCGCCGTGAGCAGCAGGTGATGGACGACCCGCGCCGAGAACAAAGCCGAGGTCAGCGCGCAGAACGGAGAGACGAAGAGAACCACCAGCAGCGCCATCGCGGCAAGACCGGCCCGCCGCCGTGCGGGATCAGGGCGACTGAAGCGCCAGACCGCCGCACCGGCCGCGAGCAGGACGAGCAGAAGCAACGGGTCGAGGTTCCAGCGACCGGGAAGATCACCCGGAAGCGGGGCCGGTCCGCAATAGGGCATCCAGATCGCCGGGTTCACGCTCTTGTCCCCTTCATCGCCGATGATGGGGGGAACCGCCGACCGCTTTGCCGGTTCCCGTTGACCCCGCGCACGGGCGGCTCCATATCCCGGACAAGGGAATGTTGACGTGCGCCAGAATCTCCGCTCGCTTGCCGCTGTTCGCTCGCTGCTGCTGATCGCCGCTATCCTGATCGGATCGCTGACGATGGCAGCGCGAGTCGATGCGTCGGCTGGCGCGGCAACGACGACGGCATCGGCAATGGCCGACGCACATTGCGCGATGCAGGCGGGCGACCATGGCGAGCGGCGACAGGCGCCTGACCATGGCGGCATGCCGGCGCAGCATTGCGCGCTCGCCTGCGCGCTGGTCCTCCCGTTCGCGCCGCAACCCGCGCTCCGGTCCGGAACATCCGCCGCCCCTTCAGGCGGGATCGAACCCGCGCCGCTCGCCGGCGTCAACATGCGGCTCCATCTTCCCCCGCCCCGCGCCTGAGCGGCCATCCAACGACCAGCGCGCGACCGTTTGCCGCGCGTGCACAATCAAGGTTGCGCCTCAGAGCGCGCGGGAGTTCCGGAAATGTTAGCTTCAATGATCGGCAGGCGCGGCCTGCTGCGCTGCGCCCTCGCGGGCGGCGGCGCGCTTTTGTACCATGGGATGATGCCCGCCTGGGCGATGAGCGGAACCCACGGCCTCGCGGTGAAGGACAGGACGGTGCTGTCGGGCGAGGATCTGACCCTCACCATCGCCAACAGCCGCTTCCGCATCGACGGTCGCGAAGGCCACGCGGTGACGGCGAACGGCACCCTGCCCGCGCCGCTGCTTCGCCTCAGGGAAGGCCAGCGCTTCCGCATGGCGGTGACGAACCATCTGGACGAGGACACGTCGATCCACTGGCACGGGCTGCTCGTCCCCTTCACCATGGACGGGGTGCCGGGCGTCAGCTTTCCGGGGATCAGGCCGGGCGAGACCTTTGTCTACGACTTCCCGGTCCGGCAAAGCGGCACCTATTGGTATCACAGCCATTCGGGGCTTCAGGAGCAGCAGGGCCATTACGGCCCGATCGTCATCGACCCCGCCGGTGCCGACCCCGTCGCCTATGACCGCGAACATGTGATCGTGCTGTCGGACTGGAGCTTTCTTCATCCGCACCGGATCATTGAGCGGCTGAAGCAGCAGGGCGGCTTCTTCAACCGCCACAAACCCTCGCTGACGGACAATGACGGGCTGTCGCGCAGCGATGCGGCTGCCTTTGCCCGGATGCGAATGGACCCGACCGACATCGCCGATGTCGGCGGCGGCGCCTACAGCTTCCTGATGAACGGCCATTCCCCGGCCGAGAACTGGACCGGCCTGTTCGCGCCCGGCGAGCGGGTGCGGCTGCGGATCATCAACGCCGCAGCGATGTCGATCTATAATTTCCGCATCCCCGGCCTGCCGCTGACCGTCGTGTCGGTCGACGGGCAGGACGTGCAACCGGTCGAGACCGATGAGTTCCAGATCGCACCTGCGGAAACCTATGACGTGATCGTCCGCCCCGCCACCGACAGCGCCTGGAGCATCGTCGCCGAAAGCATCGACCGCACCGGCATGGCGCGCGGCACGCTGGCCCCGCGCATGGGGATGAGCGCCGAGGTGCCGCCGCTCCGAAAGCGGCCCGTGCTGACCATGACCGACATGGGCATGGGCGCGGCTGAGCACGGCGAACATGGCGGTCACGGAGCGCAGGGCGGCGGCGGCATGGACCATTCGATGCGCGACGCAGGCAAGGTCGGATTTCCGCTGACGCCTGGCGTCGACATGATCGCGCCCGCGCCCGTCGACCGCACCGGCTATCCGGGCCTGGGGCTGGAGGATGCCGGCCACCGCGTCCTCACCTATCGTGACCTTGCCGCGCTCGCGCCTTCGCCCGACCAGCGCCCGCCAGCGCGCACCGTCGAGGTGCATCTGACCGGCAATATGGAACGCTTCATGTGGTCGTTCGACGGCCAGAAGCTGAGCGAGAATCCCGAGCCGATCCGCTTCCGGCGGGACGAGCGGGTGCGGGTCAAGCTGATCAACGACACGATGATGACCCACCCCATCCACCTGCACGGCCATTTCTTCGAGATCGTCAACGGCAAGGGGCCGCACCAGCCGCGCAAGCACACCATCACCGTCCACCCCGGCGGAACCGCCAGCTTCGACCTGACCGCCGACGAGCCGGGCGACTGGGCGTTCCATTGCCATCTGCTGTTCCACATGCACGCGGGGATGATGCGCGTCGTCACCGTCCGTCCGCTCGCGGGAGAGGAAGGATGAGAGCCGCACTCGCATTCGCCGCCGCCACGCTGCTGTTCGCGGGCACGGCTGAGGCGCAGCATCAGGGCCATGCGGACCATTCGGCTCATGCCGGCCATGGCGACAAGCCGCCCGCCGATCCTCCGGCGGCACCGGTCGCGCCCCCCGCTGCCGACAGCCTGCCCCATGCCGCCGACGCGGCTTATGGCGCGGCGGCGATGGCGCGCGCGCGGGCGCAGATGCTGCGCGAACATGGCGACCTGACCAGCGCCAGGCTGATGGCCGACCGGCTGGAGCTTCGCAGCATCGACGGCGCAGAAGGGTTCGCCTGGGACGCGGACCTGTGGGTCGGCAAGGACATCGACAAGCTGTGGATCAAGACCGAGGGCGAGGCGGCGTTCGGCGAGGCCCCCGAACATGCCGAGGTCCAGGCGCTGTGGAGCCACGCGATAGGCCCATGGTTCGATCTTCAGGCGGGCGTCCGTCAGGATGTTCGCCCAGACCCGGATCGCACCCACGCCGTCCTCGGCCTGCGCGGGCTGCTCCCCTACTGGATCGAGTTCGACGGGGCCGTCTTCCTGTCGCACAAGGGCGACCTGACCGCGCGCGTGGAGGTAGAGCATGACGTCCGGATCACGCCGCGCCTGATCGCTCAGGCGCGGGCGGAAGCCGATCTGTCGGCTCAGGCCGTGCCCGACCTCACGCTCGGCAGCGGTGTGACCGGGACCGCGATCGGCCTGCGCCTTCGCTACGAGGTCTCGCCACGCTTTGCCCCCTATCTCGGGGTCGAGTGGGATCAGGCGCATGGCGGCACGGCACGGAGGCTTCGCGCGCACGGCGACGATCCGGGTGGAGTCGCGTGGGTGGCCGGCATGCGCTTCTGGTTCTGATCGAGGCACCCGCCGGGAACGTTCTGCGGTCGCGGCCCGTTGCGAGACCGATCGTGACGGGCATCGGCCCATCGCTCCCCGGGAGAAGCGGCATGAGCAAATCGGACGACGACGCCACCCGTCATGAAGGGGCCCATTATGACGGGCCCGCGGGCGGATGGGGCTCGCTCAAGGGCATCTCCCGCATCTTCGCCAAGGAGCTCGACTCGCCCGCAGTCCTCGACACGCTCCGGCGGCAGAACAAGCCCGGCGGCTTCATGTGCGTGTCCTGCGCGTGGGGAAAGCCCGCGCACCCGCACCCGTTCGAGTTCTGCGAGAACGGCGCCAAGGCGACGCTGTGGGAAGCGACAACGCGGCGCTGCACGCCCGACGTCCTGGCCGAGCATACGGTCAGCGAGCTTCGCGGCTGGCGCGACCATGATCTGGAGCAACTCGGCCGGCTGACCCATCCCATGCGCTACGACCGGACGAGCGACCGCTATGTGCCGGCGAGCTGGGACGAGGCGTTCCGCGCGATCGGCGCGGAGCTTCGCGCGCTCGATCCGACCTCCACCGTCTTCTACGCGTCGGGCCGCGCCAGCCTGGAGACATCCTATCTCTACGCGCTGTTCGCGCGGCTCTATGGGCACAACAACCTGCCCGACAGCTCGAACATGTGCCATGAGACGACCTCGGTCGGCCTCAAGAACGTGATCGGATCGCCCGTCGGCACCTGCGTGCTTTCCGACTTCGACATTTGCGACGCGATTTTCTTTTTCGGGCAGAATACCGGGTCCAACAGCCCGCGCTTCCTGCATCCCTTGCAGGAAGCGGTAAAGCGCGGCTGCAGGATCGTGACCTTCAACCCCGTCCGCGAGAAGGGGCTGATCGCCTTCACCAATCCGCAGAGCCCGACCGAGATGCTGACGGGCAAGGAGACACGGATCTCCGACCTGTATTTCCAGGTCAGGCCGGGCGGCGACATCGCGGCCATCATGGGCCTGTGCAAGCATGTCCTCGCCCGCGAGACCCGGCAGTGGGCGGAGGAGAAGCGCCATCTGCTCGACGTCGACTTCATCCACCAGCACACTCACGGCTTCGAGGCGTTCAAGGCGTGCGCCGACGCGATGGGCTGGGAGGAGATCGAGCGCGAATCGGGCCTGACCCGCGCCGATCTGGAGGCCGCCGCCGACATCTATTGCGAGGCGCGCACCGTCATCGGTGTCTATGGCATGGGCGTGACCCAGCATGTCCATGGATCGCAGACCATCGGCATGCTGGTGAACCTGCTGCTGCTTCGCGGCAATATCGGCCGCGAAGGCGCGGGCATATCGCCGGTGCGCGGCCATTCCAACGTGCAGGGCCAGCGCACGGTCGGCATTTCGGAAAAGCCCGACCTGGTGCCGCTCGACCGGCTCAAGGCGCTCTACGGCTTCGACCCGCCGACCGCGAAGGGCATGAACACCGTCGAAGCGTGCGAGGGCATCCTCTCGAGCAAGGTCCGCGCCTTCATCGGACTGGGCGGCAATTTCGTCCGGGCAATACCGGAACGCGCGAAGATGGAGGAGGCGTGGACCCGCATGCGCCTCACCGTCCAGATCGCGACCAGGCTGAACCGAAGCCACCTCGTCAATGGCGAGGTCGCCTGGCTCCTCCCCTGCCTCGGCCGGTCGGAGGAGGATATGCAGGCGGGCGGGCCGCAGACGGTGACGGTGGAGGACAGCTTTTCCTGCATCCACGGGTCGGTCGGCAAGCGCACGCCGCCGAGCGACCATCTGCTGTCGGAGCTCGCCATCGTTGCGGGGATCGCCAAGGAAACGCTGCCGCCCAATCCGAACGTCCGCTGGGACGAATGGGTCGGCGACTATGGCACGGTGCGCGACAGGATCGAGGAAACCTATCCCGACCAGTTCGCCGATTTCAACGCGCGCATGTTCACGCCCGGTGGCTTCTACCGCGGCAACAAGGCGCGCGAGCGGATCTGGGCCACCGGGAGCGGCAAGGCGGAGTTCACCGTGCCCACCGGCCTCAGCGCAACCGGCTTCGATGACGCGGCGGGCCGGTACCGGCTCATCACCATGCGTTCCAACGACCAGTTCAATACCACCATCTACGGCTATTCCGACCGGATGCGCGGCATCGAGGGGACACGCGACGTGCTGCTGATGAACCCGGATGACATCCGCCGCGCCGGGCTTCGCGAGGGGCAGGTCGTCGCGCTGGTGGGTGATGCGCAGGATGGTGCGCATCGCGAGGTTGCGGGGCTGACCGTCACCCCCTTTTCGCTGCCCGACGGATGCGTCGGCGCTTATTATCCGGAGGCGAATCCTCTGATCGCGCTGTCGCACCATGACTGCCTGTCGAAGACTCCTGCCGCCAAGTCGGTGCCGGTGCGGATCAGGGCGTAGCGGAAAGAATGCGTCACCCCAGCGAAGGCTGGGGTCTGGTGAGACTACACCCGTCCTGACCGGTCAACGTGCTCCCGCGCAGGCGGGAGCCCAGAGCGGCAGTCGCTGGTGCTTGAGACTCTGGGTCCCCGCCTTCGCGGGGACACATGAGAGCGCCCAGACAGCGCCGTCATACCTCCCAGCGGTGGCTTTACGCATGGCCCGGCAGCGGTGCACCCTTGAGCAGGCCCGCGACATGGCAGGCATTGTCGGCGAGCATTTTCGCGGTTTTGGTCACCATCTCCGGCACCGCGTCCAGATCCTTGAAGTCGGTGCCGTGCATCGCCTCGCCAACCCAGTAGCAGGAACCGACGGGAGGGATGATGAAACCGACGTCGTTGAGCGCCTGGAACATCGCCGCCGCCGTCGCGTGGGCGCCGTCCTCATTGCCGACGACCGCCACCACCGCCGCCTTCGAATAGCTGGGCATCCGGCCCTGATCGTCGGTTTCGCCGAGGAACGCGTCGAGCCGTTCGACCACGCGCTTGGCGACGCTGCTCGGCTGGCCCATCCAGATCGGCGTCGCCAGCAGCAGGATATCGGCATCGAGCACCGCCTTGCGGATGCCGGGCCATTCGTCGCCCTCGCCTTCGTCGGAGGTGACGCCGGGTGCGACATGATGCGCCGCGACTCGGATCGTCGGCTGCATCTGCGCGCCATTCGCCGCGAACGCTTTGCCGATCACATCGATCATGCGGTCGGTGGAACTGGCCTCGCCCTCATGGCGCTTGAGCGTGCAGTTGAGCGGCTGAACCGTGACCATCGCTTTCTCCTGTCGGGGATCGGCAATCAGACGCCCCACTCGCCCATCCGTTCCGGCTGCGGCGCGAAGCTTGCGTAAAACGCGGTCGGGCGTCATAGGGGCCGCTTTATCGACTCTCTGGAAGGACAGGCACATGGCGGCGAACTGGTCGCCCGCCAGTTGGCGGAATCATGAAGGCCGGCAGATGCCGGACTATCCGAATGCGGAAACGCTCGGCGCTGCCGAAGCGAAGCTCGCCGCGTTGCCGCCTCTGGTCTTTGCCGGCGAGGCGCGCAACCTGAAGGCCGAGCTGGCGCGCGTCTCGGCGGGCGAGGGTTTTCTGCTCCAGGGCGGCGACTGCGCCGAAAGCTTCGCCGAATTCTCCGCCGACAATATCCGCGACACCTTCCGCGTCATCCTCCAGATGGCGGTGGTGCTGACCTATGCCAGCAAGCTGCCCATCGTGAAGGTCGGCCGCATGGCGGGGCAGTTCGCCAAGCCACGCTCCGCCGCGACCGAGGTCATCGGCGATGCGGAACTGCCGAGCTATCGCGGCGACATCATCAACGACATCGCCTTCACGCCCGAAT
>CAZJCT010000033.1:0-23761 GCA_964544675.1 uncultured Sphingobium sp.
GACCGGGCCGTCGGTGCCTTCGCCGATCGGCGTTTCCACCATGTCTTCGGTCACCGTGCCCTTGAGCGCATAGGCGACGACGAGCGGCGGGCTGGCGAGGAAGTTGGCGCGCACGTCGGGCGACACGCGGCCTTCGAAGTTGCGGTTGCCCGAAATGACGGCGGCGGCGACGAGGCCATTCTCGTTGATCGCCTTGCTGATCGGTTCGGCGAGCGGCCCGGAGTTGCCGATGCAGGTGGTGCAGCCATAGCCGACGAGGTTGAAACCGATCGCGTCGAGATGCTCCTGAAGTCCCGCCTTGTTCAGATAGTCGGTGACGACCTGGCTGCCCGGCGCGAGGCTGGTCTTGACCCAGGGCTTGGGCTTCAGGCCCAGCTCGTTGGCCTTCTTGGCGACGAGGCCGGCGGCGACGAGGACGCCGGGGTTCGAGGTGTTGGTGCAGCTCGTGATCGCGGCAATGGTGACGTCGCCGTCGCCGATGTCGAAATCCTTGCCCTCGACGGGAACACGGCTCTGCGCCTTCTTGTAGACCTTCTCCATGTCGGTGTTGAACACGTCGTCGACCTCAGGGAGCGAGACGCGGTCCTGCGGACGCTTCGGGCCGGCAAGGCTGGGGACCACGGTGCCGAGGTCGAGTTCCAGCGTGTCGGTGAACACCGGGTCGGCGGCGGCGGGGTCGATCCACAGGCCCTGCGCCTTGGCATAGGCCTCGACCAGCGCGATATTCTCCTCGGTACGGCCGGTCAGGCGCATATAGTCGAGCGTCTTGTCGTCGATGCCGAAGAAGCCGCAGGTCGCACCATATTCGGGCGCCATGTTGGCGAGCGTCGCGCGGTCGGCGAGGCTGAGCGAGGCGAGGCCCGGCCCGAAATATTCGACGAAGCGGCCGACCACGCCCTTGGCGCGCAGCATCTGGGTGCAGGTGAGCACCAGGTCGGTCGCGGTCACGCCTTCACGAAGCGCGCCGGTCAGCTTGAAGCCGACGACTTCGGGGATGAGCATCGACACGGGCTGGCCGAGCATCGCGGCTTCGGCCTCGATGCCGCCGACGCCCCAGCCGAGCACGCCCAGGCCGTTGATCATCGTGGTGTGGCTGTCGGTGCCGACGCAGGTGTCGGGATAGGCGACCAGCGTCCCGTCGGGGGCCTCGCTCGACCAGACGGCCTGCGCGATGTTCTCGAGGTTCACCTGGTGGCAGATGCCGGTGCCGGGGGGCACGGCGTAGAAATTGGCGAGGCTCTTCGAGCCCCACTTCAGGAAGTCGTAGCGTTCGGCATTGCGATAATATTCGATCTCGACATTCTGCTCGAACGCCTTGGGGTGGCCGAATTCATCGACCATGACCGAGTGGTCGATGACGAGGTGGACGGGAACCTGCGGGTTGATCTTGGCCGCGTCGGCACCCAGCGCATTCATCGCGTCGCGCATCGCGGCGAGGTCGACAACGCAGGGGACGCCGGTGAAATCCTGCAACAGCACGCGCGCGGGGCGATACTGGATCTCGCGGTCGGAGCGGCGCTCTTCCTGCCAGTCGACGATCGCCTGCACATCCTCGGCCGTGACGGTCACGCCGTCCTCGAAGCGGAGCAGGTTCTCGAGGAGGACCTTCATCGAAAAGGGCAGCCGCGACACATCGCCGAGCTTCGCCGCCGCCTTCGCCAGCGAATAATAGCCATAAGCCTTGCCGCCCACGTCGAGCGTATCGCGGGTTCCGAGCGTATCCTGTCCGACTGCGGTCATGCCGTGTCCTTCCCCTCAAGGTGCCCTGCCGAGGCGGCGGATGGGGAAAAGCCGGCCCGGCGAGTGCCGCATCGCGATGAGGCGCGGGCCGGAAACCGGCGAATCCCGTCAACGCCCCCACGGCCAGAGCGGTTTCGTCCGATTGCGCGGTGCAATAACGGGTGGGGGGGATGAGTCAACGGTTGTGCGGGGGTGGGGCGACTAAGGTGGGGTGGGACCATTTTGGTGACATCGGGGAGTCATGCGACATCGCTAACGACCGAGCCTGTGCGCCGTCTGGCGGTTGGGGTTCGGCAAGGGGGGTATCATCGTGACAGCGGTCAACAAGGTGGGTGGCGAGTTTCTGGTCAACAGCGCGGTGGCGGGCGATCAGGGCGTTCCCACGATCACCGGCCTTGCCGATGGCGGCTTCGTGGTCAGCTGGACAGATTACAGCCAGGGCGGCGACAGCAGCGGCTACGCGATCAAGGCGCAGATCTACAATGCGGCCGGCGCGCGCGTGGGCAGCGAATTCCTCGTCAACAGCGCGGTGGCGAGCTATCAGCAGTTTCCCACGATCACCGGCCTTGCCAATGGCGGCTTCGTGGTCAGCTGGACGGATTACAGCCAGGGCAACGGCGGCGCGGGCGGCGACAGCAGCCGCTATGCGATCAAGGCGCAGATCTATGATGCGGCCGGCGCGCGCGTGGGCGGCGAGTTCCTCGTCAACAGCGCGGTGGCGAGCGATCAGGCATACCCCACGATCACCGGCCTTGCCGACGGCGGCTTCGTGGTCAGCTGGACAGATTACAGCCAGGGCGTCGGCGGCGCGGGCGGCGACAGCAGCTCCTATGCGATCAAGGCGCAGGTCTACAATGCGGCTGGCGCGCGCGTGGGCGGCGAGTTCCTCGTCAACAGCGCGGTGGAGAGCAATCAGGAGCAACCCACGATCACCGGCCTTGCCGATGGCGGCTTCGTGGTCAGCTGGACGGATGGCAGCCACGGCGTCGGCGGCGCGGGCGGCGACAGCAGCGGCACTGCGATCAAGGCGCAGGTCTATGATGCGGCCGGCGCGCGCGTGGGCGGCGAATTCCTCGTCAACAGCGCGGTGGAGAGCTATCAGCAGTTTCCCACGATCACCGGCCTTGCCAATGGCGGCTTCGTGGTCAGCTGGACGGATTACAGCCAGGGCAACGGCGGCGCGGGCGGCGACAGCAGCGGCTGGGCGATCAAGGCGCAGATCTATGATGCGGCCAGCGCGCGCGTGGGCAGCGAATTCCTCGTCAACAGCGCGGTGGAGAGCTATCAGTATGATCCCACGATCACCGGCCTTGCCGATGGCGGTTTCGTGGTCAGCTGGTCGACAGGCGACACCCTCCAGGACGGAAGCGGTACGGCGATCAAGGCACAGCTGTTCACCCCGGCCGGGACCAGGGTCGGGGGCGAATTCTTCGTCAACAGCGCGGTGTCGGGTTCGCAGCAAAGCCCCACGATCACCGGGCTAGCCAATGGCGGCTTCGTGGTCAGCTGGATGGATGCGAGCCAGGGCAACGGCGGCGCGGGCGGCGATAGCAGCGGCGCTGCGATCAAGGCGCAGATCTTCAGGCTCGTCGCCGACAACGCGGCACCCGATGCGATAATGTTGACGGACATGTCAGCGATTGATGAAGCCCTTTCAACGGGTCGCATCGTCGGCACGCTGGTGGTGAGCGACCGGGACGTGAATGATGTTCATTCCTTCTCGATCCTGTCCGATCCAACGGGAGGCGCCTTCGCTGTCGTCGACGGCCAGCTCACCGTCGCGGACGGCACCAAGCTGGACTATGAGGCACAGACCTCGGTCGATATCCTGATACGCGCAACCGACCTCGCCGGAGCTTATGTCGAGCAGACCCTGACGATCGGCATTGAGGACGTGAACGAAACCATCATGGCAATACCGACGGGTTCCGAATTTCTCGTCAGCAACGCGGCAGTGAGGTCCGCATTTGATCCCGCGATAGAAGGCCTGAAGACCGGTGAACTTCTGGTCAGTTGGATTTCGGGATCATCGACCGTTGCACAGTTGTTCGCCACTGACGGAACAAAGATCGGTGACGAGTTCAGGATTGATAATCTGACGTCATCCTTCTCGTACACGGCGTCACCAGCTGTTGCCAGCCTTGCCAATGGCGGTTTCGTCGCGAGCTGGTCGGAAGAGTACTATACAGGCGACGATTTTGTCCTACGGACCAAGGCTCAGTTGCTGGATTCGCGAGGGACCAAGATCGGCAGCGAATTCGTGGTGAATGATAAGGACAGTGGCGACGGTGCTGTGATTGCAGCCCTTGAAAATGGAAGTTTTGTGATCAGCTGGGCCGACTATCTGTCCCGGGATTATGACGTCAAGGCACAGATATTTAATGCCAACGGCACAAAGATCGGCAGCACATTTCTTGTTAGCTCCCAGACAAGTGATGACCAAATTGCTCCGGCCATTGCTGATCTCGGCAATGGGGGTTTCGTCGTCAGCTGGGCTACGCGCGACGCAACGCAGGACGGCAGCGGCTCTGCGATCAAGGCGCAGATCTTTGACGCTGGCGGCGCGAAGATCGGCAGCGAGTTTCTGGTCAACAGCCATACGGCCCAGAATCAATTGTCACCGACCATAACGGGTCTGGCGAACGGCGGCTTCGTCGCCAGCTGGGTCACCACGAACTCTGCCGAACGATATGGTGTCGCCACCGGCACCGCGATCAAGGCACAGCTGTTCGATGCGGGCGGGGCCAAGATTGGCAGTGAGTTGTTTGTGAATAGTCAGGAATCGTACAGCTTATCCCAGCCGGTCATTACAAGTTTGACCGATGGCGGCTTCCTGGTCAGTTGGCACAGCGTCTCCCGGGTCAATTCGTCCCAGAACCCCGGCGAAAACGATGTCAAGGCGCAGCTTTTCGATGCCAACGGCCACAAGATCGGTGGTGAGTTCCTCGTCAATAGCGATTCAACCGAGGGTCCGGGGGCACCTACAGCAACGGGACTGCCCGATGGCCGCTTTGCCGTCAGTTGGTCGACGTTCGAATATTCGCAGGGCGTATACAGTTCGGCTATCAAAGCGAAAATTTTTGAGATCGGACCGGTCGCCTCCACACCCCTCATCACCTCCGATGGCGGCGGCGACACCGCAGCGATCAGCATTGCGGAGAATGGCTTTGCCATTACCACGGTCCAGGCCAGCGACGCCGATGGCGACGCACTGACCTACGCCATCAGCGGCGGCGCGGACGCTGCGCTGTTCGGCATCGACACGGAGACAGGCACGCTCGCCTTCCTCGCCGCGCCCGATTTCGAGGCGCCAGGCGATGCCGATGGCGACAATGTCTATGAGGTGGTCGTTCGCGCCAGCGATGGCAGCCAGTTCGATGACCAGGCGATCGCGGTGACGATCACGGATGTCAACGAGGCCGTTTCGCTCACCGGCGACGAGGGGAACAACAGCCTCAACGGCACCGGATTCGACGATACGCTGAGCGGACTGGGAGGCAACGACACCCTCAACGGGCTGGATGGCGATGACAGCCTCACCGGTGGCCTTGGCGACGACATCCTCAATGGCGGCGATGGAATCGGCGACGTTGCGAAATATGCTGGTCAGCGCAACGGCTATTCCATCTCTCGCGATGGAACCCGCGTCACCGATATCGACCCTGCCGATGGCGACGACGGTGTCGATCAGCTGTCCGGTGTCGAGCTCTATCAGTTCAGCAACGGCACATTCTCTCTTGGCATCATGGCCAACCCGACGATCAACGGTACGGCAGGGAATGACGGGATCCTGACCACCCGTGGCGACGATGTCGTATCTGCCGGCAGCGGAGACGATGTGATCTATGGCAGCGCAGGGACCGATACCATCGATGGCGGCGCAGGAAGCGACGGGCTGTATCTGTATACGTTTCAGGACGTTTTTCCCGTCGCAACGGCTGCGCGGGTCTATACGATCACTGACAGCCGCATCACGGACAGCAGTGGCGCAATCGACATGGAGATTTCCGGCGTCGAACGTGTCGGCCTCAGCACCGTCAACTCGCCTCACTTTGACGATATTATCGATGCGAGCGGCTTCACCGGCGCTGGCGGCGTGTATCTCGACGTGCTTGGCAGCCGCCAGACTGTCGCAGGCAGTGCACGGGACGACACCATTTCGGTACGCGGTGGCCGCACCGATGTGACCGGCGGCAACGGCCATGACCTTCTGCAGGTCGGCCTGGTCGGCTTGCGCCCGGAAAGCCTGACGGCCGAAATGGTCGGAGACGATGTCGTTTTGAATTCGACTGCGGGCGATCGGATTGTCTTCCGCCAGACTGAACAGCTTCAGCTGTATGCCAGCCGGGATACGGCGAAAACGGTCGATCTGTCCGCGATTTCGATTGACACAGAATTTCAAGGTTCGGTCGGGAATGACCAGTTTATCGGCGGGTCCGGCAATGACCTGTTCAACGAAGGACTTGGTGCTGACGCGTTTACCGGCGGTCTCGGCTCTGATCGTTTCATCATCTATGGATTTGACCGGTTTGACGGCGATACCTTCACCGATTTTTCCGCTGATGACTATATCGACATGTCCAGCGTGCGCTACAATGGAAGCATCGCCCCCGCCTTTATCGGCACGGCAGCTTTCAGCGGTATCGCCGGACAGGTTCGATACGAGAAGGCGGGTGCAACGACGCTGCTTCAGGCTGATGGCAATGGCGACGGTGTTGCGGACGCGACACTGACCATATCGAACGGTGCCTTTGATCTCCAGGAGACCTCCGAAGGTTCCAGCATTTTGCAGATAAAGCCCCTTTCCCTGTCGCTCGTCGGCACATCGGGGAACGATACACTTGTCGGAACCCCTGCCGATGAAACGCTGAGCGGACTTGCCGGCAACGACATTTTGAGGGCCGGAGATGGCAGCGATCTGCTCAACGGAGGGACTGGCGATGACAAGCTCTACGGCGGCGGAGCGGCGGATCATCTGCTCGGGGACAACGGAAACGACGTGCTCGATGGCGGAGTGGGGGCCGATCTGCTGCAAGGCGGAGCCGGCAACGACAAGCTGCTTGGAAACACCGGCAACGACATTCTCGATGGCGGCGCCGGCAACGACATCCTCGTCGGCGGCGCGGGGGCGGACCGCCTCACCGGAGGCGACGGTGCCGACATCTTCCGCTTTCTGCTCGCGACCGACAGCCTGCCCGGCGCCAACAGCCGCGACATCGTCACCGACTTCGACGCTGCGGAGGGCGACATCATCGACCTGTCGCGGATGGACGCCAATGGTGCCGCCGTCTTGAACAATGGCGCGTTCGTCCTCAAGAACGGCAGCATCTTTGGCGGAACGAGGGGCGAACTGATCCAGACCGCGCATGCGGACGGCGTCGTCCTCAAGGGCGACATCAATGGCGACAAGATCGCCGACATCGCGATTCTGGTTCTGGGCGTTTCGTCGATCGGCGCCGATCACTTCCTGCTCTGATCGCCCGCCACACTACGCAAACCACGCACACCGCGCCGGAGCGACGCGTTCCGGCGCGGCCGTGATTGCTCCCTTTCGGATCAATTCGCGGCGTCCGGCGGCATAGCGAGCCCCCCCCTTCACTCCAAAACGGAACAAAAGGCGTTCAAAAGCTGCTCCGATTCGGGCATAAGCGATTCGAACAAATCATGTACAACGCACATGATGTACAACAGGGGAACGTGCATGTTCGATCATCCCGCATGGGGCAGCGAATCCAACGACGGACCGGGTGCGGTGGCGGCGCATGCGGGCGTGATCGACACGCGGCCGACCTTGCTCCGGATCGGCGGGATTGACGACGGCAACGCCGCGACGATGGCGGCGATCGCGCGCGGGGCCGGCCTGCGGTCGCTGGGCAGCACGGGCTGGGCCGATGCGGGCGCGCGGCTGGACATGATGATCGGCGTCGATGTGCTCGTCCTCGACCTCAGGGGCGAGAGCAGCGACATGGGCGATCTGGAGCGGCTGCTGCGCCCCGTGATCGGCTGGCCCTCTGTGGCTGACGCGCGGCTGATCGTCCTCGCCGACCTGGCGCAGCTCGACGCGGTCGATGCCGCGCTGTGCGGCTTTCATCCCGAATTGCTGTGCGAGGCGGGCCCTGGTGAAGAGGCGCTGGCGCTGTGCCGCGCGGTCGCAGCGCTCCATCTGGCCGGCGATCTTCACGATGTCGGTCGCGAGGCCGAAAGTCACCGGCTGGAGATGCTGAGCGACGAGGTCAGGCGGCTGGCGCAGACGATCGACCGGCTGGCGCGGCGCGACGGCCATATGCCCGATTTCCGTGCGGGGCCGTTCGCGGCCGCTCCCCCTCCGCCGCAATATCATGCGCAGGAGGACGAAGCCCCGTTCGCAAACGACCTGCCCGAGCGGCGCGGCGCGGTCGTCACCTCGACCGAAATCCGCGCGCTGCTGCAAATGCGCCGCCTGCGCGACCGTTACATGCCCGCCGACCTGTTCGCCGACCCCGCCTGGGACATGATGCTCGACCTCATGGCCGCCCGGCTCGACGGCAAGCGCGTGTCGGTGTCGAGCCTGTGCATCGCCGCCGCAGTGCCCCCGACCACCGCGCTTCGCTGGATCGGCCAGCTCACCGATCGCGGCATCTTCGTCCGCGCCCGCGATCCGCGCGACGCCCGGCGCGTGTTCATCGGGCTTTCGGACGAGTCGGCGGAAAACGTCGCCGCCTGGTTCGCGGCCGCACGGCGCGACGGCCTGCGTCTGGGCGCGCGGCGGGGCGGCTGAGCGCGGCGGGCATCGCAAAGGCCGCGCCCCTCGCCACCACTTAGCCATTGTCTCGTGCGCGCGCCGCCGCTAAGACGCGGCGCTCGCCTTCGCCGCAGCTGCGGCGAGGACGCGCGGGCGATTAGCTCAGTTGGTAGAGCGCCTCGTTTACACCGAGGATGTCGGCAGTTCGAGCCTGTCATCGCCCACCAGTTCCAAAGCCCGTAAATCCTACTCTTTCGCGCTATTCCGGTCAATGACTAAACCGCGCTTGTTTCCGATAGTGGCCCGCTCATGGCCCGCACTCCACCGATGCGCAGCGGCCTCCACGTCCTTGAACAGGGACGCCAGCCCAAGGGCGGCTTCGGCCATGTATGACGGGCGATACTCCGCATAGACCGCCGTCGTGGACTTCACGATGCGATGGCCAAGCAGCATTTCAATCTGGTCGCCGGGGACATCGCGCCGCGTCAGTTCGGTTGCCACGCTATGCCGGATGGTTTTCGGCACCACCATGTCGCCAAGCCCGAGCGCCGCACGCATCTTGCGCCACGCCGTCCGGCGCGACTTGACGGCGGCATGGGGGTTGGCTTTCCAGTCCTCTAGGATCGGCACCAGCGGCGCGGCGACCGGGATGATCGGGTTGACCTTCTTTGTGCGCGGCCATGCCGGGGGGTGCAGGTCGATGGTATTGCCTTCCCATTGATCGGCGGGGTTGAACGCCAGCCCCGCGTCGGGCCGGATCGCTGTGCCGATCATAAGGCAGACCCAACGCCACATTGGCTTATCGCTGGCGACGTAGGCCATGATTGCCCCTAGCTGATCGACGGACAGCTTGGTCTTGCGTCTTGGGGACCGCATCGAATCCGGCACGCTTTGGATACGCGGTGCGTAGGGGATGCGACGATACCGCTCGGCATGGCGGACAGCGGCCCGCAGGTCCTCCAGATTGCGCTTGATGCTTTCGCCCTTCACGCCCTGGGATTGGTGCTCGAATATCTTGTCGCCCCACTGGATCGCGTAGCTGTGCGGCCCGCGTCTCCATGCGATGAAGCGGTCAATGAGTTCCGGCGACAGGTCGGCCACGGTCAAGCCCAACATCCCCTCGTGGTCGAGGAAGCCCATGAAGGCGCGAAGTGACCCGCTGATCGCATAGGGGTTGCGGACGTGCTGGCCATGCTCGCGCCAGTAGAGAAATAGCTGGGGCAGGAGTTCCGCCGCCTCGATCGGTTGCGCCTTGCTGGCCCGCTGTGAAGCCTCATATGCGAGGATGACATCCTTTGCGTCCTCTAGAGACCGGCACTTAGTGCTGCGATATACGATTGACCGCGATTGAGGCGCGTAGCTGGCGATCTGCCAGATGTCAGGGGCCTTGCCGTCCCTTCGCTTGGCGAGCCAATATTTTCCGACGGGGTAGGTTCGCTCTGTACCCATTGCAGTTTCAATTCCTCAGCTTCGGCTTGCATGATGATGTCATAGCCGCCCAACTCAACAAAGGCGCGCCATTGCTCTGGAGTGAACTGCACGCCGGTGCCGTTGCGCATGGCCCGCCTCGCCTTCTTCGCGATGTCGCATATAGCCGTCACCTGTCTGCCTCCCCCGAGCAATTTGCATTTTCTGCAATTTGCTCTGCTATTGCTGATCTCCACATTGACGCAGCTTCAGGATCAATCTGCGGGATTTGCAGCAGGCACAGGCTCAGCCCACTCCGCGCGTTGCACGCCTCGGGCATATCCCGGACCATTTGCGCCGCCGTTGCGGCATGATCGCGAGCGATCGTGCAAAGCGCCGCAGATGGAGCGCCCTCCTCACATCCACGAGGATGCATGTTCTCATCGGACCAAAAACGATACCGGCGAAGCCCGCAGGTTCGGCAGTGCTGACATTCTGGGCTATTTATGCACATTGCCGGTCCCCTCCGCTATTGCCCGCAGGGATGCGGCGATGATGTCGCGCAATTCCTCCACGGCGGCAGCACACGCGCTGACATCGCTTTCGGCGGTTGCATACGGGTCGAACGGAGACGGGTTGATTTTCTCCACGCGCGCGGCGAGTGCCAGGATGTCATCCCTCTGCATTGGGGGTCTCCGCGTTGAGATGTCGCCATGCGCTCGGTTGCAGCGACTCAATCTCGTCAATGTTGGACGCCCAGCAGGCCCCTTCCGACCAGCAAGGCGGGTGCTCACCCTCGTGCACGGCTTGCCACTGGTCGCATGAGCCATGCTCATCCTCGCTCGCGTTCGGCTCCAGCGTGGCGGCCATCGTCATGTGGCCTACCCGCACCTCTACCGGCATCTGGTAGGGTGCTGTCTCTATGCTCTGCCACTCAGGAACGATCCTGTAGCCTTGTGCGCGGATGTCGGAGAGGATGGCGTCCACGTTGCGCAGATAGCCATAGCTGTTCGGTATGTCGTCGCGGCTAGCAGTGGCCGGGAGCCCTGCGGCCGCGCGGTCGCTGTTCAGGATGGCGAGCGCCAGTCTCTCCCGGTCAGGCTTCATGGGAGCCTCCCTTGGGTTGGTATTCGCCGCACCATGCTCCGTCCTTCTCATTGATCTTCGGAAAGCGGGCCGAGGCTCCGATCGTTATGCCGTAGATCGTCGTCAGCGTGATTCGCTGCGGCGGGTATCGGTGGCACCTATCCGCTTGTTCAAACCGGCACGTCTCGCACGTCTTAGCCATCACTCGCCTCCATTCAGGAGGGCGCGGAGTATCTCCCACGGGTCGTCACCGTTGTAAACTATGGTCTCCAATCCACGCCACATGCCAATTGACGGCGTGCATTCCAGCGCGCGTTCGATCCCCTCCTCCAGCATCTTGACCCGCTCCGCAGCCGGTGCGGGCTGGGGCTCGACGGGCCTGCACTCCCTGCTGCCGTCGGCGTGCGCGTAGATGTCTCCCTTCCATGCCGGTGCGGGCTGGGGCTGGAGTGCGCGGATGGCGGCGTTGGTCGCTGCCTCAGTATCAATCTCATAATACCCATCGCAGGTAGTAATGTTCGCTGCGTCAATTACAGCCTCGACTATTTTCCCAACATCCTCCTCCAGCACGCGGCGGGTGTCGGTGGGAGGGTGGGCGTAGAGGGGGCGGACGGATTCAATGTTCTTGTAGCTCGGCACCTTCGTAGCGACCGACGGCAGGAAACCCCGCCTGGTGTATTCGAACGCAACCGGCTCCGCATCTGCGGGGGTGGCGCGGAGGGCTTCGCGGAACTTCGGCCCAACGTTTATGATTGCGCCGTCAGGCGTGATGAATGACGCCCTGTTCTCGTCGTCGAACCCATGAAGTTGGCACCCGATCCGAGCCGCGTCTGCTTGCCATTGACGAGCCAAAATAGCGATGTTGTTATCCGACATCATTCGTCTCCCTTGATGGTGGAGAGGGCGGCAGTCGCATCCTTGATCCGCTGCACACTGGTATTGATCCAACCCGGAATTCCGTTCACGGCAAAGTCTTCGCCGTAATGGTTGACAGCACACGCCTGACTATTCTGGCAGTGCATCGTTGCTTCCTGCCGTAGCGTCTCAGCCGCCTCCCTCACCTTCGCCAGTTGGGCGCGGAGGGATGCGTTCTCAGCCTCCAACTCCGCGATCCGCGCGTCCTTCCCGGCAGCAGCTAAATTAAGCTCGTCGATCTGCCCAGCAAAGTCGCTGGCCTGCTCAAGGGCTTCGAACGCCTGAACTTTCAGTTCCGCGATCATCGCTTTGTCGGCGGCGGTGGATTGGGTGCGGAACCGCTGAAGCTCTGCGCGGACATCCTCGATGTCGGCCTCACTGAGCGGCTCTATACCTTGCCAATTTCGCGTGGCGGAATCGAGAAACTTGAATGTCTCGTCTCGCGTCACTTCAACCATGCGTCGTCTCCTCAAACTTCGCCAGGAACTCGCCCATCGGGCGCGTGAATTGCAGGATCGACATCGCGTTGAGGCAGTAGACCGCCATCAATTCCTGCGTTTCGGTGTGGTGCGCGGTCCTGAGAAGCTGGTAGCTGTCCCCGCTCTTGATGTGGCGGAACGACTTGGCCCAAAGTTTCCGGTGCGTGTTGTGCTCGGCGATCAGGGACTCGAGGGGTTTCTTATCGGCCATCGCGGCTCTCCTTCACGCACGGCACCAACCCAGCCACATCGCTGCGGCACGCGGGACAGGTGCATTCATCATCCTCGATCGGTCGCGCCAGCCCGCCGTACTCCGGCAGCATCCGGCAGACCGGACAGAGCATGGTGATGTCGGCGGGGCGACCGCATTCGGCGCACTGGTGGGGCAAGCGCATCAACCCCTCCCCCAAATCCGCCGCCAGAGCGACGGGCGCTCCATAGGCAGCACAGGTCCGCGCATACGCTCCCGCTGCGTCGGCGTCATCGGGTGAATGTCCGCGAGCTGGCGCGGGCGGTGGATGTTGGCGGTCATGGCTTCACCTTCGGAATCAACCACCCGGTCTTCGGATCCCTGAGTTGGCCATGAGCGCGCCAGTTGGCGAGCTCGGCCTCGAGCGCGTCATTCTGACGTCCCAGCTCCGCGCATCGATCGGCGGCTGAGAAATAAGCCTCGCGGTACTCCGCAACCTCCGCCTCATGCTTCTTCTTCGAAATCAGTCCGAACATTGTCAGTCTCCCTCTAGAATGGCAGTTCGTCGGCGAAGCGCTCGACGTGCAAGCGGGTCTCGGTGAAGCGGGCGCGGCAGGCCAGAACGCAGAAGGACTTGCCGGGATTGGCGCGAGCAAGGCGCTCGGCTTCACGTTCAGCGTCGCGCTCTGAGTCATGCTTGACGCGCGGCTCCCCGCCGTCTTCGCACCAGACCAGCCAGAATGGCGTGGGCTCCATCATCTTTACCGGGCGGCTTGTTGGGCGCGCCCGGCTCCCTTGGAAAGTTGATACCCACGCGACGCCTGGCCCGGCCCGTCGCTCGTGATGTCGTATCCCCGCGCCCGCAGCCGCTCGATCGCGTGCCACACCTGATTGCGGGGCTTGCCGATGACGCGGACAAGGTCAGCGCCGCGCACCCAATCGCCGGGGCGTAGCCGGTTCAGGATGGCGCGCTGGGTCTGGCCTATGGGGTGGCGGCAGGCCATTACCGCACGACCTTCCGACGCTCGGCCAACGCCGCCTCGATCTCGGCAACCTGGGCGTCATCGAACGCCACGCGATCGCGCGTGAATTCGGCATCAAGCGCCTTCAGCCCGGCAGCGTCGGCGTCGGCAATGCGCCAGATCAGGTCCGCGACGCGCTGGTCGGTCGGGCCGGCCTCGGTGTGCGCTTCCCCGCGCTGTTCGTCGGCGGGGCCTTCCGCTGCCTGCTCGACTTCCGCCGGCACACCGCTCGCGCTCTGGTCCTCGATCATGGCGGCGGTGAGGGGTCGGGGCGCGTCTTCGGCGATCAGCGTACCGCTGGCATAGCCCATGTCCTCCACTTCCTCGGAGGTGTTGTAGCCGAGCATGACTTGCGGCGCGTACATGCGAACCAGGAAGGTCGCGCTGCGATAGCGCAGCATGATCTCTGGCATCGTCCGGTACTTGGTGTTCTTGGCCCACCCCTCGGCCTGTGCCATCGCCATGTCGACCGGGATGGACACGCGCCGCCCGGTCTTCGCGAGCGTGGCGAAGGCCGTCACCTTGAGACTCGGGCCTTCGCCCTCGACCTCCCAATCGATGCCGTCCCTGAACACGCCCGACGCATTGGCGCGCGCGATCATGTACTGCGCCTTGAAGCCCGCCGTGCCGTGGACGATGTGGATATTCTGCATGACCGTCATCCGGTCCTCGCCCATGCGATCGGCGATCGTCATGGCGATGTAGCAGTTCGCCATCGCCTGCTGTGGCGAGCCGTTGCGCAAGTGCTGCGGGATCAGCGGCGAGCTGGCGAAAAGCGCCGCCTGCCGTTGCATGAGCGCGAACTTCTGCGCCTCCGGGCTTTGCTGTTGCTCAATCGTCGCAATCTGGTTCGGCTGAGAAGCCATGTCGGTTCCTTTCTCGGTAAAAATCAGGCGGCCAGGTCGGGCATCTCGCCCCACGCGGCTTCCACCGTCGTCGGCGCGCCCTCGTCGATCTTCTTCCGCTCCCAATGCGGCAGCGGGCATTGCACCGGCTCGTCGGCGTAGCTGGGCCACTTCCCGCTTTGCAGGCAGTCGGCGAAGATCTGCACCGCGCGGCGGTTCAGGAAGCGGCCGCGATCGATATCCTCGTGCGGGACTTCGTAGAGCGACACGCTCCACGGCGCGTCCTTCTCGACCACGACCAGCAGGAAGTTCGTCGGGGCGCGCCCGTACACCGCCTTGATGCCATCGGCGTAGAAGGCGAGGCTCTGGTGATAGCCGAAGCTGGCGATGGCGCGGCTGAAACCGTCTGGCGAGCAATGCGTCGGCGCCATGAATTTCAGGTCGGACAAGATCATGACCTTGCCGCCCGCCATGATGCTGTTCGGCAACCAGTCGGGCCGCGCTCGCAGCCACACGCCGGTCCGCTCGTCCTGCCATGCCAGCGTCACTTCCGGCTCGCCGTCGGACAGCACGCGCATCGCCAGTGGGCTGGCGTTCAGGTTCGCGACGACGCGCTCGACGACTTCCATGTCCTGAGCGCGCAGGATGACCTTGCCAACCTCGCGCGCGGCCTCCGCTTCCGCGATGGCCTCGGCAAACTTCTTCGTCGCGGTGGACGTGAAGCCCTCGGGCAGCACGTGATATTGCGACGGCCAGCGTTCACCCAGGAGGATGCGGTCATGCGCCGCCTTGCCGATGTTCAGGTTCGGCTTGTCCTGCTCCGGCGGCCGGTCCGGGTTCAACGGGCTGTCGAACCAGAAGTGATAGGCGCTCTTGGCAAGGATCGTCTTCGCGCCGCTGCTCGACAGCGACGGTCCAGGCAGCAGGTTCGCCGCGCGGTGGTAGTCCTCGGCGTCGATATGCGTGTACGCGCCGGGCGCGGTGATCAAAGGCTCGCTCACAACCCCAACCCCTCCCCGATCAGCATCGGGACCAGAATGAACAGGCACGCGACCAGCACGGCGGGGATCGCCAGCGGGCGGCTCACATAGTCGAGGATCAGGTCCGCGACTTCGGCGTCGGTCATGGGCTCAGGCATTGGCCGCCCTCGCCATGACCTCGGTAATCTCAGTCTCGTCGATGCCGGCATCGCGCATCATCTGCTCTTCGCGCTCACGGCGCGCATAGGCGGCGACACGCTGCCGGGTTTCCTCGACCCACCAGTGGTCGATGCCCCGGCTCTCCGCCCACCGCAGGCGGGCGATGTCGATCAGGATGTTGTTGCGCTCCTGATGTCTGGCACGCTCTGCGTCGCTCTTGGCGCGGAAGGCGGGCTCGGTGAGGTAGCGCCGCAGATCGACCGGATCGAAGCGCTCCACCTCGGCGGGGGGGATGGCGAAGCGGCCGCTCATGACGCACCGCCTTTTGCCTTGGCGACAACAGCGCGGGCGGCATCTTGGTTTTCCTTGGAGTAAAGCTCCAAGAGCTTGATGCACTCCTCCAGCAGTTCAGGAGCCGCCGCTATGAGGTTGGCGTCTGCGTCATTCCTAACGCGAAGCTCGCAGCCCGATCCTCCGGTCCACGCAGCCTCGGCTACGCTCTCCCCATTGGGTCCGACAAGCGCCGTCTCATAAGTGCTGTTTTGGCCGAAAAGCCAAGGCCCCGGAGTATGCCCGCTCATTCCGCCGCCTCCTGCATCCGAACCGCCTCGAAGCGGATCACCGGCAGTTCGATGAACTCGGTCGCCCGCATACCGTCGCGCTGAACAGCGTCGATGGCCATATCGACGGTCACGTCGAACGCCATCGCGGCCATGGTCGGGCAATACTGGTCGCTGGGTAGCGTCAGGGCATGGGCTTCGGCCTCATACCATGCGCGGCTGCGGATCGCGGCGAGCTTGCGGACACGAGGCCCGGTGTATTCGCGCCATTCGTCGCGGGTGGTGACGTAGCGCTTGACGAACGAGCGGACGACCGGCGGGTTGGCAGCGCACGACAGAAGCAGCGTTTGCGCTTCCGGGCGGCTGTACCAAGGGATGATGTGCGGTTGCATGGTGCCTCACTGGTGGTGTGAGGCTGTTATGTGGGATATTTCCCCCGACGTCAATAGTGTTGTGGGATATTCCCCACTTTTCTATTCGGACGCAAAAAACCCGCCAGGCGGGCGGGTCTCCAGATTGGTCATGCTCAGGCTAATTTGCTGCTGCGGGCGCCTCTCTATTCATCAGCGAAAACGTACAGCAGCCCGCGCCCAGCCATATACACGAGAAAAGCAAGCGAGGCGAAAAGCATAAAGCCCTCGCCTTGGTTTCGATCGGCTTCGGCCAGCAGCGCGAGGCCAACCAGAACGACAAGCCCCGCGCCAACTATGCCTGCCGCATACAGAACGCGGCCAAGCCTCGAGAAGCCGGTTGTCTCGCCAGAAAACTTGTCTGGAACGAAAAAGCCCATGTTCGCCTCAGGGTACTGGTCGCTGCGAAGGCATGACGAAAATGACTGGCGACGCCCAAACCACCTCAACATTTTCCATATCGGCAGCATTCAGCGACCTGAGGGTGTACCGCCCTATCTGGCTCCCGGAAGCCAATATTTTCAGATATGTTCCGCCATCGGACGCATGTACCGCGCAATAGCGCCCAAGATACTGCGGCAATACGCCATCATGATCTCGGCGGATGTAGACGACGTCGCCAGGCTCATACTTCGGGAGCATCGATTCGCCTTTGACAACCAGCGCCATCAGAGGCCCCGGTGACAGCGGTGGTCTCGGCACAACCTCGCGGGCTTCCGAGCTGTCGTTGAAGTAAGCGATCGCGCCTCCAGCCCCAACCTCCCCCAAAACCGGAACACCCCCCGTCCCGGTGATGTCTTCGACCGGGATCTGTAACGCCTCTGCGATTTTGAACAGCGTGCCGATTCCGGGGTTCTCCGTCCGGTCAAGCACGTCGCGAACAGCGGTCTGGCTCAAGCCTGCCGCGGTCGAGAGCGACCGACGGCTGAAGCCCTTCGCCACCATCTGTCGTTCGATGGTCTCGCGAATCGCCTGTATGTCGATCTTGCCGTTCATGTGGGAACCATCCCACGGCTGGACCAGCCTGTGGTAGGCGCGAAATATCCCACACGAGGACACTTGACCGGGGGATATTTCCCACATAGAATGGGCACCCATGGATGACCTACTAAAAGACATCGACGAGTTTCGCGAGCGCCATGCGCTGTCGGAATGGCAGTTCGGAGAATTGGCGGTGAATGACCGTCATCTTCTCCGCCAACTCCGGCAAGGGCGCGACCTCCGCATGTCCACAGTCGAGCGGCTCAAGGTCTTCATGTCTGAGTACACCCAGGAGCGCGCGGCATGAGCCGCCTCCACCGCCCCATCCCCGGCGCGCTCATCGGCGCCGCGATCGGCTTGGCTGTCGCTGCGGTGCTGTTTTGGGGGGTGATGTAGATGACTGACTGGAAAGTTGGCGATCTGGCGGTGTGCATCGAAGAGATGGAACCCGGCCCAATTCAGAAAGGTGGCATCTACCGTGTCAGCCGTGTGGGTGAAGGTTTTTACGACGGCGTGACCATATATGGCTCGCTCGGGTTCACCGCATGTGATCCTGAATGGGCATATCATCCCGACTGGTTCCGTAGGATCGAACCTGCCGAGCCCGTCTTTATCGAGGCCATGCGCAACCTCCGCATCAAAGAGGCCGCATAGATGGACCGCGAGTTCACCATCAACGAGCTGCGCGTCATGGCCGAACGCCACTTTGGCGCTGAGAGGGCCACAGCCTCGCAGCTCGGCAAGATATTCGGCGTGCCTTACCAGACGATCCACGCGCTTATGCGGCGCATGTGGTGCCGGAAGTGCGGGCGTCCCGTCTGCGGCCACACCGACCTCGAATATCAGGGGATCGCATAAATGCGCCGCGACTGCGCCCCTCTCCCGCTCACAACGCGCTTCGTTCCCGCCCCGGCGGGTCGCGAGGAGCCGTCCGCCCCCCTTCCCCCCCTCCCGGTGGCGGGCGGCTCCAAACCCACAGCCTATGCCGGGCGATACCCGATCCTGTCGCATCGGACGTGCGCTGAGGTTGCTGCACTGCATCATGGCGCCGACGTAACCGCGCCGGATTTCATTTGCCATGACGGTTTACCACGATCGTCAACCATAAATCGCTCCAAAACGGGAGTAATTCCATGCTCGAAATGATCGGCTGGGCGCTCGCTGCGCTGTCTTTGTCGTGCCTGTATGGGCTGGCGGTTGCCCGGTTCATGAGGGTGTCGCGATGACGGCCCGCATCGCCGACGTGCGCCAAGCGGTGGCCGCATGGTTTCGCCTGGCCGAAGATGATCTGACCGGCCCGTCAAGGTCGGCCATCGTCGCGCAGCCGCGCCAGCTCGGTTATCTGCTCGCGCATGAGGTGACCGGCAAGTCGTTGCCCCAGATCGCGGCTGCGTTCGGCCGGGAAGATCACACGTGCGTCCTTCACGGCATCAAGCAGAGCAAGGAGCGCATGCGCGAGCATGAAATCTGGCGGCGGCATTATCGCGCCCTGAAATCGAGGTTCGCATGACCCGCGACAGCAACCTCGAATGGCAGCGCACGACGGCGCTGCGCAAGATCAGCAACGACCGCGAGGACGCGATCCGTAAAGGCGTGCCCGTCACTGACTTCGCGCTGGCGTCGCGGGCCGCGAACTATGTCGGTGTCCCGGTCACGCAGGTGCAGCGGTGGATGGAGGGGCGGGGTTGATGGAGCTTCGCCCGTACCAGCATGCGCTTCTCGATGGCGCTCGCCAGGCTTTCCGCGAAGGTGAACGGGCCGTGCTGCTGCAACTCCCCACCGGCGGCGGCAAGACCGTGTCGGGCAGTCACATGATCGGCGGCAGCAGCCGCAAAGGTAAAGTCTGCTGGTGGCTCTGTCATCGCCGCGAGCTTCTCGGCCAGACCAGCAAGACCTTCGCCGCCATGGGCATTCCGCACGGCATCATTGCGGGCGGTCAGTCGTCCGATCCCGCCAAGATGGTGCAGATCGGCTCTATCCAGACCGTCGCGCGCCGGCTCGACGCGCTCCACCCGCCCGACGTGATCATCTTCGACGAGTGCCACCATCTTGGCGCGGCGCAATGGCAACAGGTCTTCGATGCGTTCCCGCGCGCCAAAATCGTCGGCCTGTCGGCGACGCCATGGCGGCTCGATGGCAAGGGGCTGGGCCGCTGGTTCGGCACAATGGTCAACGGCCCGACGGTCGCTGAATTGATGGAGGCCGGCGCGTTGTCGCGCTACCGCCTGTTCGCACCCAGCCAGATCGACACCAGCCAGGTCAAGATACAGGCCGGCGACTTCAAGCGCGACCAGCTCGCGGGCATCATGGACAAGCCGAGCATCACCGGCGACGCGGTGCAGCACTATCGTCGTCTCGCCGCCGGGAAGCGCGCCGTGGCGTTCGCGGTCAATATCGAGCACAGTCAGCACATCGTTGCGCAGTTCGCTGCGGCGGGCGTGGCTGCCGAGCATGTCGACGGCGGGATGGACAGCGGGAGCCGTGACGCGGCGATTGCTCGCTTTGTCCGCGGCGAGACGCTTGTGCTGTCGAACTGCGAACTGTTCGGCGAGGGATTCGACGTTCCGGCGATCGAGGCGGTGATCCTGCTGAGGCCGACGAAATCGCTGAGCCTCTACCTCCAGCAAGTCGGCCGCGCGCTTCGTCCTGCGCCTGGCAAGGCTGAGGCCATCATCCTCGACCATGCCGGCAACAGCCTTGTGCATGGCCTGCCCGACGACGATCGTGAATGGTCGCTCGAAGATCGGCAGAAGCGGAAGGCTGGTGAGAAAGCGACCGTCGCGATCAAATCCTGCCCGGAATGCTTCCGCGTGCACCGCCCCGCGCCGACTTGTCCCGCTTGCGGTCATGCCTATGTCGCGGCGGCGCGCGAGATCGAGCAACGCGATGGAGTGTTGCAGGAGATCGATCCCACGGTCCTGCGCGCGGCGCGCAAGCAGGAGGAGCGGCGCGCGCAGAGCGTCGACGACCTGATCAAGCTGGGCGAGCAGCGCGGCTACAAGAACCCGCGTGCATGGGCCGTGAAGTTCCATGAGGCGCGGCAGGCGGCACGGGCGCGGTATCAGCCTGAGAGGCGGTGGGCATGAGCGCCGCGCACACCGACCTCGTAAACGAAATCCGCCTCTACATCTCGGAGATCGGCGGCGTCTCGGCTCAGGTCGACACCCCCGGCATGCTGTACACGCGCACGGGCACGCCGGCCAAGTTCGGGACCAAGGGGACGCTCGACATATCCGCGACCATCAAGGGCCGCGCCGTCTGGATCGACGCGAAAACAGGCCGCGACCGCCTCAAACCCGCACAGGTCAAGTTCTGCGCCGCACAGGAGCGCGCTGGGGGCATCGCCTTCGCCGCGTGGTCGGTCGATGACGTTGCCAACCGCCTCCGCATGGAGGGCTTGATATGAGGCAGCGCGATATCCTGATCGCGTCGCCAATGGGCGCGAACCTTGCGACCGCAGACGCGCTCAACCCCGTCTATACCGCCTATGACGCGGCTCATAAGTCCCTGCGCACGACGGCGCCTATGGCTGGCGTCCGCGCCCTCCGTGACCTGAACAGCGCCATGTTCGAGGTTCTGGCCGACATCACGCCTGACAGCCCGGGCAAGACGTTCCGCGCGTGCAGGCGTCGTGAGGCCGACAGTCCCGAAACCGCGCACGCATGGAAGTGCCGCGCGCTTGAACTGAACCCAGAGACGACTCCGCGCGCGGCTCTAGGTGGCATGACGCCACTGCGCACCGAAGACGGCTGGCGGCTCGCGGTCGCCTATCCCGCGCCATGTCCGGTCGGGCCGACGTTCGACGATCCGTGCGATCTGGTCCTGATCGACCCGAAGACCGGCACGGCATCGACCGAGGACGGAAGGCCGACCCTGATCGAGCCCGCGCATGGCGGCCGGTTCACCGTTCACGCTGACGCACGGCATTGGGCGCGAGAGATCGCGACGGCGCGCATGGAGTTCATCCACCGCTATTTCGCGGAGGTCGCCATCGGCAACGTCAAGCCTGTCTGGATAGGCGCACCGCCGTCCGCTCTGGCGATCGGGAGCCTCGCCAAGATCGATTGGCCCTTCGCCGACTTCGTGACCGCTGGCGTCGGTATCGATGCCAAGGCGCTCGTGCGCATCCTCCGCCGGCCAAGCGCGCGCGTCCACGCGCCGATCAATCTCAGGAGCGGGGCATGATGGCGAACGTGTATGAGATCACGCCCTGGAGGCAGAACCTCCAGATGGGCGACAAGGGGCCGAAGCGGAACCTGACGAACACCATCGCCCACCTGCGCGGCGTCCCTGAACTTGGGCGGAACCTCAAGTTCAACGAGATGACGCAGACATGCGAATGGCGCGGAAAGCCGATTGAGGATCCTGACGTCGTCGACATCCGCCTCATCATCGAGCGCGAGAATTATCAGCCGCAGGATCGCGATATTCGCCCGGCAATCGACCGCGTTTGCCGCGAGCATCCCTATAACCCGGTTGTCGATTATCTCACCTCCCTCAAATGGGACGGGACACACAGGCTTCGTGGATGGATGCAACACCTTCTCGGAGCGCCAGATACGGCTTTCACCCGCCTCGTCGGCCCAAAGGTACTGATAAGCGCTGTAGCCCGCGCGATGGATCCCGGCTGCAAGGTCGACACGATCGTCGTGCTCGAAGGGCCGCAGGGCCTCAAGAAGTCGAGCGCGATCGCAGCCCTATTTGGTGAAGAGCACACCGCCGAGTCCGTCAGCCTGTTCGACCAGCACAACAAGATGGTCATGCAGATGATGGGGGCATGGTGCGTCGAACTGGCCGAGTTCGTCGCCGTCGTGCGGAAGGACCAGTCCGCGGTGAAAGGGCTGATCTCAATGCGCTCCGACCGCGTCGTCCTCCCCTACGCCAAAATGGCGAGCACCCACCCGCGCCGGTGCATCTTCTTCGGCACGATCAACCCGGACGATATCGGCTATCTGACCGACAGCACCGGCAACAGGCGCTATTGGCCGGTCACGGTCACGGCGATCGATATCGAGATGATCCGTGCAGCCCGCGACCAGATTTGGGCAGAGGCATATGACGCCTACCGTCGCGGGGAGCGCTGGTGGCTGGAAGGTGACGAGAATATCGTGGCCGAGGGAGAGACAGGTCAGCGGCAAGAATATGACGCCTGGGCACCCGTCCTTGCCGACAAGCTTCAGATGTACAGCGAGGTCACGTCCGACAAGGCGCTGACCGAGCTTGGCATCCCCCACGAGCGCAAGGACAAGCGCGCGCAGATGCGCGTCGCCACCGCGCTGAAGCAGATTGGATTCAAGCGGACCACAAAGCGCCATAATGGCGACCTGAGGAAGATATGGACCAGAGAGTAAGGCCTTGTAACCACCTCTGTTACCACCCGCGCCCTGTTACCACCTCAGGTGGTAACATTTATTATATTGTTGCGCGCGGCGCGTTACCACCATTCGTATTACCACCTCTGTTACCGCCTTTTTCTGCAGGTGGTAACAAGGTGGTAACAGGCAGAAAACCTAGGCTTTCTCTCTATTGTTACCACCTTTCTTCTAAAGAGAAGAAAAGAAGAGGGGGTACTCCCCTAAAGTCTTTGACCGATTTTTGGAGGAGGTGGAGTCAAGGGCCGGGTTCGCGGTGGAATATGGTCCGTGGAAACCGTCCTGAAGCGGAAAGTGGCATGAGGGGGAGGCTATGACCATCACCGTCTCGGACCACGCCATCGTCCGCTACTGCGAGCGGACGATCAGGGCGTGCATTGATGCGCTGCCGATCCCTCAAATACAAATTCTTCATGGGGCAACCGGAGTGTCGCAGTTCGAGCACTCAGAGGTCTATCGGCAACGTGCCAAATTAGCTCTCGAATCCCTCCTCCCTCCCCCCGATCCAGCAAGGGAAGAGAGGGAGAGGATATTGGGGATGCTGAACGGTTTCGCGATGCGGGCGGATGAGCAGGAAGTTTCATCGTCAGCTAGGACGGCTCGGTATCTCGCAAAGAAAATCGCCAACCTCGATCACCACACAGCGGAGGGATAGGCGATGTTAGATCACACCAGCGTCGAGCAATTCCATGAGGTAGGAGACGGGGCCACTGATCTGGCGCTCTCCAGCTTCCCACTTCCGAATGGTCCTGATGTCGCTGATGCGCAGAACGGCAGCAAGCTCGGACTGTGTAAGCCCGAGCCGCTGGCGGATGGATTTGAACTCGATGGGGGTCACAGTGAGGATCAGCGTGCAATAGGCACCCCCTTCGTGGGGTGATCGGCGTGCAAAAA
>CAZJCT010000034.1:0-23339 GCA_964544675.1 uncultured Sphingobium sp.
GCCAAGGGCCACCCGGCCGCCAAGGTCCGCGACGACGCGCTGTCGCGCGCACGGTTCGAGTTCCGCTGGCGCGACCAGTTCAACCTGTCGTTGGACCCCGATACCGCCGAGCAGTATCACGACCAGACGCTGCCCGCCGAAGGCGCGAAGACCGCGCATTTCTGTTCGATGTGCGGCCCGAAATTCTGCTCGATGAAGATCACGCAGGAGGTCCGGGACTTCGCGGCAAAGCAGAACGCGCCGGTCGAGAGTTTTGTGGCGGCAGAGGATGCCGAGAAGGGCATGGCGGAGATGAGTGAGAAGTACCGCGAAGGCGGCGACCTCTATATTCCCGCCGCCGAATAGGGATCCCCGCCGTCCTGCGGATCCAGGGCCTTCGCCTTTAGTCCTTCAGTCACAAGCCCGGTGATCCGCCCCATGTCCATATCGACCGGGGCGGCTCTTCGATGAAGGTCTGGCTCGACCCGGTTGCGCTGGCGGAGACGGCTTTCGCCGCTCCGAACTGCATGGCATTCTCGCCATGGCTGCGGACCGTCGCTCGCAGGTGCTCGAGGCACGGCATGGACGTGCGTCGGCAGCGAGGCTGCCAGCCCAAGCAAGGGTCAGATAGGAAGGTTGTTTAAGAACCGGCAGGGGCCTGAATAATGGGGCTTGGGAAAGAAGAAAGGAAGACTCCTTTCCTCATCAGCGCCGACGAACGATCTGCACTCTTGACTCTGTCTAGGAAAATTCCTATAATGATCCTATTCGCACGGCTCGTCGCATTTACCGGTGCATTTTCCGCTGTTGACGCGTCAGGCATGTCGGGGTAAGCGCTTAAGCGCTTACCCCGACATGCCTGATACCAAGCAGCAGTTACTTGTCATTAAGTGCGAGCGCAATAAATATGCACTTGGCCACGGATTGCAACGCCGTGTCCAATTCCGGAGCCCGCGCAACTCCTTGCGCGGGCTTCCGCGTATCTGTAGCAGATGCGAATGCGCATCGGCTTCTTTGATGAGTTTGGGCACTCTGGCCCTTTCATTTCAAGAAAGCATCAGCAACACAGCCACAGTCCGGTGTTTGGATTGGCTGGGCTGATACTCCCCCACTCCGAAGTGCGGCCTTTTGCGACCAATTTTCTCCAGCTAAAGGAAAACTTGTTCCGATACGAGCTTCAGAAGAACGGCCGACATCCAGCAACTTGGGAAAAGAAGGGATCCGACCTTATAACGTCGCGTAACATGAAAAAGTACCGTCACTTAAGAGAGGGAATTGCGCGACTAATCCGCAAGATAGATAGCAGTGGCGGACGCATAATATATTATGGCCGCCTCAAATATATGAAGCCAGAGGATAGTAATCCATCAGGCCTTTACACGACCGTTCTGAGCCACCTTATTCGATCATGCGACAGATATTGCTGCAATTCCAATGAGAAGTTTATGATGATTTTGGATCAGCATTCTGACCGTATCAAGCTGCTAGAGACCGCAGCGAAAACGATGTTTTCAAGCAACACACCCGCAAGATGCCTGATAGAACCGCCCTTTCACGTCGAGAGTCATCTTTATCAAACTGTTCAAGCTGCAGACTGGATATCAACCATCATCGGTCGCATTCAGGCCTTTAGAATGCTCCCTTCAGAATATGGCGACTGGGAATGGGCCGAAGAGTATTTCGGAAGGGAAATTAATCGTTTAACCACTCATTCCACGATGTGGAAACCGCGATCCGCAGAGCCACTTCTGCCGGGCATGTTGAAACCTGCCAATCAATAATGATACCTGCACTGCGCCACCTCCAATGCCTGCACCTCGCCCTTCCCGCTCACCCGGTACACCAGCCGGTGTTCGCGATCGATACGGCGGCTCCACCAGCCGGTCAGGTTGCCGCTCAGCGGCTCGGGCTTGCCCGTTCCGCGGAACGGGTCGCGCGTGCATTCCTTGATCAGCGCGTTGATGCGCTCCAGCACCTTGGCGTCTTCGGCCTGCCAGTAGAGATAGTCATTCTAGGCGCGCTCCGCGAAGATGAGCTTCACGGCTCGATCAGCTCGCGCTCTTCACCCTTGCCCGCATCCAGTTCCGCAATGGCGGAAAGCAGCTCGCGCGCATTGGCGGGCGAGGACAGCAGATGCAGCGTTTCCTCGATCGACGCCCATTCGCTTTCGGAGATCATCACGACATTTTCCTGACCGCGCGCGCGCGTGATCGTCAGCGCGATCTTGTCGGCGACCACCCTGTCCATCACCGCCTTCAGATTGGCGCGGGTTTCGGAAAAGCTGAGGGCATTCATAGCGGCCCTATGTACCAAAATACGTACAATAGTCAATCGACGACGCGGTCACGCTGTCAATCTGCCCGCGGCCCCAATCAACGCAGAAAGTTCAGGCGGGGCGACCCCCTCGCCGCCCCGCCCGGTCATCAACGAAGCGCGACTTCGACGATGCCGACAACCGGCTGGACATCGGAGCGCTTGAACGACACCGGCTGGCCGTCGAACGTGCCGACCACACGGGCCTTGCCGACCTTGAGCGCGAAGGGGCGCGAGCCCGCCTCGCCCTTGATGAGCTGGCCGTAGGATGTCTCGGTGACGCTGTAGCTATATTGGACGCCTTCATGGCTGAACCGCTCGGCGGGGGCGGTGTCCGCCGATGCCGCAGCCGGAAGAGCGGTAGCGATCATGGCGAGGGCGAAAACTGTCATACGCATGGCAAATATCCTTGAAAGTGGATCACATGCCCTACCCATCCTCCTGTTATGTGCAGTGCAGCATATGGGAGGCGCGCCATTCCGCAAATGCAAAGCGCTGCGGTGCCGTTGCGTGCGCCGCAACGATGGACGCGTCCGCCCGGGCATGGCAGGAGCGATGATCATGCGCTCCCTGTCCTGCTCCCTCTTACCGCTCCTCGCGATCCTCGCGCTCCCCGCCTGCCACGCTGCGGGCGATGGCGGCCCGGTGCCCGGCGACAGCAACGACAGCCGGCCCTTCGCCGCAATCGCCCCCGACGAGACACTGCGCTTCACCGGAACCGAACCCTTCTGGGGCGGAGAGGTCACCGGGACCGCGCTGACCTATCGCACACCCGACCATGCCGAGGGACGCACCCTCTCCGTCAGCCGCTTCGCGGGACGCGGCGGGCTGTCCTTCAGCGGACGGCTGGACGATGCGCCGCTGGACCTGACGGTGAGCGAAGGCGCGTGCAACGACGGCATGTCCGATCGCCGCTATCCCTTCACCGCCACGCTGCGCATTGGCTCGCAAGTGCGCAGTGGCTGCGCCTGGTCCGACGCGCACCCCGCGATCGACGCGGACGCGGCGCGCTGAACGGCGGACACATACGCCGCACCCGACGTTGTGCACCGCAACAGACCAACCCAAAGGAACTTCGTATGACCCCCACTTCCAACCGATCGCCGCGATGAGCCGGTCGCGCCCGACATCTGTCGCGTGGCTCGACCTGTCGTGGGAGGCCTGGCGGATCGGCATGGACATGAGCGTCGTGGTCCCGCTGCGGCTCGCCCGCATCGCCGCCGGCGGGGCGCATGGCCAGCGCGAGGCGATGCTGATGATCGAGGAAAAGATCGCCGCCAACGCAGCGCTGGGGCAGGCGCTGATGACCGGCGCGCTGGGCGCCACGGCGGAGACCATCGCGAAGGGCGCGCTGGGCCATTATGGTCGCCGCGTAAAGGCCAACCGCACGCGCCTGTCGCGCCCCGGTGGGAAGTCCTAGGGCCGATCAAGGTCTCACCTGCCAGAATAGCGGGCGTTCTCGGACAGCATGTTCAGCGTCGCGCTGTCGCGGTTGCCGTGGAACAGCGCGTCAAGCGCGCGAGAGAAGGGCGTGTCCGGCCCGGCTGCCGCCTCGAACAGCGTGAGCGACGAGCGCAGCTTGACCGCGTCGAGATCGCCCATCAGCGCCTGCGCCGTCAGGCTGGGCGCCCAGGCCAGCACCGCCGCGACACTCTCCCTCAGCCTCTCGCCCAGCACCGGATGCGCGAGATAGGCGCGCGCCTCCTCGATTCCCGACAGGCCGAAGCGTTGGGCCATGCCGCTGCGGCCCAGGCCGCGGAGCTGGGGAAACATATACCAGATCCAGTGGCTGCGCTTGCGCCCCGCGCGCAACTCGGCAAGCGCGCGGTCATATTCGCCGCGCTGCGCCTCGACGAACCGGGACAGTCGATGGGGATCACCCGCATTGTCATTCACCATTGGGAGCAAAGCGCGCGAGCGGCCGCGCAGGTTCCCCCGACCCTTCCCCGCCCCTTCCCCCGCGCCCGATCGCCACGGCTCATCGCAAATCGGCCCGACGTGCGGACATTTGACCCGAACCGCTCGTTCGAACCTCAGCGGGATGGGCACAATGCAAAAGGAGTATTCATCATGGCAGACAGCAGCGTCGCAACCGACGAAACGCAGCGCCTGATCGCGTCGAACAAGGTCGAGGGCACCGCCGTCTACGACCGCGACGGAGAAAAGCTGGGCAGCGTGTACAACTTCATGGTCGATAAGCGCAGCGGCAAGGTCGAATATGCCGTGCTGGCTTCAGGCGGACTGTTCGGCCTCGGCGCGGACTATTATCCGCTACCCTGGGAAACGCTGGACTATGACGTGTCACGCGGCGGCTATGTCGTCTCGGTCGATCGCGACCAGCTCAGCAAGGGGCCGAGCTATGGCCGCGATTCGGAGCCGGCCTATGACGCCGACTATGACCGGCAGGTCTATGGCCACTATGGCCTCGGGATGCCCTATTAAAGGCACCCTGGCGAGAATCGCTGGCGCGGGCGGGACGATGTCTCGCCCGCGACCGGGTCAGGCGCCCCCGATCCCTTCGACGATGCGCCCGCGGCCCTCGCATGTCGGGCACGTCCGGCCATCGACTTCGCCGCTGCCGTTGCAATCGGGGCAGATATTCTCGCCCGTGCCCGGCGTTCCTTCAGGCGCCTGGTCGCCCGGCGCCATTTGATCCTGCTCGCTGTTCATCCCGGTCCCAACACGGCGCCCCCGGGAGAGTTCCGCCCGCAAATGGTGAGCCCTGCTGGGTTCGAACCAGCGACCTACTGATTAAAAGTCAGTTGCTCTACCGACTGAGCTAAGGGCCCCGGCAAGGGATGGCCGGCCAAGGCGCGGCGTTGCCGTCCCTAGTCGGCGGGGGCGTGGGGGTCAACCTTTCTCCCCACCGGGCGGGCGCGGGCAAGACGCGCGGCCAGGTGGCGGATCGACAGGGCAGTGCCGGCTATCCGCCAGCCGGTCGCGACATCGGCGAGGGGCCGCAGCACGAAGGTGCGGCGCGCGATCTCCCGATGCGGAATGGTCAGCCGGCGCGAGCGGTAACGACCGCCGCTCCACAACAGGATGTCGAGGTCGAGCGTCCGCTCTCCCCACCGCCTCGCGCGGCGGCGCCCGAACTGCCGCTCCAGCGCCTGCAACCGGCCGAGCAGCGTTGGCGGCGTCAGATCGCTCTCCACGACCGCCGCCGCATTGGCATAGTCGCGCAGGCTCGGCCCGAGCGGACGCGACCGCAGGACCGCCGAGCGGGCGACGAGACGGATATGCGCGTCCCGGCCGAGGGCGTCGAGCGCCGCGTCGATCAGCGCGGCGGGGCCGAGGCCGCGCGCGACCGCCCGGTTGGAGCCGAGGCCGATCGCGTAGCGATACGCGCCGGGGACGTTGCGGCTTGCCTTGGCCATGGCCCCGCGCCTAACGCATGGCCATGGTCCCTGCCAATAGCCTCACGCCCTCGGGCCTGAGCCCCCTCCCCGCGACCGAGCCCTTGCGCGACTGTCCGCTCTGCCCCCGCCTCGTGGCGTATCGCGACGCGTGCCGCGCGGAGTTTCCGGACTGGTACAACGCGCCCGTGCCCGCGCTCGGCGATCCCGACGCGCCGATCGCGATCGTGGGGCTGGCGCCCGGCAAGCATGGCGCCAACCGCACGGGCAGGCCGTTTACCGGCGACTATGCCGGCGACCTGCTGTTCGCGACGCTCCTGAAATACGGGCTGGCGGAGGGCCGCTATGAGTCGAGGCTCGACGACGATCTCCGCCTGACGGGCGTGATCATCATCAACGCGGTGAAATGCCTTCCGCCGCAGAACAAGCCGACGCCGGAGGAGACGCGGACGTGCCGCCGCTTTCTCGAAGGCCAGGTCGCGGCGCTTCCCCGCGCGCGCATCTTCATCGCTCTCGGCCAGATCGCGCACCAGTCGGCGGTCAAGGTGCTTGGCGGCAAGCTGCCCAAGGCGCGCTTCGGCCATCTGGCGGAGCATGTCATGCCCGACGGCCGGGTGCTGATCGACAGCTATCATTGCAGCCGGTACAACCAGAATACCGGCCGTCTTTCGGCCGAGATGTTCGAAGCGGTGTTCGCCCGGGCGGTCGCGCTCCGCGACGCCGCGTGAACTTTGTGCGGCAAGCGGGTTTTGTCGGTTGCGCCCCCCCATGCGCTTTGCTAATGGCCACGGCCTGCCAGGGACCAGCCGGTCCTGAAAGCTTCAGACGTGCGGTCGTGGCGGAACTGGTAGACGCGCAACGTTGAGGTCGTTGTGGCCGAAAGGCCGTGGAAGTTCGAGTCTTCTCGACCGCACCAATAGTCCCGAAAATCTGTAGCACCCGTAGCACCCAAGAGGGGGTGCCGGGTGGCCCTCATCGGCCCGGCAGGCGCCGTGAATCAGCCTGCGGCGCTTTCGTTTCAGGCGTTCCACACCGCGCGATAAAGCATTTCCATTTCTTCGGCCGATGGCACCAGCGGATTGTTCGCGGGCGACCCTGAGGCGAGCGCCTGTGCGGCCATGGTGGGCAGGAGAGCCCGCCACCTGTCGGGATCGAGCCCATATGCGGCGGGCGTCGGAACCTGAAGGTCGGCGTTGAGGCGGGTAAGTTCGTCGACGAGCCTGGCGGCCGATGCCTGGTCGCCTTCCCGATCATCGGCCCAGCCCATCGCGCGGGCGCAATCGGCATAGCGGGCAAGTGCGCCCGAAATCGACCAGGCGGTCACAACCGGCAGCAGCATTGCATTCGACAGTCCGTGCGGCACATGAAAGTGCGCGCCGATCGGCCGGCTCATGCCATGGACAAGCGCCACGCTCGAATTGGAGAAGGCGATGCCGGCAAGCGTCGATCCCCACATCATCTCCGCCCTCGCATCGCGGTTTTGAGGATCCGTCCACACGCGGCGCAGGTTGGACGCGATCGCGCGCATGGCCGACAAGGCGAGACCGTCCGAGAACGGGTTGGCGCGTCGCGACACATAGGCTTCCAGCGCATGCGTCAGCGCATCGATACCCGTGTCTGCCGTCAGCCGAGGCGGCATGCTGTGCGTCAGTTCATGATCAACGAGCGCTGCGACCGGTAGATAAGCGAGCCCCGCGCAAAGCATCTTTTCGTCATTTTCGTCATCGGTGACGATGGAGAAGCGGGTCGCTTCCGATCCCGTGCCCGCCGTCGTCGGAATGGCGAGGATGGGGAGCCCCGGTGTATCCTGGACATGCGGCGCCTTATAGTTACGGCACACGCCGCCATGGGCGGCAAGCACCGCGATCATCTTGGCGCTGTCGATGGGACTTCCTCCGCCAAAGCCGACGACGCAGTCATGCTCGCCGCCACGAAGATCAGCCAGGGCTTGTTCAATCGACGTTACCGTCGGCTCCGGCACCGTGTCGGAGAAGACACGGCTGGCAATGCCCTGTCGGGCGAGCGCACCGACAAGTTGGTCGACCTTGCCGCTGTTCAGCAAATAATGGTCAGTCACGATAAAGGGGCGGGAAAGTCCCAGCATCCCCAGCACCGAGCCCAGCTCGGCAGACACGCCGCCACCGACGCGCAATATGCGGGGTAGCAGGGCTTGAAAGGTCGGCGCCAGGCTCATGTTGGCCTAATGACTACACCGGCCCCGCAGCTGCGGGGCCGGTGACGAGCGTCTGTTATTCGGCCGATGCTTCGGCAGGCACTTCCGCCTTGGCAGCAGCGGTCTTGCGCTTGGTCGGTGCCTTTGCCTTCGGCGCCGCCTTGGCGCGGCTTGCCTTTGCCGGAGCGGCGTCGCTCGACGCGGCCGCCGGACGACCGCGTTTCGTGGTCTTTTCGGCGGGCGCGGCAGGGGCATCAGCGTCGGCCGGCGCATCAATCACCAGTGCCTTTGCCGGACGGCGACCCAGGCCGATCCGCTTGGCCAGTTCGCGACGATGTGCGGCATAGTTCTCCGCGACCATCGGATAATCAGCCTTCAAGCCATAGCGCTCCTTGTACTGCTCCGCAGTAAGTCCGTGGCGCGTCAGATGACGAGTAAGCGTCTTGTAAGGTTTGCCGTCGATCAACGACAGGATGTGTTCCTTGGACGCCAGCGAACGACGGACGGATACCGCAGGCGTGTATTCGGGCGAGGCCTCGCCGCCAGTTTCGACAGCCGAAGGGCTGGTCGCGAGATCATTCACGGTGGCATGAACCGCCCGAAGAAATGCGGGCACATCATCGGCGCCGACGCGGTTGTTGGGGTTGTTCAACCAGGCAATGGTGATCTCCGTCGCAAGTTCGACGGCGTTGAGGCTCGCTTCTTCGGACACGGGCAGGCTCCTGCAGATGAAACTATCATGACAATAAAATGGACCTCCCTTCTACAATCAAAATCGCACCATTCCAGTGCTAATTGTTATTGACGTGTTCACGCCATCACCACTCGTCTGCGATTGACTGCCAACGCATGCCGGGGACGATCGACATCGCGCCAGCGCCGCCGCCATAACACGTTGATTTCATGATAAGGAACGCGCTGGTTTAAGGATAGGGAGACCTTTGCCACGGGCGAACGCTCGGCCTCTGCCTGTTACATAGGTTATGCCATGATGTTCTGCGATGCATGTTGTTACGACAGAGCGTCCAGCATCGACCAACGCGGTATCGACGGCCAGGTCGTCGATGAGCATAACTGGTTTTCATCGACGAGACATCTTGCGTGGAGGCGATTTCGATCATCTCCACAGATGACGAATCGCTGTCACGCAAGATGTCGTAAATCCGGTCAGCGCGGCGCCATGCGGATGGCGCCGTCGAGACGAATGACCTCGCCGTTCAACATCGGATTGCGAATGATCGCCTCGACGAGTTGGACATATCCTATGGTCGTAGACCACATCATGGCTGATGCGCGAACCGGCCCGATGTTTGGTCATCAGCACCCGTCATGGTCTCCATTTCGCCGGCAATGGCGACGTTTCGCCGGTATATTGTGTGTCGTTGCACGATATGCAGCAGGCCGTGGCGACACCCGACCGCGGAACCGTTTGCGCGACAGCTGCTCAGCAATCCAATATGCGCCGGTAAAGCGCGAGATAGGCGTCCGCCATGCGGTCGACGGAGAAGCGTTCCTCGACCGTGCGGCGTACTGCACGCCGGTCGAGTTCCCCTGCCCGCGCGACCGCTTCCGCAGCCTCCCCGGGCGTATCGACGAGGAAGCCGTTCACGCCATGCTCGATCAGTTCGGGCATCGACCCGCGCCGGCTCGCGATGACCGGCGTGCCGCAGGCCATCGCTTCCACGACCGACAATCCGAACGGCTCCTCGAAGTGGATGAGGTGGAGGAGCGCGCGCGCATGGCCCAGCGCGGCGATGCGCGCCACTCCGCCGACCGGGCCATGAAAGCGGACGGCCTCGCCATCGACATGCGGCATGACCTCGCGCTCGTGATAGCCGGCGTCCTGCACGATGCCGTACATGTCGAGCGGTCGCCCCGATACCCGCGCGACCGCAATGGCATCGGCCGCGCCCTTGTCGGGGTGGATTCGCCCAAAATAGAGCAGGCCTTCGCTGCCGTGCGGATCGAAGGCGAACTCGTCGAGCCGGATGCCGTGGTGGATGGTCGCCGCGTAACGAAGATCGGGATGCCGGTCGGCCTCGCTGATCGCGACATAGTGCACGCGATCCTGATACGGCGCGTACATCGGCAGAATGCGCTCCGACGAGAAACCGTGGATCGTCGTCACCATCGGTGTGGCGACCAGCCGGGAAAAGGCGTGCGCTGGAAAGTCCGCCTGGTTGTGGATGATGTCGAAGCGACCGGCCTGCTCGAACAGATAGGCGAGGTGCCGATACTCCCACACCTTGGCGTCGATCGCCGGGTCTTCGCTGTACGGCGCCGGCACCACGCCGTCGAGCGTGCCAGCGGTAATGCTGTCGAGCGTCGCAAACAGCGTCACGTCGACGCCGCGCGCCACCAGCGCCTCGGTCAACAGGCTGGTGACCAGTTCCCACGGCCCATAATGGCGCGGCGGCGTCCGCCACGCGATCGGTGCCAGCATCGCGACCTTCAGCTCAGTTCCCACCCATCATCCTCAACACCAGCCCCTCGTCGGGGAATATCCGCCCATCCATAGCCCGCAGCGGCAGGGTCGAGGCAAGCACATCGTCGATGCGGCTGTCGGCGGGGAGCATCAGGCGCCGCTCCCCCTGCCCGAGGTTCAGCACGACCAGCAGCCGTTCGCCCTCATGCACCCGTTCATAGGCGAGCACATCCTCGTCCGCTCCGGCCAGCGCCAATGACCCGACCGACAGGGCCGGATGACGACGGCGCAGCGCCAGCAGCGTGCGGTGGAGCGACAGCATCGACAGCGGGTCAACTTCCTGCATCGCGACATTGCGCACCGGCCAGTCGTCATTGAGCGGCAGCCATGGCTCGACGGACGAGAAGCCCGCATGGATGTTGTCGTCCCACGGCATCGGCGTCCGCACAGGATCGCGCCCAAGGCCCAGCCCCGGCTCGCGAAGCTCGCGCGGATCGCGCACCTGCCCGGCAGGGATGGCGACATCGGCCAGCCCGATCTCGTCGCCATAATAGATCGTCGGCGTGCCGCGAAGCGTCAGCAGCAGCATCGCGGCGACGCGTGCCTGCGCCTCCCCCACCCGCGTTGCGATACGCGGCCGGTCGTGATTGCCGAGCACCCAGTTGGGCCAGCCGCCTTCGGGGAGGGCGGCTTCATAGTCGCGGATCATCGCCGTGAGGGTGGCAGCGTCCCACGGCGCGTCGATCAGCTGGAAATTGAAGGGCAGATGCACGCCCGCTGCTTCCGGTGATCCGTAATACTGCATCAGTTGTGGAATGGGCAGATATATCTCGCCGATCAGCAGCCGGTCACCGGAATAGCTGCCGGCGATCGCGCGCATTTCGGCGGCGATGTCGTGAACCTCCGGCTGATCGGTCGAGTGAAGCTGAAGAACGCTGTGCATCTCGCCCATATGTGGCAGATAATCGGGGTTCGCCGGATTGTCGGGCAGCGCTTCGGCTTTCACCATGTGCCACAGCACGTCGATACGGAAGCCATCGACGCCGCGATCGAGCCAGAAGCGCAGCACATCCATCATCGCCGCACGCACATCGGGATTGCGCCAGTTGAGGTCCGGCTGTTCCTTGAGGAAGGCGTGAAGATAATATTGGCCTGTCGCCTCGTCCCATTCCCATGACGATCCGCCGAAGTCGCTGATCCAGTTGTTGGGCGGTCCGCCACCGGGCGCGGGGTCTCGCCAGATGTACCAGTCGCGTTTCGGATCGTCGCGCGACGACCGGCTCTCGACAAACCAGGGATGCCGGTCGGACGAATGATTGGGCACGAAGTCGAGAAGCAGTTTCATGCCCCGTGCATGGGTGGCGGCGAGCAGCCGGTCGAACGCCGCGAGGTCGCCGAACAGCGGATCGACACCGCAATAGTCGGCTACGTCATAGCCGAAGTCGGCCATCGGCGACGGAAAGATCGGCGACAGCCAGATCGCGTCGATGCCGAGCGCCACCAAATGGTCGAGCCGCGCCTCGATTCCCGCAAGGTCGCCAACGCCGTCGCCGTCGCTGTCCTGAAAGGAGCGCGGATAGATCTGGTAGATCACGCCGCTTTGCCACCATCGATGCAAGTCGGCACTCATCCGGGGAGGTGGGCAAGCGCCGCGCCCGCGCGGATCGGCTCTCCCTCCATCAGGCCCGCATCAAGACGAGCTTCCTGCGGCAGAAAGACGATGATCGTCGATCCATGCTCGAACCAGCCCATCTCGTCTCCTTTCGCGACCTCGGCACTACAAGCGGTTCGACCCGGCCCGCGTTCCCTCAGCGTGCGCTCGGTGTCGAGGAAGGTCAGACGGATGCTCGCCACCAATATCGCCGCCACGGGGACGAGCAGGATCGGCACGCCTGCCGCTCCGGCGCGCATTTCGATGACTGCGCGCTCGTTGCGGCAGAACAATCGCTCGACCCGCTTGAGCGCGATGGGGTTCACGTTCCAGCAGTCGCCTGACAAATAGGTCACCGCCTCGACCCGGCCGTCATGCGGCGCGTGGAAACGGTGGTACATCGCCGCCGTCAGCCGCAGCGTCACGAACCAGCCATCGCGAAACCCCTCGACCAGCGCCGGATCGGGCACAAGCTCGTCGAGGCGGTAGGGAAATCCCTTGATCTGGTAGAGCCTGCCATCCTCCACGCGGCCATGCGCGCCCACGATGGCGTCGCAGGGGCTGGCGACGACCGACGGGTCGGGATCGAAGCGCCGCGCTCCGGGCCGCAGCCGCCGGATGAACCCCTCGCGAAGCGAGCGAAAGCGCGTCGTTTCCGCGTCAGACAGGTCGACGTCCGAAAAGAAGCGCCAGGCGGCGATGGCCGGGCGGCTGATCAGCGGATGCTCGATCGCCGCGAGCCGCCCGACAAGCTGAGTCGCCAGCCGGCGGGGAATGCGGTTGGTGAGGAGGAAGTTCAGGTCCTCATGCATCAGCAGGCGGATCAGGGACGAGCGCATTGTCACGAGGATGTCACCGAGAAGGAGTCTGGAACGGCATTGGCCATTTGCAGGATATCATGGACAGCAAATTTCTCGCAGCCTTGCTGGGCGCTACCGCCGCAGGGGTATTGATCGCCACCAAGGGACGTGAACGCCTTCGCCTGTCGCGCGCCAAGCACCGCTCGCTCGCGGGCCATGTCCGCATGGCCAAGCGGCTGGCGGCGCAGCTTCCCTTCTACGCATATGGCGAGGATCGCTTCTTCCGCGCAGACGGCTGCGACGATGCGGTGGCGGAGCGCCGCGCGGCCGGGTTCCGGCGTCTGGCGGACCTCTATGCCGAGCGCTTCCCGCAAACGGTGGCGCTGACGGCCCAGGCGAGCGAGGGCGTATCCGACCTGCAGTTCACCGGCCGCTACCGCGTGCCCTTTCAGTTCAGCCCGACGGTGCGGAAGCATCTGCCGGTCGGTGCCTTTTACCAGGCGTCGGACGGCGCGTGGCTGACCGATCTCGACGGCAACCGCTTCATCGACCTGACCGGCTCCTATGGAGTCAACCTGTTCGGCAACGCCTTCTACAAGCAGACGATGCGCGAAGGGTTCGAGCGGACCGAGGCGCTGGGTGGGGTTCTGGCGGGCTTTCATCCGATCGTCGCCGACAATGTCGAACGGCTGCGCGCGCTGTCGCGCCTCGACGAGGTGTCGTTCCACATGTCGGGCACCGAAGCTGTCATGCAGGCCGTGCGGCTCGCGCGTTATCATACGCGGCGTCCGCGCATCGTGCGCTTCGCGGGCGCCTATCACGGCTGGTGGGGAGAGGTTCAGCCCGGCGTCGGCAACCCGGTGTCGGCCGACCGCACGCTGACACTCGCCGACCGGTCGGAGCGGACGCTCGACGTGCTTCGCCACCGCACCGACATCGCCTGCGTCCTCGTCAACCCGCTGCAGGCGCTCCACCCCAACGGCAATGCGCCGTCGGACGGGCAGCTTGTCGATTCGGGCCGCAGCGCGGCGGTGGATCTTGACGGCTATGTCGAATGGCTTCGTCGCCTCGCCGATGTTTGCCGGTCGAGCGGAATCGTGCTGATCTTCGACGAAGTATTCCTTGGTTTCCGGTTCGCACCCGGCAGCTTCGCGCACCATTTCGGCATCGAACCCGACATGATCACCTGGGGCAAGACGCTGGGCGGCGGGCTGCCGGTCGGCGTGCTGACCGGCCGCGCGGCCCTGATGAAGCGGTTCCGCGAGGATCGTCCGGGCGACATCTGCTTCGCGCGCGGGACGTTCAACTCGCATCCCGTGGTGATGGGCGCGATGAACGCCTTCCTGCGTCGCCTCGACACGCCGGAGATCAAGGCGCTGTACGACGGGCTGGACGATCGCTGGCGCACGCGGGCCGAGCGTCTCAACACGGCGCTCGAAGCCGAAGCGATCCCGGTGCGGATCGAGGCGCTGTCGACCGTCTGGACGGTCCTCTACACCCGGCCGTCGCGCTACAACTGGATGCTTCAATATTATCTCCGCAGCGAAGGCCTGGCGCTGAGCTGGGTCGGCACCGGCCGTCTCATCCTCAGCCTCGATATCGACGACGCGCTGTTCGACGAGATCGTCGCGCGCTTTGTCGCCGCCGCGCAGGCGATGCAGGACGATGGCTGGTGGGACGGGCCAGCCGCCACGAACAAGGACCTGCGTCGCGGCGTGCTGAAGGAAAGCCTGCGGGCGCGACTGACATAGATCTGCCGCGCCCGTGCCGGTAGAATGCTGGTGGTCCCGGCGCGCCGGTCGGGCGCGTCCGGGAGCCGTCCCGATCTCAGGCGGCCGCGCCGCGACCTTCCTGAACCTTGCGGATCAGCTGCGGCGGAGCTGACTTGTACTGGCGGAAATCGTTGAACGGATCGGTGATGATCTTGGTCGCCCAGACGATGCCCGTTTCCAGATCGCGCTGGACCCAGAGCTGGAGGACGCGGAGAAGAAGCGCGCCGACACCGAGGAACAGCCAGCCGAACCCGACATGACGCGCATAATCGACGTAACCGGTCGGCGCTTCGAGCGTGCCGAACAATGTCGGCGTGAACAGCAGCACGACGGGGATCGCCACCCACAGGCCCATCAGCACATATTTGCGCGCGAGATTGTAGCCGACCTTGATCTCTTCCTTATACTCGTGGCTTGCGTCGTTCTCGACGTCATAGCCCTTGGGTTCGAAGAAGAAATGGCCGGCCTGACGGCTGGTCATTGCCACGCCCCAGCCGAGCAGGCTGGCGAGCGCCGGATCGACGAACAGCACCAGATAGGCCGTGATGAAGGTGCACGCGCTGATGAAGTGCAGGCTCTGATTGATCAGGCTGTGGTGATAATAGCGATGATCGTCCCAGCGCTGCTCGGCGAGTTGCGCGCGGAAACCGGCGGTTCCCTGCTCGTCTTCGAAGCGCAGTTTACGCAGACGCGGCATCAGTTTTCCTCCCCTGAGACAGACAGCTTGGCAAAACGAACGAGCGAGAAATGGCCCAGCGGAGGCAGGTCGCGGCGCTCGGTCAGTTCGACATCGCCGCGCGACGCGGCCCAGTCGGTATAGCGCGAGAACGGAAACTCGGTCCGGAAACCGAGCCGGCTGGTAACCGGCATCAGCGTGCGCTCGACGGCGCCGCGAAAGCCCTTTTCCGCGCCGACGCGCGTGGTGATGATGATTTCGCCGCCGGGGCGGCAGACGCGGGCGAACTCGTCGAGAGCGCGCTCGGGATTGGCGACCGCGGTCACGACATATTGCGCCACGACGACATCGAAGGAGTCATCGGCGAAATCCAGCGCCTCGGCATCGCCGACCGCGATCGCGCTGACATTGCGGAGCTGTTGACGCTCGACCCGCTCACGCGCCTTTGCGAGCATGTCCTCCGAGATATCCACGCCGGTGACCCGGCATGACGGGCCGTAGTCGGGCAGCGAAATGCCGGTGCCGACACCGACCTCCAGCACCTTGCCGCCGATCCGCTCGGCGGCGCGGACCGCGCTTCTGCGTCCTTCCCGAAAAACGGGACCAAATACCATGTCGTAAACCGGCGCCCAGCGATCATAGGCGGTCGCCACGGAACGGGTGGTCATCGCTACGGCCATCAAGCAAATCTCCCACGACGTCCGCCACGTCAACAAGCAGCCGTCCATTGGCTCCTTTAAGCTTCATTATGACGCTTTGAAGACATGCGCCGGGATCGCTGCTTTTTCTGTAACAAATGAAGGAATCGATATTCTTCACCGCGACAGAGGGTGCATTGTCACGCAATGGTCATAATCAGTGGACAATTCCCCTTGCCTTTCATCTCCACGGCGCGGCCGCTGATCTTTGGCGCGGATGCGATGAAGCCACGCGCCAAGTTGCGCTTGATCCTCCCCTGCCCCCGGCTATGATGACAAGCCGCGCGGTCGTTCCGCGCCACGGGAGGAGATGGCGTTTGACCTTACGGCTGAAGGGGGCGCGGTCCGCCTCGGCACCAGTCGCAGGGCGTCGCGATGAGTGATGACGATGGCGCTTCCCGCTCAGCCGTAGGAGCCCCCTCGCACGAGGCGCAGCAACTCGCCTTTCTGGTAAGGCAGGCCCCTGTCGCCATGGCGATGTTCGACCGCGACATGCGCTGTATCGCCGCATCCCCGCTCTATCTGCACGACTGCGGCCTCGCCGGGGATAGCGCGGTCGCAGGGCTGACGGTCGATGACCTGCTGCCCCACATCGACAGCGAACGCCGGGCGTTGCACCAGCGTGTCCTGGCCGGGGAAGCGCATTCGGCGCAGGAAGAACGGATCGAACGCGGGGGCGATCCACAATGGGTCAGCTGGGCCATGAAGCCATGGCGCTTCCCCGACGGAGAGATCGGCGGCGCGCTTCATTATCTCGACGTCCGCACCGAGCATGTCAAAGCGCGCGCGGCGCTGGAGGCGAGCGAGCAGCGGTTCCGCGCGACCTTCGAGAATGCCTCGGTGGGTATCGCCCATGTCGCTCCCGACGGCGGCTGGCTGCGGGTCAATGCGCGGCTTTGCGAGATCGTGGGCTATGCGCCCGACGAACTGCTGAACAGCACGTTTCAGGACATCACCCATCCCGACGATCTGGACGGCGACCTCGCGCTGCTTGAACGAGTGGTGTCGGGCGAGATCGATCGATACAGGTTCGACAAACGCTATGTCCGCAAGGATGGTTCGACCGTCTGGATCGAGCTGACGGTTTCGTGCGTGCGCCGGCCGGACGGCGCGCCCGATTATTATATTTCCACGGTGCAGGACATTTCCGCGCGAAAGGCGGCGGAAGACCGGCTGCGCGAATCCGAGCGGCTGCAGCGGCTGATCCTTGACGGAACGCTCGCTTTCGTCGGCGTTCTCGACCTCGACGGCACGATGGTCGAGGCGAACGCCACTGCGCTCGAAGCCGGCGGTCTGGCGCGCGACGATGTCATCGGGCGGAAGTTCTGGGATTGCTACTGGTGGTCGCACGACCCGTTCGAAGCGGCGCGCCTCGAAACGGCGGTGGCGGACGCGGCGCGGGGCAAGGTCGTCCGCTACGACGCGGTTGTCCGCATGGCCGGCGACACGCGCATGACGATCGACTTCATGCTGTCGCCGATCCTCGGCGGCGACGGGCAGGTCCGGCTGATCGTGCCGTCGGGCTTCGACATCACCGAACGCAAGCGGCAGGAGGACCATGTCCACATGCTGATGCGCGAGGTGAACCATCGGTCGAAGAACATGCTGGCGGTCATCCAGGCGATCGCGCGTCACACCGCCGCGACCGGTGCCGATGCCTTTCTGGAGCGCTTCACCAACCGGCTGCAATCGCTCGCCGCAGGTCAGGACCTGCTCATCAAGGGCGACTGGCGGGCGGTGCAGCTGAACGCCCTGCTCGCCGCGCAGCTTTCGCATTTCGTTGACGTACAGGGGCCTCGCATCACGCTTGACGGACCTCGGGTGGAAGTGAATGCCGCCGCGTCGCAGACGCTGGGCATGGCGCTTCATGAGCTTGCGACCAACGCCGTCAAATATGGCGCATGGTCGAGCGAAAGCGGCCGCGTCGCCATCGAATGGGGGCTGTGCGGCGATGCCCCTGATGCAAGACGATTCTGGATGCGCTGGCGGGAAAGCGGCGGCCCGCCGGTCGTGCCCCCCGACCATTCGGGTTTTGGATCGACGGTGATCGGGCGGATGGTTGGCGCCAATCTCGGTTGCAAGCCCAGTGTCCGGTACCCGCCCACCGGCTTCGTATGGGAGCTCGAATGCGCGGCCGGACGCGTCCTTGACGAGCGCTTCATCACCGCCGAGCCGCCGGCGGCTCATTCGCCTGTCAGGACCGAAGACCCGCGAGGCCCGCGCCGCATCCTGATCGTCGAGGATGAAGCTCTGGTCGCGATCGAGATCGCCGACCTCATCGACCAGAGGGGTTATCATGTCATTGGCCCCGCCGCATCGGTGCAGGCCGCGCTCGACCATATCGAGCGAACGGGCTGCGACGGCGCGATCCTCGACGTCAATCTCGGCCGCGAAACCTCGGAGCCGGTCGCGCTGCGGCTGAAACAGATGGGCACGCCGTTCACCGTCGTATCGGGCTATGCGCGCGAACAGCTGCCGCCGTCGATGCAGGACGCGACTTTGGTCGGCAAACCCGTCTCGCCCGACGCCCTGCTGTCCGAAATCGGCCGGGTGATCGGACATCCCTGACGGGGGGCCGGGCCGCAAAAGCCGCATGCACTCGCATGGCAAATGCGCTAGCGTGACCCATCCGGCGGCGCGTGCCGCACCGCACGGGGATGATGGCACCGGGACATAGGCGCCGGACACCGCGTCCGGGCGGATCAACGGGCCGGGAATGGGGGACGGATGCTCGACGCGCTGCCGCTGGCAGTCGCCATGTTCTACGCTCTGGGGCTGTTCGCCTTTGCTTCCTGGGCGGACGGTACCGGCAGTCCGCGCGTTCGCTCCTGGCTCCGCCCGGCCGCCTATGCGCTGGGCCCGGCGGTCTATTGCTCGAGCTGGACCTTTTACGGCGCGGTCGGCAGCGCGGTGGCCGACGGCTGGTCCTATCTGCCCATCTATCTCGGTCCGATCCTCGTGTTCCTGCTGGGGCATCGCTTCCTCCGGCGGATCGTCGATGCGGTAAAGACCGACGGCGCGAACTCGATCTCCGAATTCGTCGGCGGCCGGTTCGGCAACAGCCAGGGCGTGGCGGCGCTTGTCACCGCGCTCGCGCTGTTGGGGAGCATCCCCTATCTGGCGCTGCAACTCCGCTCGCTCGGCACGGCCTACGGCCTCATCACCGGCGCGGACAGCTATGTCATCGCGATGGCGGTATCGGCCACCGGCCTCGCGCTGTTCGCCATGACCTACGGCACGCGCCGTTACGAGGCGTCGGGCCGTAACGACGCGGTGCTGTTCGCCGTCGGTGTCGAATCGCTCATCAAGCTGGGCGCGCTGCTGATGGCCGGACTGCTGGCGCTGGTCCTGCTTGCCGGAACCGACACGAGCCTGCGGCAAGGGGGGATCGCGCAGCTCGCCGGCAATTTCGACCCCGGCAGCCTGGGCATGGACTTCTTCGTCATCACCATCCTGTCGATGAGCGCCATCGTGTGCCTGCCGCGCCAGTTCTACGTCACCGTCATCGAAGCGGAATCGGGCGCCGACATCGCGCGCGCACGCTGGCCGTTCATCGGCTACATGATCACGACGCTGCTCGTCGTCCTGCCGATCGCGGCGGCGGGCCTGGCCATACTGCCCCCGACCGTCGCGCCTGACCAGTTCGTGCTCCAGCTGCCCTTGTCGCAAGGGCTCGAACCGGTCGCGCTGATCGTGTTCCTCGGCGGCCTGTCTGCCGCGACCGCCATGGTCCTTGTCGAGGCGATCGCGCTTGCGACCATGGTCTCCAACGATCTCGTCGCGCCGCTCCTGCTGCGGTCGGAGAGCCTGCGGGGTGGCGGCGAGCTGGGCCAGGCGCTGCTGACCACGCGCCGCATCGCCATCGCGCTGATCATGCTGGCCGCGTTCGGATGGGCGGTCGAAACGCCCGCTGACCAGCGGCTCGCGCTCATCGGGTTGGTCGCCTTCGCGGCGATGAGCCAGTTCGCGCCCGTGCTGATCCTTGCCGTTCTCGGCAGCAACCGCGACGCCGTGGCGGCGAAGGCCGGACTGATCGCCGGCCTGCTGATGTGGACATGGACGCTGGCACTGCCGCAGGTCGGGGGAGAACCCTGGCTCGACCTCCTCGCCGGCACGCTTGTCGATCCGCATGCGCTGCTCGGCGTCGACGGGCTGAGTCCGATCAGCCATGGCTCACTGTGGAGCCTCGGCGCCAATCTGGCGGCCTTCTCGATCGCGACCGCCCGGCGCGTGCGCGCCGCCGCCCTGCCCTCGCTGCTGCGCGACACCTATAGCCGCCCCGACACGGTGACCGACATCGGCGCGCTGAAGGACCATGTCGCGCGCTTCGTCGGGCCGGAAGCGGCAGCGGACGCCTTTGGACGTTTCGACCATGGCGCGCGCATCGAGCGTGGCCATATCCGCACCGCCGAGCGCATGATCGCGAGCGTCGTCGGCCTTCCCTCCGCGCGCGCCTTCATCGGATCGGCGCTTCACGGATCGAACCTGACCCACCAGGAGGTCGCGCGGATCCTCGACGACACCGGTCAGAGCCTCCGCTTCTCCAAGGGGCTGCTCGCCGCGACGCTGGAGAATATCGACCCCGGCGTCAGCGTGATCGACCGCGATCTCAACATCGTCGCGTGGAACAGCCGCTATGTCGACCTGTTCCGCTATCCCGACGGCATGGTGCGCGTGGGGGCACCCGTTGCCGAGCTGATCCGCTACAATGCCGAGCGCGGCGAATGCGGGCCGGGCGAGGTCGAGAGCCATGTCGAGCGGCGGCTCAGCCACATGCGGCGCGGCCTGCCCCACAGTTTCGAGCGCGTGCGTCCCGATGGCCGGATCATCAAGACGGTGGGCGGACCCATGCCCAGCGGCGGCTATGTCATGTGCTTTACCGACGTGACCGCCGAGGCGCAGGCGCTCGCCGCCCTAGAAAAGGCGCGCGCCGAGCTGGAGGGCCGGGTCGGGGAACGCACCCGCGCACTGAGCGCCGCCAATGAGGCACTCGCCAAGGCCGATGCCGAAAAGACGCGGTTCCTCGCCGCAGCGAGCCACGACCTCCTCCAGCCGCTGCACGCCGCGCGCCTGTTTTCGGCGGCGCTGGCCCGCGATCTTTCCGACGCGCAGCGACCGATCCTCGATCGCCTCGACCGCTCGATCGGATCGGCGGAATCGCTGCTGCGCGCGCTCCTCGACATCTCGCGCCTCGACGCGGGCGGCGTGACGGCGGAACGCCAGCCTGTGCAGCTTCGCCCGCTGCTCGCCGGGCTGGTGGAGACCATGGGGCCGCTGGCGAGGGAACGCGACCTCGAGCTGACGCTCGGGCCGGGCGACGCCGTGGTCGAGACCGACCCCGGCCTGCTGCGCTCCATCGTCCAGAATTTCCTGTCCAACGCCATCCGCTACACCACGCACGGCGCGATCCTCGTCGGGGTGAGGCGACGCGGGTCGAGCGCCCGCATCGACGTGATCGACACCGGTCCGGGCATTCCCGACGACAAGCGCGACGCGATCTTCCGCGAGTTCGAGCGGCTGCCCAACGCGGCGGAGGGCGGTGTCGGCCTCGGCCTCGCGATCGTCGAGCGCACCGCGCGCGTGCTCGGTGCGACCGTCACCCTGGCGTCGCGAGTGGGACATGGCAGCCGCTTTTCGGTCGCGCTGCCGCACGCGGCGGCGGTGTGCGCTCCCCTTCCCTCACAGACTGCGGTTTCGCCGCCACAGCCTCAGGCCGCGCGCCTCACGATATTGGCGGTGGACGACGACCCCGCCAATCGCGAGGCGTTGCGCAACTTCCTCGAATCGCTGGGGCATCGGGTCGTTACCGCCGCCGGCGCGGAGCAAGCCCTGGCGCTGGCGGACGATTATGCGATCGCGCTCATCGACTTCGATCTTGGCGACGCGCTCGACGGCCTCGGGCTGATCGAAAGGCTGCGCGCTGCCCGCCCTCGGGCGCGGCACGCCCTTGTCACTGCCGCCGCGCCCGGCGCCTGGTCAGCGCGCGCCCGGCTGCTGGGCGTGCCGGTCCTGCGCAAGCCGGTCGCGATCGACGCGCTGCAGTCCCTGCTGGCCGACAGTGCTCTGCCGAACGCCGCCGAATAGAGCCTGATCGGTTGAACGCGCCATCATCCGTGGGTGAGCGAAAGCCCGAGCGCCCGCGCCGCCAGTACCGCCTGCGTGCGGTTGTGAACGTCGAGCTTCTTGAGGATCGCGGTCATGTGCGCCTTGATGGTCGCTTCGCTGACGCCCAGGTCATAGGCGATCTGCTTGTTGAGCCGACCCTCCATCACCCCCAGCAGCACCTTGAGCTGCGTCGGCGTCAGGGCGGCGATCTTCTCCGCCACCGGATCGATGACCTCGTCGGTCGGCGGCGGCAAGCGCTTGCCCGACAACGCGTCGCGGATCGCATCCTCGATCACCGAAAGGTCGGAATCCTTGCCGACGAAGCCGACCGCGCCGAACCGCAGCGCGTTGCGCGCCGCCTCCCCGGCGTCGGCGCTCGACACCACCAGGATCGGCACGCCCGGTTTTTCGGCGTGGAGCAGCGCCACCCCCGAATAGCCGTCCGCGCCCGGCATCTTGAGGTCGAGCAGGATCAGGATCAGGTCATCCGCCGCCACCGCCTCGTTGACCGCCGTCGCGAGATTGGCGCTCTCCACGATGCGCGCCTCGGGCCTGACGATCGACGCCGCCATGGCGAGCGCCTGCCGGAACAGCGGATGGTCGTCTGCGATCAGGATCGTGCCGGTCATGCCGGCGCAAGGGACCTTGTTCCGATCAGGCTGTCAACCACCGACGGATCGGCGAGCGTCGAGATGTCGCCCAGATTGGAGGTATCGCCCTCCGCGATCTTGCGCAGGATGCGGCGCATGATCTTGCCGCTGCGCGTCTTGGGCAGGCCGGGCGCGAAGTGGATCGCGTCGGGGGTGGCGATCGGCCCGATCTCCTGCCGAACCCACTGGATGAGGGCACGGCGGACCTCCTCGGTCCCTTCCTCATTGGCGTTGAGGGTCACATAGGCATAGATGCCCTGGCCCTTGATCGCGTGCGGGAAGCCCACGACCGCCGCCTCGGCGACCAGGGCATGCGCGACGAGCGCGCTTTCCACCTCGGCGGTGCCCATGCGGTGGCCCGACACGTTGATCACGTCGTCGACTCGGCCGGTAATCCAGTAATAGCCGTCCTCGTCGCGCCTGCAGCCGTCGCCGGTAAAATATTTGCCGCGATAGGTGGTGAAATAGGTCTGGAAGAAGCGCTCATGATCGCCCCAGACGGTGCGCATCTGCCCCGGCCAGCTGTCGGTAATGCACAGATTGCCCTCGGCCGCCCCGTCGAGCACCTGGCCGTTATTGTCGACCAGTTGCGGCCTCACGCCGAACATCGGCATCGCCGCCGCTCCGGGTTTCAGCGCATGGGCGCCGGGCAGCGGCGTCATCATGCAAGCGCCCGTCTCGGTCTGCCAATAGGTGTCGACGATCGGGCAGCGCCCCTCGCCGACGACGCGATGATACCAT
>CAZJCT010000035.1:0-23167 GCA_964544675.1 uncultured Sphingobium sp.
TCATCTGCTCGGCGTCCTTGGTGCCGAGCGTGGTGGTGCAGATCGCCTGCGTCTCACCACGCGTGAACAGCGCCGAACCGTGCGTGCGCGGCAGGAAGCCGACCATGGCCTCGATCGGGCGGATCTGCGTCGTGGTACGACCGTCGATGCGCTGGCCATCCTTGAGGATCGCGGTGCGGACGATATCGGCCTCGAGCTTCTTCATCGTCTTGATCGCGACCATCTGGGTCTGCGGACCTTCCTCGGCGAAGGATTCCTTCGCCTTGGCGCGGGCGGCATTGAGCGCGTTCGAGCGTTCCGACTTGTCGGTCAGCTTGTAGGCGGCAGCGATGTCGGCACCGACGAGCTTCTTCAGCTTCGCCTTGATGTCGGCGGTGTTGTCGCTGAGGTCGATTTCCCAGGGGTCCTTGGCGGCCTTCTCGGCGAGCGAGATGATCGCGCCCACGACCTTGCGGCATTCGTCATGCGCGAACATGACGGCGCCCAGCATCTCGTCCTCGGTCAGTTCCTTGGCTTCGGACTCGACCATCATCACCGCACGGTCGGTGGCAGCGACGACGAGGTCGAGGCGACCTTCCTTGACGTCGCCGAGCGATGGGTTGAGCTGATATTCGCCGTCCTTGAAGCCGACGCGGCACGCGCCGATCGGACCCATGAAGGGCACGCCCGAGAGGGTCAGCGCCGCCGAGGCAGCGATCATCGCGACAATATCGGGCTCGCTCTCGCCATCGAACGACATCACCTGGGCGATGACGTTGATCTCGTTATAAAAGCCCTCGGGGAACAGCGGACGCACGGGGCGGTCGATCAGGCGGGAGACGAGCGTCTCCTTCTCCGTCGCGCCGCGCTCACGCTTGAAAAAGCCGCCGGGAATACGTCCAGCGGCTGAATATTTTTCCTGATAGTGAACGGTGAGCGGGAAGAAGTCCTGCCCTTCCTTCACCGACTTGGCGGCCGTGACCGCGCACAGGACGACGGTTTCGCCATAGGTCGCCATGACCGCGGCATCCGCCTGACGGGCAACACGGCCCGTTTCGAGCTTGAGGGTCTTTCCGCCCCACTCGATTTCAACTGTCTTCACATCGAACATTTGTTTTCCTTCCACCCGCCGGCCCTATTGCTGGCGGGGCTTGCATGTCGGGCAGTCCGGCCCGGTCGGTATGGGGCAATCCATTGCCCCAGGCGGCTCCGCCGCAATGCAGAGCGGCCCCATTAGCCGTCTTTCGTTCTCCCGCGAAAGCGGGAGCCCAGGGTGACACGGCGTGCCCTGTAACTCTGGATCCCCGCCTTCGCGGGGATAACCTAATACGTAAACGGCCCGCCGAAGCGGGCCGAACGATTACGTCACTTGCGAAGACCCAGCTTCGCGATAATCTCGCTATAGCGTCCCGCATCCTTCTTCTTCAGATAGTCGAGAAGGCTGCGGCGCTTGTTGACCAGCATCAGCAGGCCACGCCGGCTGTGATTGTCCTTGTGGTGGCCCTTGAAGTGCTCGGTCAGGTTGGAAATGCGCTCGGTCAGGATCGCGACCTGAACTTCCGGCGAACCGGTGTCGCCCTCGGCACGGGCATATTCCTTGATCAGCGCTTCCTTGCGCTCAGCAGTGATCGACATCGTGGCTCCTTTCGATCAGATGTTGAACCCCCGCACGACCCGGATCTCGGGTCCCAAAGCCTCCACCAGCGCCACCGGCACATCGCCTTCGGTCGCCAGCATCAGGCCCGGTCTACGGGGAGCCCCGACAAGCGGCCGGCCCTGTCGCAGTGCCTTGGCCTGTTCGGGAGTGACGGGAAGAGCCGGGATGTCGTCCAGCCCTGCCGTCAATGACAGCACATGGTCTGCCAAGGCGCCGTCCGTAGCAGCGCCCGCCAATTTGTCCAGTGAAATCGCCTGATCGAGCGTGAACGGCCCTGCCTTTTCGCGGCGGAGCATGACCACATGCCCCACCGTGCCGAGCGCCTGCGCGATATCGCGCGCGAGGCTGCGGATATAGGTTCCCTTGGAGACATGCGCCAGGAGGGTGACTTCGTCCACCGGTTCGTCACCCCAGCGAAGGCTGGGGTCGGGCGGGGCCTGGTCTTCGCCAGACAACGAGCGATCCCAGCCTTCGCTGGGATGACGCAGGGTGAGGCCGTGAATCACCACCGACCGCGTCTTCATCTCCACCGCCTCGCCCGCGCGCGCGAGATCATAGGCGCGGCGGCCGTCGATCTTGATCGCGCTGAACGCGGGCGGCGCCTGCTCGATGGGGCCGGTGAAGCGCGGCAGCAGCGCATCGAGCGCCTCGCGCGTCGGCCGCACATCGCTGGTCGCGATCACCTCGCCCTCGGCGTCGAGCGTGTCGGTCTGCTCGCCGAAACGGATGGTGAAGGCATAGACCTTGTCACTGTCGAGCATCCGCCCCGACAGCTTGGTGGCTTCGCCGAGCGCAATCGGCAGCACACCGGTCGCCAGCGGGTCGAGCGTCCCGCCATGGCCGACCTTGACCTTGCCCGATCCGTTGGCGCGGAGCAGCCGCTTGATCGCCGCGACGGCCTGGGTCGATCCCAGCCCGAGCGGCTTGTCGAGAATGATCCAGCCGTGCATGGCCCGCCTATTGCGCGCCGGGGCCTAACCGTCGCTCGCGCGTTCGATCTGGGCGCCGACAGCGGCGAGCTTTTCCTCCAGCCGCTCATAGCCGCGGTCGAGATGATAGACGCGGTTGACCTGCGTCTGACCCTCGGCGGCCAGGCCCGCGAGCACCAGGCTCATCGACGCGCGAAGGTCGGTCGCCATGACGGGCGCGCCCGACAGGCGGGGCACCCCGCGCACAACGGCGGTCCGGCCGTTGACCGCGATATCCGCCCCCATGCGCGCCAGTTCGGGGACGTGCATGTAGCGGTTCTCGAAGATCGTTTCGGTCAGCACGCTGGCCCCATTGGCAAGGGTCAGCATGGCCATGAACTGCGCCTGCATGTCGGTGGCGAAGCCCGGAAAGGGCGCGGTGGCGAGCGTCAGCGGGCGAAGCTCTCCGTTCGCGGCAACGCGGATCGAATCGCGCATCTCCTCGACATGGACGCCGCATTCCCTCAGCGCCGCGATCGTGGCGACCATGTCGCCGGCGCGGGCGCCGACCAGTTCCAGTTCGCCGCCGGTGATCGCGGCGGCACAGGCATAGCTGCCCGCCTCGATCCGGTCGGGCATCACAGCGTATGTCGCGCCGTGCAGCCGATCGCGACCATGAACGACGATGCTGTCGCTGCCGATCCCCTCGATATCCGCGCCCATGGCGACGAGGAGGTTGCAAAGGTCGACGATTTCCGGCTCGCGCGCCGCATTCGTCAGCACGCAGGTTCCGCGCCCGAGCACCGCTGCCATCAGGGCATTCTCGGTCGCGCCCACCGAGACGAAGGGAAAGGCGAACTCGCCGCCGGGCAGCCCGCCATCGGGCGCGAGCGCGCGAACATAGCCGGACGTGATCTCGATCGTTGCGCCGAACGCCTCCAGCGCCTTGAGGTGAAGGTCGATCGGGCGGTTGCCGATCGCGCAGCCGCCGGGCAGCGACACCGTCGCCTCGCCCGCGCGCGCGAGAAGCGGCCCCAGCACCAGGATCGACGCGCGCATCTTGCGCACAATGTCATAGGGCGCGACGGTCGAGCTCACCCGCCCCGCGCGAAGCGTCATCACGCGCCCGAAATCCTCGGGACGCGCGCCCTCGATCATGGTAGACACGCCGAGCTGGTTGAGCAGATGCCCGAAGCTGTCAACGTCGGCGAGGCGCGGCAGATTGCGCAGCGTCAGCGGCTCATCGGTCAACAGCGCGCAGGGCAGCAGCGCGAGCGCGCTGTTCTTGGCTCCGGAAATGGGGAGACGGCCGGAGAGCTTTCGCCCCCCCTCGATGATGATGCGATCCATTCCGCGCTATTAGCCGCTTGCGGGACATGCGCAAGACGCCTGGCTTGCCCTATGGGGCCTCGCGGCCCTGGCTGAACGAAGTTAACACCGGGGCACCTAAGTTGATGCGCGATTTTGAGGGTTTAATTCAGTTTAGTGCGCTTTCGCGCGCAGCGGTGGATATCGCACAGGAAGGTTCTGGCCATGCCCCCGGTTTTCAAGGGGGCGGCGGGAAAGTGGGGGCATGTGACTGAGAGTTGTTTTGCGGCTCGGCTGAGCAAATTCGCTCGCCTTTCCAATACAGAAGCCGCAGCGTTGGCCCGCCTTGAGGAAAATCCGCGAGCGATCCGAAAGGGACAGATGCTTCAGCGGGAGAATGAACCGGTATCGGACCTCTATGTTCTTTCCGAAGGCCGGGTGATGAGCTTCAGCCTGCTACCCGATGGACAGCGGCAGATCCTGCGAATCTATTTCCCGGGCGATTTCATCGGCACCGCCAGCACCGCTTACTCGCGCGCCAACGAGTCGCTGGTGGCGCTGACCGATGCGGTGGTCTGCCCGTTCGACAAGCATGCGCTTCGCCGTCTCGTCGACGAGCAGCCACGCGTCGCCGCGCTGATGTTCGTCGTGGCGCAGGCCGAGCGGGTCGCGCTGAGCGACCGGCTGACCTCGATCGGCCGCCGGACCGCGAAGGCGCGCGTCGCTGCCTTCCTCCTCGACATCGCCGACCGGCTGCGCATGACCGACGACAGGATGAGCGACACGTTCGACCTGCGCCTGACTCAGGAGGAGATCGGCGACGCGGTGGGGCTGACGTCGGTCCATGTGAACCGCATGATCCGCCAGCTCGAGCTTGAGGGCCTGATCTCGCGCCGCGACGGCACGATCACGCTGATCGACGAGCAACGGCTGACCGACATAGGGCAATATACCAACCGCTATAACGACCTCGATCTCGACTGGCTGTCCTAGGCGAGCAGTTCGACATCCCAGTAGAGCCAGTCGTGCCAGCTTTCGTGAAGATAGTTGGGGGGAAAGGCGCGGCCATGGTCCTGCAGCTGCCAGGTGGTCGGGCGGATCGGCTGCTCGAACAGTTTCATGCCCGCCTCGCGCGGGGTGCGGCCGCCCTTTTTCAGATTGCAGGGGGAACAGGCGGTCGCGACATTTTCCCAGGTGGTGCGGCCACCCTGGCGGCGCGGTATGACATGATCGAAGGTCAGGTCGCTGGGCGATCCGCAATATTGGCAGGTGAAACGGTCGCGAAGGAACAGGTTGAAGCGGGTGAAGGCGGGATATTGCGACGGCCTGACAAATTGCTTGAGCGCGATGACCGACGGGATGGCCATGTCGAAACTGGGTGAATGGACCCTGCGGTCATAGGTGGAAACGATGTCCACCCGATCCAAAAAAACCGCCTTGATGGCGGTTTGCCAGGGCCAGAGGCTCAGGGGATAGTAACTCAACGGCGTATAGTCTGCGTTCAGGACCAACGCCGGACAGTTTTCTGGATGTCGTATTCGGTCCGGATGGTACATGGGTTCCGTGTCCCCCCAAGTGCTCCTTTTGACGCCGCGACCCTTCCCCGATGATCGTGACAGGGCCATGACAGCATCGACCGCCCCCTGGCGTCAAGCCCCGCAATGCGCATGACCGACCCTGCCCCGGTGACGCGCTTTGCGCCCAGCCCGACCGGGCGGCTTCATGTCGGCCACGGCTGGTCGGCGCTGCTGGCGCACGACTTTGCCCGTTCGTCCGCGGGCACGTTCCGGCTGCGCGTGGAGGATATCGACGGCGCACGGTCGCGACCCGAGCATGTGACCGGAATCGTCGAGGATCTTCGCTGGCTGGGCCTCGACTGGGACGGGCCTGTGGTGCTCCAGTCGGAGCGGCTGCCGGTCTATGCCGACGCGGTCGCGCGGCTGGCCGGGGACGGGCTTGCCTATCCGTGCTTCTGCACCCGCGCCGACATTGCGCGCCAGATCGCCGCCAGCGCCTCCGCCCCGCACGGTCCCGATGGCGCAGTCTATCCGGGCACCTGCGCCGCTCTTCCCCCCATCCTGCGCGCCGAGCGGATCGCGGCGGGAGAATCCCATGCCTGGCGGCTCGACATGGCGGCAGCCGCCGCCCGCGCGGGGCCGCTGACATGGACCGACCTCGACGCGGGGACCGTCGCCGCAGCCCCCCTGCCCTTTGGCGACATCGTGCTGGCGCGCAAGGACGCGCCGGGCAGCTATCACCTTTGCGCGACGATCGACGATGACTGGATGGGGGTGACCCACGTCATCCGGTCGACCGACCTGCGCGAGGCAACCCACGTCCACCGGCTGCTCCAGGCCCTGCTGGGGCTTCAGACCCCGGCATACCGCTTTCACCCCTTGCTGATCGACGCATCGGGCCGCCGCCTGGCGAAGCGCGACCAGAGCCTGACCCTTGCCTCGCTGAGAGCCGCGGGGGCCGATCCGGCTCAGCTTGTGGCCGACTGGCGCGAGGCGCGCTTTCCGGTTGGAATCCGAATCGGCTGATCCTACATTCGCGCCATGAACACGATCCTCGTCATCCTCATCGTCCTCGCTGCCATCGCCACGGTCGTTGCGCTGGTCCGGGGGATCATCTCCTTCCTCAGGACGACCGAGGAGGATCTGAAAAGCGGCGGCACCGGGCCGAGCGCGGCGCGGCTCAAACAGAACAAGATGATGATGGCCCGCATCACCTTCCAGGCGGTGGCCATCCTGCTCGTCGCCATCCTGCTGCTGTTCAACAGCGGTAAATAAGGTCGCGGCGCAACCTCTTGGTCAAGCTCAACAAAATCTACACGCGCACCGGCGACGACGGCTCGACCGGGCTGGTCGATGGATCGCGCATCGGCAAGGACGAGGCGCTGATGGCGGCGATCGGCGACACCGACGAGGCGAACAGCGCCATCGGAGTCGCGATCGCCCATTTGCCCGACGGGACCGATCGAACGATGCTGCTTCGCATCCAGAACGAACTGTTCGACCTGGGCGCCGACCTCGCCACGCCCGTTTCCGAGGCGCCCGATCCTGAATGGGCGCTGCGGATCATCGCGACTCAGGTCAACCGGCTGGAACAGGATATCGACCGGCTGAACGAGGCGCTGCCTCCGCTCGACAGCTTCGTCCTGCCGGGCGGCAGCGCGGCGGCGGGCCATGTTCACGTCGCCCGCGCCATCGTGCGCCGCGCCGAGCGGTCGGCTGTCGGCGCACACCGCTCGCGCCCGCTCAACACGCATGCGCTCGCCTATCTCAACCGGCTTTCGGATCTGCTGTTCGTGCTCGCGCGCGCCCTCAACGCCGCTGATGGCGGCGACGTGAAATGGGTGCCCGGCGCGTCGCGCTGACCAGATTCCGGCCAGAAACATCACCATAGTGCAACCAAATCGTCTTTCGGATCGTACATAGCCCTGTGGGACGGCTCGGATGCGGGCGCTGAGCGGAAGGGACAGCGGTGGCGACACGGCACGCGTCGGAGGGGTGCGAGACCCCTTCCCAATCACCGGTCAGCGGCGGCACGGCGACGCATGACTATGATCGCGTGCGTGCGCTCTCGCTTGCACTCGCCGCCCCGCTCAGCGACGCCGATGCGACGGTCCAGTCGATGCCCGACGCCTCGCCGGCAAAATGGCATCTGGCGCATACGAGCTGGTTCTTCGAAACCTTCGTTCTGCGCGATCATGTGCCCGGTTATCGCCTGTTCGACAGCGACTTCGCGTTCCTTTTCAACAGCTATTATGAGGCCGAGGGCGCCCGCCACGCCCGGCCGCGCCGAGGCCTGCTGACGCGACCGTCACTCGACCAGGTGATCGCCTATCGCGCCCATGTCGACGACGCGCTCCGCACCGCGCTCGACAGACTGCCGCCCGCGCTCCTCGATCTCGTGACGCTGGGCCTTCATCACGAGCAGCAGCATCAGGAGTTGTTGCTCACCGACATATTGCACCTGTTCGCGCAGAACCCGCTCGAGCCGGCCTATCTTGACGGTGCGCCGCCGATCCATGCATCGACCGAGACCCCTCCGATGGACTGGATCGCCGGACCGCAGGGCCTCCACGCGATCGGCCATGACGGCACGGGCTTCGCGTTCGACTGCGAGGGGCCGCGCCATCAGCTCTGGCTGCATCCCCACGCGCTCGCCAGCCGCACCGTAACCAATGCCGAGTGGACCGCCTTCATCGCGGCGGGCGGCTATCGCGACCCGGCGCACTGGCTCTCCGACGGCTGGGCCTGGGTTCAGGCGGAGCGCGTCGAGGCCCCGCTTTACTGGCGGCATGACGATCATGCCGGCTGGACCGCCATGACCCTGTGGGGCCGCCGCCCCGTCGATCCCGCCGCGCCTGTCACCCATGTCAGCCTCTACGAAGCCGATGCATTCGCTCACTGGGCAGGCGCACGACTGCCGACCGAGGCAGAGTGGGAGGTCGCCGCCGCGCATCATGACCCGGCGGCGGGAGAGTTTCTCGACGACGGCGGCCCTGCCCCGCTCTCGCGCTGCGGCGGAGAGACGCCCGGCGGACTGGCGGGCCTGTTTGGCGGCGTGTGGGAATGGACCGGCAGCGCCTATCGCCCCTATCCCGGCTTCCGTGCCGCCGAAGGGGCGGTCGGCGAGTATAATGGCAAGTTCATGTCGGGTCAGTTCGTGCTTCGCGGCGGAAGCGGCCTGACCCCGCGCGGTCATGTCCGGGCGTCCTACCGCAATTTCTTCTATCCGCATCAGCGCTGGCAAATGACCGGCGTGCGCCTGGCCAAGGATCTTGACACATGACTCCAGCCGTCGCTCTCGCCGACCGACCAGAGGTCGAGGCAGTCGATCCCGCCTTCCGCGACGACATCCTCAACGGCCTGGCGAGCCGCCCGCGCGCCACGTCGCCCGTCTGGTTCTACGACCGGCGCGGGTCGGAGCTGTTCGAGGCGATCACCGGTCTTGCCGAATATTATCCAACGCGCGCCGAGACCGAGATACTGGCGACGCAAGGCCCCGCCTTCCGCGCCGCGATCGGCACCGGGCGCTGCGTCGTCGAGTTCGGCGCGGGCTCGCTGAGCAAGACGCCGCTGCTTCTGAGCGCCATCGACCCGGCGGCCTATGTGCCGGTGGACATATCGGGCGACTTCCTCCGCGACAGCGCGCGGCGGCTGTCGAGCCGCTTTCCGCGCCTCGACGTCGTTCCGGTAGAGGCCGATTTCACTCGGCCTTTCGACCTGCCCCGGCAGGCGCGCGGTCTGCCGATGCTCGGCTTCTTTCCCGGATCGACCATCGGCAATTTCGACCCCGGCAGCGCCACCGCACTGCTCCGCGCCATGCGCCGGTCGCTGGGCGACGATGCCCTGCTGCTGATCGGCATGGACAGGGTGAAGGGCGCTGACGTGCTGATCCCCGCCTATGACGATGCCGAGGGGGTCACCGCCGCCTTCAACCTCAACCTCCTGCACCGGATCAATCGCGAGCTGTCGGGCACCGTGCCCGTCGACGCCTTCGCGCATGAGGCGCGCTGGAATGCCGGGGCGGCGAGGGTCGAGATGCATCTCGTCGCGACCCGCGACGCCGATTTCCGAGTCGCGGGCGAACGCTTCGCCCTCACGGCGGGCGAGACCATCCATACCGAGAGCAGCCACAAATATGACGCGCGGTCGGCAGCGTATCTGCTCCGCGCGGGCGGATGGGAGCCGGTGACCGAGTGGACCGATTCCGCCGGGCTCTTCTCGCTGTACCTCGCCCGCGCCGACGCCTTGGTCGACTGAGTTATCCGCGTCAGGCGCCGGCGCGCGCGGCGACCTCCGCGCGGTCGGGCGTCGCGGTCCATAGCCTGATCCATTCCGACGCGCCCCGGCACACATGCATGGCGCGGCTCTCGACGAGGCGGAACATCGCGCCGTCCCAGACATAGGCTTCCGACGCGCCGCAATCGCCCACCCCCCGGCCCTTGGCGAGGCTCGACAGGACACCGCGCCGGGCATCCCACAGCGGATTGACGACCAAAGGCGGCTTGCCCGGCTCGCCCGTGAAACCGGGCGGATGGTCGAAGCGCGCGATGCTCATCGTGCGCGCGCCCGCCACGCCCTTGGCGAGCAGCGGCACCACGCTCAGATTATACGCCCCCGCCTCGCACGGGAGCAGCACCAGCGATGTCGCGGCGTCGAGCGGGTAAAGCTCCTTCACCTCGGTCGCGGCGAGGCTGGCATCGCATCGCGCGATGGCCCGCGCCGCCTGCACCTCGGCCGGCGCCAGCGCCTGCACGCTGTCGGCATCGGGCGAGGGAACCTGGCGGATTCGGGGTACGACGGGAACGGGCGTGACGGCCGACGCCGGCTGATTGCCGCGTGCGACGAGCGCCGTCACCGAACCCGCCCGGCCCTGTCGCGCGTCCATGAAGCGGAGGCTGTCCGCGAGCCCTTCGGTCGATATCACAGCCAGACGGCGCTTCTTGCGGTCGAGAACCTCGATCGTCACGGCGTTGGCCATCGTTCGTGCGGTGGCGAGCGCCTGTGGACCGACGACCGCATGCTCTGGCCGCCTCCCGGAGTCGAGCCGGGCAACCTCGCGTCCGTCAGCCACCAACCGCATCCGATCGGGCAGCGTATCCACGCTGCGGGCATAGATTTCGAGAGCCCCCCCCGGTCCGCCCTCGCGCACGAACTGAAGCTCTACGGATATCGTTCCCGACGAGTCCGGCTCGCCCTGACCGCTGTCCTCGGCGAGAAGCGAGACGGCCTCGCACCGGAGCACATTGTCGCAACCGACGGCCCAGCTCTTGAAATATTGCGGCGTGGACGGACGCGCTGCCTGATCGCCCCGGGCGGCAGCATCGACGGCACCCGCTGCGGGCGTGACGGACGGCGCGGCGCGGAGAAGTCCGCCCGCGACGGTCAGGAGCGCCACCGCACCCCACAGGACCCCTTTGCCCGCTGCCGCAGCTATTGCCATGGCCAGTTGCATAATGCACTTGCGCTCCGGCTGATAGGCTTACCGTGCCGCAGGCGCGATGAACCGTGAGAAGGAAGCATATGCGAAAGATTGGCATTGTGGGCGCCGGGCAGATGGGCGCCGGCATCGCGCAGGTTTCGGCGCAGGCAGGCTATGATGTGGTCCTGTCGGACGTCGATGTCAGCCGCGCCGAGGCGGGCAAGGCGGGCGTCGAAAAGCTGCTGGTGAAGGCCGTCGAGAAGGGCCGCATGGACATGCAGGCGGCGCAGGTGACGCTGTCGCGAATCACGCCCGTCGGCGAGCTGGCTCCCATGGCGAGCTGCGACCTGGTGATCGAGGCGGCGACCGAGCGCGAGGAGGTCAAGCGCCACATCTTCGAGGCGATCGGCAAGGTGCTGGGCCATCGCGCGGTCCTGGCCTCCAACACATCGTCGATCCCGATCACCCGGCTGGCGCAGGCGTCGCCCGACGCGACCCGCTTCCTGGGCGTCCACTTCTTCAACCCGGTGCCGGTCATGGCGCTGGTGGAGATCATCCGCGGCCTCGCCACCGCGCAGGACACGGTCGATCTGGTCGAGGATTATGTGAAGGCGATCGGCAAGACCGCGATCCATTCCACCGACTCGCCCGGCTTTATCGTTAACCGCATCCTCGTCCCCATGCTCAACGAAGCATGCTTCGTGCTCAGCGAGGGCATTGCGGGGATTCGCGACATCGACGCGGGCATGCGGCTTGGCTGCAACCACCCGATGGGTCCGTTGACGCTTGCCGACTTTGTCGGGCTCGATACCATTCTCGAGGTGATGAAGGTGCTCCAGTCGACGACGGGCGACCCGAAATATCGCCCGGCACCGCTGCTGGTGAAGTTCGTCGAAGCGGGCTGGTATGGCCGCAAGACCGGCAAGGGCTTCTACGATTATTCCGGCCCGGAACCCGTTCCGAGCATCTGACAGGCCGTCAGAGGGACGTCTCGATCGTGTGGAGGGCGACGCCCACCAGTCCGCCGACGAGCGTCCCGTTGACGCGGATATACTGAAGGTCGCGGCCGACCGCCTGTTCCAGCCGGCTGGTCACGGTCACGGCATCCCAGCCGCGCACCGTCTCGCTGACCAGCCTCACCAGACTGTCGCCATAGCTGCTGGCGATGCCGACCACGACCCTGCGCGCGAAGCGGTTGAGCAACCGCCGCGCGACCGCGTCGTCCAGCAGCAGCTCGCCAAGCTGCCGCGCGAGGTCGCCGAATCGGCCCGCGAGCGCCGCTTCCGGATCGCGGGCGGCGCGAAGCAGCGCCTCGCGACCCTGCCGCCAGAGACCTTCGATCCACGCCTGCATCGCCGGGTTGTCGACGATCTCGTCACGCAGCCGCCGCACCCTGTCCTGCAACCCTGCATCGTGCTGGAGCCTGTCCGCAAGCGTCTCCAGCCCCTCACTCACCTTGTCGCGCAGCGGATGCGCGGGGTCGGCCGCAGCTTCCTCCAGAAGCTTCTGAAGCCCTGAAAGGATCGCGTTGGAGAGCCGTTCATCGAGCCCCGTCCAGCGCAGGATCGCCCCAGCCCGGTCATGGACGATCTGCCGGACCAGCGCCTCGTTCGCGTCGAGCGTGCGCGCAGCCCAGGCGATCAGCGTCTGGACCACCGGTTCGTGCCGACCGTCGCGGATGGCCGCCTCGACCGCCTGACCGATCAGCGGCGCGGGATCGAAGCCGCGAATCCGGTCGACGATCGCGCTCTTCACCATGCTGCCGAGCCGTTCGTCGTCGAGCGCGGCGAGCGCGTCCCCCATCAGCCGCGACGCGCCCCGGCGCGACCGGCCCCCGGCCCCGCCGGGCTGCGCCAGGAAGCGTCCCGCCGCCGCCGCGAGATCAAGCCGCGCCATCCTGCGCGCGACCACGGCGGGCGTCAGGAAGTTGTCGCGCAGGAACGCCGCCAGCGTGTCGCCGATCCGGTCCTTGTTGCGCGGAATGATGGCGGTGTGCGGGATCGGCAGGCCGAGCGGCCGGCGAAACAGCGCAGTGACCGCGAACCAGTCCGCCAGCCCCCCGACCATCGCCGCCTCGGCGAAGGCGCGGACGAAGCCCCAGGCAGGATGAAGCGGCTGCGCCCAGCTCGCGCCCGCGAAGACGAGGGCCATGAACAGCAGCAGCCCGGTTGCGAACAGCCGCATGGCACGCAGGCTGTTGGCGGGGGCAGACGGCGGCATGGCGGTCGAACGTGCCGGCCCGCTTGAGGGTTTCATGGTCCGCGCGGCGGGCGGAGGTTTCATGGCAGGCGTGGCGCGCTATTCCGCCGGCTGCGGCATGGCTTCGTCGGCTTCGCGATCCTCGGGCTTGTAGGTGAGGAACCGCCGCCGCAACCTCGGGCCGATCCAGCGTTCCAGACCAATGGCCAGGCTGAAGGTCGCGGGCACGATCAGCAGCGTGAGAAGCGTCGATACCAGCAATCCGCCGATGACGGTGATACCCATGGGCGAACGCCAGGCGCTGTCGCCGGTGAGCGCCAAAGCTGTCGGCACCATGCCCGCGGTCATCGCCACCGTCGTCATGACGATCGGCTGCGCACGCTTGTGGCCGGCGTCGATGATCGCCTCGCGCTTGGGAACGCCGGCGGCCATTTCCTCCAGCGCGAAATCGACAAGCAGGATCGAGTTCTTGCCCACGATCCCCAGCAGCATCAGCAGGCCGATCAGCACCGGCATGGAAATCGGCATGCCCACCAGATGAAGCGCCAGCCCGCCGCCCAGGGGCGCGAGAAGCAGCGAGCCTATGTTGACGAAGGGCGGCATGACCGAATGATAGAGCAGGATCAGTACCGCGAGCACCGCCATGATGCCCACGATCACCGCGATGATGAAGTTGCGGATCAATTCGGCCTGCCACTTGGCTTCGCCCACCACGAGGCGCGTGACGCCCGACGGCAGGTCCCTGAGCACAGGCAGCGCGTCGATCGACTGCATCGCCTCGCCGGAGACATATCCTTGCGCAAGGTCAGCGCCGATGGTGATCCGCCGGACCTGATTGATCCGGTCGATCTGCGTCGGTCCCAGCCCGAACCCGACGTCGGCCACGACGCCCAGAGGAACGCTGCCACCGCTCTGCGTCGGCACGGGGAGGTTGCGGATGAAGCCGATCCGCTCGCGCGCGCCCTCATCCACCGAAACGCGAATGGGCACCTGCCGGTCGGACAGCGAGAATTTCGCCATATTCTGCTCGATGTCGCCGAGAGTCGCGATCCGGATCGCCTGGCTGAGCGCCGAGGTGGTTACCCCCATCGATGCCGCCAGGTCGAGACGCGGGGTGATGACCAGTTCGGGCCGCTGGAGATTGCCCTCGATCCGGGGACCGATGATCTCCTTCACACCCGACATCTGGCGCACCAGCGTCTGGGCGGTCCGGTCGAGCACCTCCGGATCGTCTCCGCCGATCGTCACGCTGATCGGTCGCGCCGTTCCGCCGCCGCCGCCGCCATTCTGATCCTGGAAATTCACGCGCGCGTCAGGGATCCGGGCGAACTGCCTGGCGCGCGACCGTTCGAATTCCTGGCTGCTGATCTCGCGATCCGGTTTCAGCGCGATGAAGAGCGTCGCCGACGCGACATCAATGCGCTCCGTGACGCTCTCAACCACGGGATCGTTGCTCATCATCGTCGCGACGCGGTCGGCGACTGCGGTGGTCTGTTGCAGCGTCGATCCAGGGGGGAGGCTGATCGCGACACGCGCCGTGTCGGAGTTGATGTCCGGCTGGAACGTCATCGGCAGCGTCGAGAACAGCAGGATCGTCAGCGCGAACGCACCTCCGCCGATACCCATCGTCCAGACGCGATGATCGGTCAGCAGACCACGCAGCCGCCACAGCGGGCCGGACCGGCTCATCGCCATCGCACGGTGGCGCCGGTCGTCGAGCGTCCAGCGAAGCACGGCCAGATAGATGTCCATCATCCGGCCCTCGCCGTGGCTGGCCTCGCCATGTGCCTTGAGGAAATAGGCGGCGAGCATCGGCGTGATCATCCGCGCGACCGCCAGGCTGACCACCACAGCGCTCACCACGGTCAGGCCGAAATTCTTGAAGAATTCACCCGAAATGCCCGGCATCAGCGCGACGGGCAGGAACACGGCCACGATGACGCTGGTCGTCGCCACGACCGCGAGCCCGATTTCGTCGGCCGCATCGATCGACGCCTGATAGGCGCTCTTCCCCATGCGCATGTGCCGGACGATATTCTCGATCTCGACGATGGCATCGTCGACGAGCACGCCCGCGACCAGGCTGAGCGCCAGGAGTGTCAGGCCGTTGAGCGAAAAGCCGAACAGGTCCATGAACCAGAAGCTGGGGATCGCCGACATCGGGATCGCAAGCGCCGAGATGACGGTCGCGCGCCAGTCGCGCAGAAAGACGAAGACCACCGCGACCGCCAGCAGCGCGCCCTCGATCATCGCGTGCATGGCGGAATCATACTGCGCCTTCACATAATCGACGCTTGTGAAGAGCAGCGTGAAGCGGAGACCGGGGGTCTCCTTTTCGATCTTTTTCAGCTCTTCGAGAGCACTGTCGAAAACGGTGACGTCGGACGCCCCCTTGGCGCGCTCGAAGGCAAGGGCAAGCACCTGGCGGCCGCCTGACTTCAACAGGTCGCGCTGTTCCGCATAGAGATCGCGAACCTCGGCGATGTCATTCAGCTTGACCGTCCGGCCCCCGCCGATCGCGATCTGGGTCTGGCCCAGGTCCTCGGCGCTGCGCGCATTGCCGAGCACGCGAACCGACTGCTCGTTGCCGGCGATCTGCGCCAGGCCGCCGGCGGCGTTCAGATTGACCTGACGAAGCTGCGAATTGACCGAAGAGGCGGTGAGGCCATAGGCCTGCATCCGCGTGGGATCGAGGATCACCCGGATTTCCCTCGACACGCCGCCGCGCCGGTTGACGTCGCCCATGCCTTCAATGGCCAGCAGCCGCCGCGCGACGGTATTGTCGATGAACCAGCTCAGCTCCTCCAACGTCATGTCGGGCGCTTCGACCTTGAAAAAGGCGAGCGTGTTGCCGGACGTGGAGAGACGCCGGATCTGGGGCTCCAATATGCCTTCGGGCAGGTTGGAGCGGATTTCCGACACCGCGTCGCGCACCTCGTTGACCGCGCGGTCGATGGGCGTTCCAATGGCGAACTGGACCATCGTGACGCTCTGCCCCTCGGTGATCGTCGAGCTGAGCTCGTCGATACCCTGCACTTGCCGCACAGCCGCCTCAACCCGCTGGGTGACCTGCGTCTCCAGCTCCGAAGGCGCCGCGCCGGGCTGGGCGACGGTCACGATCGCGACGGGAAAATCGATGTCGGGATCGTTCTGCACGTCCATCGACATGAAGCTCATCACGCCCGCGAAGCAGAGCGCGATGAACAGCACGATGGGCGGTACCGGGTTCCGGATCGACCAGGCGGAGATGTTGCGGAAGTTCATGTCCGCTGCACTATTGCCCGGCGGGCCGCGCCAGCGCAGGCTGCACCCGGTCGCCTGCATTGAGGAAGCCGCCAGCGGTCGTCACGACGCGCTCGCCTTCCCTGATGCCCGATGTCACGGACACGCCGTTGGCCGACACCGGTCCGGTGGTTACCGGGCGACGAACGACCCGGTTGTTCGCATCGACGATGAACACGTAGCTGCTGCCATTATCGCTGAGCACCGCCGATTGCGGCAGCACGAATCCGGTCTGCGATCCCGTCGTGATGGTCGCCTGGGCGAATGCCCCCGGCCTCAGCGCCGGGTCATAGCTCAGCAATATGCGGGCGAAGCCCTGCCGTGTCTGGGGATCGACGACGGGCGATACCTGCCATACCGTGCCGGTAAGCGCGCGATTGCTGCCCACGGGCGTCACGGTGGCCTTGTCGCCGATCGATACATTTTCAAGGTCGGTCTCGTTGACCGCGAGCTGCATTTCCATCTCGCCACCGCGCGCGACGCGGAACAGCACGCCCGATCCACCCGAGACGATCTGCCCCGGTTCCACCTGGCGCGTCAGCACCAGCCCGGCGGCAGGCGACCGGATGTCGAGCCGTGCGGTCGTCGCCCGCGCCTGCTCAAGCTGAGCGGCAGCCACGTTGACGCGCGCCACCGCTGCGTCGCGGGCCGCCCTGCGGCTTTCCAGATCGGCCGCCGAGACAAATCCGTTGCTGACGAGCTTTTCGGCGCGGGCGAGGTTCGACTGCGCCAGATCGGCGTCCGCCTTCGCCACCGCGACCTGGGCCGCCAGCGAGCGGGCCTGCTGCTCCTGCACGGAGCGGTCGATCCGCGCGAGAATCTGCCCGGCCTTCACCCATGTGCCTGGTTCGACCAGCACGCTGACGACGCGGCCGCCCTCGCCGACCACGCCCACGGGCATCTCGCGCCGGGCGGCGAGCGCGCCGGTTCCCGAAACCTGCAGCGAAACACCGGTTGGCCGAGCCGCCACGACCGTGACACGCGGGACCTGCGCGGGCGCGGCGGCGCCTTCGGCTGCCTCGTCGGCCGACTTGCCACCCAGCCAGAGCGCCAGCGCGATGACGAGCGCGGCCCCGATGGCGAACGCGATCAGGATCGACCGGCGACGCTTGGTAGCCAGACTCGCCTCGGGGCTGTCGTTCAGGTCGTCGTTCGGCGACATGTCGCGGAACGGGCGTTCGATATTCATAGGAAGGAAGCTCGTTCCATGCCGCCAAAACCGGAACCCGGAATGCGGGCCGGCGAAGTACGTGTATTATCCCGCCATGGCACTCCGCTCAAGCTGTATCTTTTGCACTGCGACAATTCGATACAGGCTCCGCAGCGTCGCACATGACGAAGGGTCCGGCCGACGTGCGACCGGACCCTGTCGTGTACCGTGGCGCGCGAAGCGGTTAGCGTACCGACCCGCGACGAACCAGGTTGACGATCGCCAGAAGGACAACCGCACCCAGCAGCGACACGAGGAACGATGTAACCGTAATCCCCTCGTTAATGCTGCCACCGGCGAAAATCAGTCCGCCAACAAACGCACCGATGATACCGACGATGATGTTCAGGAAAATGCCCTGTTGCGCATCAGTGCGCATGATGATGCTGGCCAGCCAGCCAATAACACCGCCGACGATCAGCCAAAGAATAATTCCCATTATGTCCTCCTCACATGACCCATGAGCAACAGTCCGCTCGCAAGATACCGAACCTGTTCAGTCTGTTGTCCCAACACCTTCGATACGAAATCGTTCCAGAACGGCCATGGCGTCACCCCCTCCTGTGCGGCTATGAGGTCTTTGCGGAGCGGTTCGGGGGGACAGGCGCATGACGACGGATTTGCAGCAGGTGGTCGAGGGGATCGCCCGGGAGATGGCGTCGCGAGGCGATCGCGGCAGCGTCGCGAGCTACATTCCCGGCCTTGCACGCGTGGACCCGGCGCAGTTCGGGCTGTGCGTCCTGACCGCCGACGGAGCGGAAGCATGCGCCGGCGATGCGGGCACCCCCTTCTCGATCCAGTCGATCTCCAAGGTCTTCGCGCTGACGCTGGCGCTCGGCAAGGCCGGCGATCAGCTCTGGAGCCGCGTCGGCCGCGAGCCGTCAGGGTCGGCGTTCAACTCCATCGTCCAGCTCGAGGCGGAACATGGCATTCCGCGCAACCCCTTCATCAACGCGGGCGCGATTGTCGTGTCGGATGTGGTGCTCGGCGGATCGCGCCCGCGCGACGCGATCGCCGAGATGCTCCGCTTCGTCCGCTACCTGGCGGACGATGACGCCATCCATGTCGATGACGACATCGCCCGCGGCGAGGCGGAGACGGGTTTCCGCAATATGGCGCTCGCCAACTACATGCGCGCGTTCGGCAATATCCAGCATCCGGTCGAGCATGTGCTCGGCCTCTATTTTCACCAGTGCGCCCTCGCCATGTCGTGCGTCCAGCTCGCGCGCGCCGGTCGCTTCCTGATGCTCGACGGCGTCAACCCGAACGCGGGCCGCGTGGTGTCTGAGGCGCGCGCCCGCCGGATCAACGCGCTGATGCTGACCTGCGGCCATTATGACGCGAGCGGCGATTTCGCGTTCCGCGTCGGCTTTCCCGGCAAGTCGGGCGTCGGCGGCGGCATCCTTGCGGTCGTTCCCGGCCGGGCCAGCATCGCGGTCTGGTCGCCGGGGCTCAACGCCAGCGGCAATTCGAAGCTGGGGACCGAGGCGCTGGAGATGCTGGCGCATGCGACGGGCTGGTCGATCTTCCGTCCCCATTCCTGATACAGCAGCCCGCTTGGCACGGGACGCGCGGACGCCTACATCGCCGGCCATGCCTCCCGACACCCCCACCGCCGCCGAAGCGCCCCCCATCTGGGCGACGCTCCGACGCTTTCTGCCCTATCTGTGGCCGAAGGATCAGCCGACGATGCGGCGGCGGGTGGCCTTTGCGCTCGGCCTTATGGTGCTCGCCAAGGCGATCGGCTTTGCCATGCCCTTTGCGTACAAGGCCGCAATCGACCGCATGGCGCCGGGACTGGAACCGGGCGTGGCGATCGCCATGGCGCTGGTCGTCGCCTATGCCGGCGCCCGCTTCGGCAGCACGCTGTTCGAGAACCTGCGTAACGCCGTTTTCGAAAGCGTCGGTCAGGACGCCACGCGCCAGCTGTCGGAGCATGTCTTCCGCCACCTTCACCGGTTGTCGTTGCGCTTCCATCTCGACCGCAAGACCGGCGGCGTGACCAAGATCGTCGAGCGCGGGACCAAGAGCATCGACGTGATGCTCTATTTCCTGCTGTTCAACATCGCGCCGACCTTCCTCGAACTCACCGCGGTCTGCGTCTATTTCTTCTTCAAGTTCGGACCCGGGATGGTGGTCGCGACGCTGGCGATGGTGGGCGTCTATATCTGGTTCACGCGGACCGTGACCGAGTGGCGCAACCAGCTTCGTCGCGACATGGTCGACCTCGACACCAACGCGGTCAGTCACGCGGTCGACAGCCTGCTCAACTTCGAGACCGTCAAATATTTCAACGCCGAACAGCGCGAAGGCGACCGCTATGGCGCCGCGATCCGCTCCTATGCGGCAGCCGCGCTCAAGAGCGAGAACAGCCTGGCCTGGCTCAACGTCGGACAGGCGCTGATCACCAACCTCATGATGGCCGGTGCCATGGCCTATACGGTCTGGGGATGGAGCCGGGGCGAGTTCAGCACGGGCGACGTGGTGCTGGTCAACACCATGCTGGCGATGCTGTTCAGGCCGCTCGACCTGCTCGGCATGGTCTATCGCACGATCCGCCAGGGGCTGATCGACATGGAGGCGATGTTCCGCCTGGTCGATACCCCGCAGGAGATCGTCGACGCGCCCGGTGCGCCCGCGCTGGTCATCGACAGCGGAATCGTGCGGTTCGAGAATGTGTCGTTCGGCTATGACGCTGACCGCCCGATCCTGAAGGATGTCAGCTTCACCCTGAACGGCGGCGAGACCCTGGCCATCGTCGGGCCGTCGGGCGCAGGCAAGTCGACCATCGCCCGCCTGCTGTTCCGCTTCTACGACGTCACCGACGGCCGCATCACCATCGACGGGCAGGACATCCGCGCGGTGCAGCAGGATTCGCTGCGCGCGGCGATCGGCATCGTTCCGCAGGACATGGTGCTGTTCAACGACACCATCGGCTACAACATCGCCTATGGCCGCGCCGGAGCGAGCCGGGACGAAGTGGAGGCAGCCGCGCGCGGTGCCGCCATCGACGGGTTCATCGCCTCCTTGCCCCTGGGCTATGACGCGCGCGTCGGCGAACGCGGCCTCAAGCTGTCGGGCGGCGAGAAGCAGCGCGTCGCGATCGCGCGAACGCTGGTCAAGGATCCCCCGATCCTCATCCTCGACGAGGCGACCAGCGCCCTCGACAGCCGCACCGAGGCGGCGATCCAGGAGGTGCTTCGCAACATCGCGCGCCGCCGCACGACCGTGGTGATCGCGCACCGCCTCTCGACCGTGGTGGACGCCGACCGCATCATCGTTCTGGAAGACGGCCGCATCGCCGAACAGGGCACGCACTACGACCTGCTGGCCAGGGGCGGGCTCTATGCCACGATGTGGATGCGCCAGGCGGCCGAGCATGGCGAGGAGCCCGAGGAAGTGACGGCGGAGTGAAAGACGGGCTGAAGACCGTGTGGTTCCGCAACAGCACCGTCACCCCGGGCTCGACCCGGGGTCCCGCTGCGTCTCAGACAATCTGCTCGAACAAGTCGAGCCAGGCAGGATTGGCACGTTCGATCAACTCGAACTTCCATTGCCTGCGCCAGCGCTTCAATCGTTTCTCTTGCGCGATGCAAGACGCAATATCGTCTCCACGCTCCGCCCATACCAGCCGGACAAGACCATAGCGCCGGCAGAAATCGGACCCTTCCCCAGTCCGATGCTGATGAACGCGCGCCGATAGTGAGGACGTGACCCCGACATACATGGTACCGCGATACCGATCAGCCATGATGTAGACCCACCCGCCTTGTTGATCGCGCTCCATCGCTTGGACGTCATGGAAGCGGGACCCCGGGTCAAGCCCGGGGTGACGCCGAGGGACGGATGCACTAGGCGTCAGCCCGATCATGACCCTCGCCCTCTACATCCACTGGCCATTCTGCGTCTCCAAATGCCCCTATTGCGACTTCAACAGCCATGTGCGCGACAGCGTCGACCAGGACGCGTGGCGGACCGCGCTGATCGCGGACATGGCACATGAGGCGCGGCGGACGGGCGGCGGCGTCCTCTCCTCGATCTTCTTCGGCGGGGGCACGCCCTCGTTGATGCCGCCTTCCACGATGGCGGCGCTGATCGACGCGGCGGCGCGCTTCTGGAGCTTCGCGCCCGATATCGAGATCACGATGGAGGCCAACCCCAACAGCGCCGAGGCCGCACGCTTTGCCGACGCGGCGGCGGCGGGAGTGAACCGGCTGTCGCTTGGAATCCAGGCGTTTGACGACGCCACCTTGCGCTTCCTGGGCCGCGCGCATGACGCCGCCGAGGGCATGCGCGCGCTCGCCATCGCGCAGCGGTGCGTCGAGCGGGTCAGCTTCGACCTCATCTACGCCCTGCCCGACCAGTCCGAACGCGACTGGAGCATCGACCTCGCCCGCGCGCTTGCGTTCGGGACCGGGCACCTCTCGCTCTACCAGCTGACCATCGAGCCGGGCACGCGCTTCGAGACGATGGTGCGCCGGGGCGACTTCACGCCCGCCGATCCGGACCATGCCGCGACGCTGTTCGAACTGACTCAGGACATGACCCGCGCCGCCGGGATCGCCGCTTATGAGGTGTCGAACCATGCGCGACCGGGACAGCAGAGCCGCCATAACCTCACCTATTGGCGCTATGGCGACTATGCGGGAATCGGGCCGGGCGCGCATGGCCGTGTTGGTGGCTTCGCGACGCGGCGGCATCGCAAGCCCGAAAACTGGATGGCGGCGGTGGCGAACGCAGGCCATGGCATCGTCGAGGAAGAGGCGCTCGATCCCGACACGCGCCGGACCGAGGCGCTGATGATGGGCCTGAGGCTGGCCGAAGGCGTCGACCTCGCCGCTCTGGCGGAGCGGACAGGCGCTCCCCACGGCATCGACCGCGCAGCGGCGGCAAGGCTCGAGCGGCAAGGCTTCGTCACCCTCCACGAGGAACGGCTCAGCGTCACCCCGGCGGGCATGTTGCTGCTCGACGCGCTGCTCGTCGAACTGATCAGAGACTGACGCCCCGTCAGGCGACGGTCAGCCTTGCGATCTCCGTCGTCATGCCGCTGTCGCTGTAGAAGCTATAGTCGTTGCCGGTCTGGTTGTAGAAGGCCCCGGCATCGATCGTCAGCGAGTCATCGCCGTCGAAGTCCAGCGTCAGATGCGATGCCGTGCCCGCGCCGACCAGCGACTGGATGAGGGTCGAGTCGACGGTCAGGTCGGCGGTGACCCCGGTCCCGCTGAAGTCGATCTCCTCTATATGCGTCAGGACGTTGAGCAGCCCGTTCTCGTCCACGGTCCCGCTGTTGTCGGCCAGGCGGACGCTGTCCGATCCGGAACCGCCATCGACGGTCCAGCCCTGCCCGAGCTCAAGCGTGAACTCGTCGCCGAAGCTCGATCCGATGACATGCTCGATCCCGCTGAGCGTATCGCCCGCCGCATCGCCGCCGCTCCCGGTGCCGGTCGCGCCGAGCGAGAGGGTGATCGCCGAACTCCCCGAGTAATCCGCCGTGTCGGTGCCATTGCCGCCAGTCAGCGTGTCGCCATCTGCACCACCGACGAGCGTATCGTCGCCCTCGCCACCCGTGAGCGTATCCGCACCCGCGCCGCCGGTCAGTATGTCATTGCCGTCGCCGCCGTCGAGGCTGTTGGCGCTGCCGTCGCCGGTCAGCGTGTCCGCCTGCGCCGAGCCCGTCAGGTTCTCGAT
>CAZJCT010000036.1:0-22732 GCA_964544675.1 uncultured Sphingobium sp.
AAAGCTGTCCCGCCTTTTCCTCGAAACGGCGGATCAGCAGCATCTGCCGATAGAATTCCGTCATCTCCTCGCGGCTGGCGGAATAGGGTCCGGGCTGTTCAGGCCGAGGCTGGTTATGGTCGCCCGCGGGCTGCTTCGGGGCGGTGCGTCGGGGAGCCTTGGCCAAGCCTGATCCTTTCTGGAAGGTGAGGATTGCGCGTCCTATAGAGCGCCGACCGCAACCCGCGCAATGGCGAAGGACGGCCAAATTCGCCGCTAAAACCAATTTTGTCAGTTCAGTGGAACGACAACCTCGTCGGGATGAAGCACGTTGAGCTTGCGACGCAGCAGTTCATCGACAAGATCGGGGTCGGCATGCTCGGGATCGGCAAGCGCGACGCGGTTCGCCAGCTCGGCCCGGCGCGATTCGACGACGCGCAGCTCAGCCCGCTTGTCCTTCAATTCGCGGGTATAATGCCCCCAGGCGAGCAGGCCGCTCGGTCCCGTCACCGCATATCCCACGAACAGCAGCAGCAGCAGAACGGCGACGGCCGGCCCCAGCGCCACGCCGAACAAGGATCTGATCTTCGCCAATTCCGCCATGCCGCACTGGAATCACGAAGCGGCGGCGCAATCAAGCGATTTTTGGTTAATGCGGGGCGAACCGATGCCCGCCCCGCGCCACCATCGATCAGCCGAAGATCGCCGCGCCGGCATAGCGTGCCGCGCTGCCGAGCTGCTCCTCGATGCGGATGAGTTGGTTGTATTTGGCGAGCCGGTCCGAACGCGCGAGGCTGCCCGTCTTGATCTGGCCGCAATTGGTGGCGACCGCCAGGTCGGCGATGGTCGCGTCCTCGGTCTCGCCCGAGCGGTGCGACATCACGGCGGTGTAGCGCGCGCGGTGCGCCATATCGACCGCCGCCAGCGTCTCGGTGAGCGTGCCGATCTGATTGACCTTGACGAGGAGCGAGTTGGCGAGGCCCTTGCCGATGCCCATGGAGAGGCGTTCCGGGTTGGTGACGAACAGGTCGTCGCCGACAAGCTGGCAACGGTCGCCGATCTTCTCGGTCAGGATTCGCCAGCCCTCGAAATCATCCTCGCTCATGCCGTCCTCGATCGACTTGATCGGGTAGCGGCCGACGAGGTCGGCGAGATAATCGGCCATTTCGGCGGGCGACAGCGTCTTGCCCTCGCCCGTCATGACATAGTTGCCGTCGCGGAAGAATTCGGTCGAGGCGCAGTCAAGCGCGAGGACGACATCCTCGCCCGGCCGGTAGCCCGCCCGCTCGATCGAGGCCATGATGAAGTCGAGCGCGTCGGTCGTGGAGGCGAGGTTGGGCGCAAAACCGCCCTCGTCGCCCACCGCCGTCGCAAGGCCCTTCTCGTGCAGCCCCTTCTTGAGCGTGTGGAAGATTTCCGCGCCGACCTGCACCGCATGCGCCAGGCTGTCGGCGCCGACGGGCATGACCATGAATTCCTGAAAGTCGATCGGATTGTCGGCATGCTCGCCGCCGTTGATGATGTTCATCATCGGCACGGGCAGGACATGCGCCGACACGCCGCCGACATAGCGGTACAGCGGAAGCCCGCGCGCGTCGGCCGCAGCCTTCGCCACGGCGAGCGAGACGCCCAGAATGGCGTTGGCGCCGAGGCGTCCCTTGTTGGCGGTACCGTCGAGTTCGATCATCGCGGCGTCGATTTCCGCCTGATCCTCGGCGTCGCGGCCAATGATTGCCTCGGCGATCTCGCTGTTGACGGCTTCGACCGCCTTGAGCACGCCCTTGCCCAGATAGACGTCCTTGTCGCCGTCGCGCATCTCGACCGCCTCATAGGCGCCGGTCGACGCGCCCGAGGGCACTGCCGCGCGTCCGAACGATCCGTCGTCGAGCAGCACATCGACCTCGACCGTCGGATTGCCCCGGCTGTCGAGGATCTGGCGGGCATGAATGTCGAGAATTTCGGTCATTGTCGCTCCTTTGCGGCAGGTCGGCAAAACTGCGCTGCCGCTTAGCCAGCGGGGGCGTGAAGATCAATGGCGGCGGAACCGTTGAATCGCTCGCGCATTTGGATATCGTTGCCGCAGCGTAGCATGACGCTCCTGCCATGAAACTCTTAAGGAATGGACCCAAGCGATGACCACAGCAGCCGGTGAAAGCTCAGAGCCCTTTCCGTCCGCCGAGGAAAACGAATCGACCCGGAGCACGGGCGATGTGCTGGCGGACCAGCTTTCTTCTTCGCCCTCGCAGCAAGGCGCGTTCAAGGACAGCGCGCGCGAGACGATCGCCTCGCTGAAGGCCGCCGCAGGCTCCGCCAAGGAAGCCGCGAGCGCCGCCGCGCAGTCCGCGCGGTCCACGGGCGACCAGTGGCGCGCGCAATGCTCCTCGGCCGGTGAGCAGGCGCTGGAGACCGCGCGCTATGCCGCGACGACCGCCAAGGAAAAGGCAGGGTCGGCGTTGCAGTCGCTGTCGAAGCTCATGTCCGACACTGCCGGCACGATCGATGAGCGAGTCGGCCCGGACTATGGGCAATATGCCCGTACCGCAGCCCGGAGCGTGGCCGATGTCGCGGACAATCTGAACGCCAAGGATGTCGATCAGCTGGTCGCCGACGCGCGCGAGTTCGTGCGCAAGCAGCCGGCCGTCGCGATTGGCGCGGCAGCGGTGCTGGGCTTCGTCATGATGCGCCTGCTCAAGGGTAGCGACCGCAAGGACGAGGACGAGGAAGCCTGACCGCAGCGACGTATCGTTGCGGGCGGAGGCATGCCCGTCCATTGAACTGAACCATTCTCAGGAGGCCGCTTTATCGTGCGGACCACGGCGACAGAGACCGACCCGACCGGAGGCGAGGCCCCCGGCGCGAAATCGGCTCCGCCCCAGGAACCCGGGGTGGTGGACAGCATCCGGCATCTGGCAGAGGCCGGCAAGGCGCTGGCGGCGGCCGAAGCGGATCGCGCCAAGGTCAAGGCGCGGTATCTCCTCGCCGCCGGGCAGCGCATCGCGATCTTTGCCGTGGCCGCTCTGGTCGTCGGGATCGCGCTTGTCGTCACCTTGCTCGTCGGGCTGATGCTGTGTCTGGAGCCGTTGATCGGCATCGGCTTCGCGTTCCTCGTGACCGTGATCGTCGCGCTGGCCGTACTCGGCCTGCTGGCGATGGGCATCATGGGACAGATCAAGCATATCCGGGCGATGCCCTCATGAGCGCCGGGATCGAGGATGTGAGGGCCGCGAATGCCCGGGCCGATGCGGCGCGCGCACAGTTCCGGGGCGCTCTCGCCTTTGCCCGGAACAGGGCCAGCCCCGCGCGAATCAAACAGGATGTCGTCGAGGGCGCGAAAGCCCGCATCGACAAGGTCGAGCAGGATGTCCAGACGACGGTGCGACGCCATCCCGTCGCCATATCCTCTGTGGTCGCGGCTCTCCTGGCGCTGCTGTTCCGCAAGCCGCTGTCGGCTCTCGCCGGCAAAGGTTGGCAAGAGGCGAAGGACCTGAAGCACCGCCTTGAAAGAAAGGGAAACACATGACCCGTGACGGAGAAACCGCGAGCGAGAAACTGGCCACCGTCGCGCACGATGTCCGCGACAAGGCGGCGTCTGTCGCACACGATGTGCGCGACAAGGCTTCGTCGCTCACCACGGCCGCTCGCGAGCGGGGCAGTGACCTCGCGGCCGGCGCTCGCGACAGCGCCGGACGGGCGGTGAACTCAACATCCGACCTTATCCGCGACCATCCGATCGCGGCGACGGCGCTCGCCTTGAGCGCGGGTGCTCTGATCGGGATTATGCTGCCGCGTGCCCGGATCGGCATCGCCGCCACCTCCGCCGCTCGCAAGACCGCCAGGATGGTCGCTGCGGCCGAAACCGTGAAGACGCTCGCGGCGCTGCTGGCGACCGCAAGCGAGAAGGTCCGCGCTGGAGCGAGCGACCTTTCGGAGCGCGTTCCCGACCTCAAGGACATCCGCGAGGCCGCCGCGCATGGCGTGGCCAAGGCCGGCGACGCGGTCGGGAGCACGGGACGGCAGGTCGCCGAAGGCGCGCGCAAAGTGGGGCAGCGCCTGACCGGGGATTGACCGCGCCGGGTCGATCAGCGAAGCGCTCGCGAACCATCACGGCTTCGAAAGGGCGCACATGAGCAAAATGCACCTGGTAATGGGCGGTCGGGTCAAGGATCCGCGCACGTTGGAATTCGAGGATCTCGACGCCATCCATGTGGTGGGAGTGTTCCCCGATTATGCGACCGCCGAAAAGGCATGGCGCGGCGCGGCGCAGCGGACGGTGGACGATGCGCAGATGAAATATGTCATCGTGCACCTTCACCGGCTGCTCAATCCGGAGACAGGCACGGAGAGCTGATCGAGCCGGGCTCTCCGCGTCAGGAGAGCTGCGGCGTCAGCGCGCGGGCGATCGCCACGAACTCGTCGACCGACAAGGTTTCGGGCCGGCGTTCCGGCGCGATACCCAGGTCCGAAAGCGCGTCGAGAGCGCCCGCCACCGGTCGCAGGCTCTGACGGAGCATCTTGCGCCGCTGGCCGAAGGCTGCAGCGGTGACGCTCGACAGGATTGCGCCCGACACACCCTCGGGCGCCGTGCGGGGCACGATATGGACGACCGCCGACATGACCTTGGGCGGCGGCGTGAAGGCCGAGCGGTGGACCTTCATTGCCAGCACGGCGGTGGATCGCCACTGCGCCAGCACGGCGAGCCGACCATAGTCGGATGACCCCGGCGCAGCGACGATCCTATCCGCGACCTCCCTCTGGAACATCAGCGTGGCCGACCGCCACCAGGGAAGCCACGGCTCTGCCTCCAACCAGCGGACCAGCAGGATCGTGCCGACATTATAGGGCAGGTTCGCGACGATATGCGCGCCCTCCCCCGCCTCCACCCGGGGATCGACCGCCATGGCGTCACCATGGATGACGCGGAGGCGCCCCGGGAAGACGGCATCAAGCTCGGCCAGCGCGGGCAGGCAGCGATCATCGCGCTCGACCGCGATCACCTCCGCTCCGGCGCCGAGCAGCGCCCGCGTCAGGCCGCCGGGGCCTGGCCCGACCTCGAACACCCGCTGTCCCGCAAGATCGCCCGGTATCGCGGCGATCCGGGAAAGGAGCTGTCCGTCGAGGAGGAAATTCTGGCCGAGCGACTTGCGCGCCTGCAACCCGTGGGTCGCGATCACGTCGCGAAGCGGCGGAAGCTGCGCCGCCATCTCAGCCGACGACTGCGGGGGCGCAGCGGCAGGCCGCGGCATCGCGCGCCATCGCGATCGCGGCGATCATCGCGCCGGGCTCAGCCACGCCTTTGCCAGCGATGCCGAACGCGGTGCCGTGGTCGGGCGAGGTGCGGACGATCGGCAGGCCCAGCGTGATGTTGACGCCGCTGTCGAAGTCGAGAGTCTTGATCGGGATCAGCGCCTGGTCGTGGTACATGCAGATCGCCGCGTCATACTCCGCCCGTGCGCGCGGCGTGAACAGCGCATCCGCCGGATGCGGGCCCGAGACATCGAGCCCTTCGTCGATCAGCGCCGCGACGGCGGGCGCGACGATCCGCTCGTCCTCGTCGCCCATCAGCCCGTTTTCCCCGGCATGGGGATTGAGCGCCGCGACCGCCAGCCGAGGCCGTGCGATCCCGAAATTGCGCTGCAGCCCACGCACGGTGATCTGGGCACGGGTACGGATCAGTTCCTCGGTGAGGATCAGCGGCACCTCGCGAAGCGCGACGTGAACTGTGATCGGCACGACGCGCAGCGATGGACCAGCGAGCATCATCACCGCATTGGTGCGGGAGACGCCGCAGCGTTCCGCCACGAATTCGGTCTGCCCCGGATAGGTGAAACCGACCGCAGAAAGCTGCACCTTCGACACCGGACCTGTCACGAGCGCGCCCGCGCTGCTCGCGCGGACGAGTCCGGTCGCGACCTCGAGCGATTGAAAGGCCGAGCGGGCGCCGTCGAGCGTGGGAATGCCCGGCTCCGGCGTGCTGCTGTCACCGACATGCAGGCACGGCAGCGCATCGTCGAAAACGGCGGCGCAAGCGGCAGGCCCGTCGATCGCGGCAATCGGCCCCTTCCACACCCCCCGCAGCGCCCGCATGTCGCCGACCGCGAAGAAGGGCGGGAGGGCGTGCTCGCGGCGCCGTTCCCAGGCCAGCGCAACGATCTCCGGCCCAATGCCGCTCGGGTCGCCGAGGGTGACCGCGAGCGGGAGAGGCTGTTCGGAAAACGGATCGGCTGGGATGGAGGCCATCCCGTCAGTTATAGTCGATGATCGCGTCGCGGCGCAAATCGCGCAGGTAGATGCGGGCGCGCTTGTTGACCCGGTCCTGCTCCATCTGGTTCATGACCTGATCGAACGACGGGACCGCGCCTTCCTGCGGGTCGTCGCGACCGCACAGGACGAGCACCCGGACACCGTCGGAGACGCTGCCGAAGGGCGGCGTCGCTTGCCCGATCTGAAGCGAAAGAAGGATCTGCTGCAACTGCGGCGGAAGGTCGCGGATCTTGACGCCGTCATTGTCAACAACCTCGGCACCGATCTTCTCTGCCAGCGCATTGGCGGCGCCGCATCCCTGAATATCCTTCACCTGCGCGCCAAAGCGGTCCGCGAGTGTCTTTGCCTGCGCCGGGGTCGTGCCGCCGGGGAAGGCAAGGCTGATCTGCTTGAGGCTGAGCGTCGCATCACGCGGGTCGGCCGACAGCACCCGGCGCTTGTCGATCAGGTAGAGGATCGAGAAGCCACCCGGCAGAGCGACCGGCCCGGCGATCTGCCCCGGCTGAAGCTGGGCCGCCGCCGCCGCAAGTTCGGTCGGAAGCTGCTCCGGCCGCACCCAGCCGAGATCGCCGCCGACCGCAGCGGTCGATGCTTCCGAGAACTGGCGGGCATAGGCCTGGAACGAGCCGCCCTGGCGGATCTGCTGGACGATATTACGCGCATTGTCGGCGATCTGCTCGGCATTCTCCGGCGTCGCGGCGAGGTAGATCTCGCCGATCCGATATTCCTCGCTGCCCTTGGCCTCCTTCATCCGGTCGATGATCGACGTGACCTCGTCTGTGGACACGTTGACGAACGGCTGCACCTTGCGCCGGAGCAGTGCCGACCAGGCCAGCTCGCCCTCGATCTGCCGGCGCATGCTGGCCGCCGACGATCCGTTGGACCGCAGATATTCGGAGAAGGCCTGCGGCGTGGATTTGAAATTCGCCGCGATCCGGGCGAGATTGGCCTCGATCTGATCCCGCGAAATGGTGATGTCGTTGGCCGCTGCTTCCTGGATCTGCAGCGTCTCGTCGATCAGGTTGCGGAGCACCTGCAGGCGCAGCCGCTCCTGTTCCTCCTTGGGGATGTTACCGCCATTGGCGAGCATGACGAGCGCGAAGCGATGTTCGACGTCGGTGCGGGTGATGATCGCGCCGTTGACGACCGCAGTGGCCTTGCGGACATTGGGATCGGCGTTGCCGAACACGGTGAGGTCGGCCGGGATCGCAAGCGCCGAGCTCGGTCCCTGCAGCGCGTCCTCATCCGCGACCGACTGGGCCGCGAGCGGTGGGATTGCGAGCGTGGACGCCGCCAGCGCCAGAACGGTCGCGGCAGAGCAGAGCGCCCTGGGAAGCCCAAACGCCTTGCGAGTTGTTGCCTTCAAATCAATCTCCATCCTGGCGTCCGCGCCCTCTCCCCCCGCGCCGATGTCGCGCAATCCGGCTGAACCAATGCTGAGCATCGTCGCCGGCCGCTCGGACGCGTTCGCCGGGTCTTACAAACCCAGATTGCGAAACGCCAGCCGGACGAGATAGGAATTGCCCCGGCTCGCGTCGCCGAAGCTCTGATATTCACGCTGCCAGGTGAAGCCCAGCTCGATACAATCATTCTGGTAGGCGATCCCGACGCGGTGGCGAACGGGCGTGTAGCCGTCGAGAGTGGTCAGGCGATCGTCGTCCTTGCCCGTCAGGTCGATCGCGGTCGAACCGAACAGCGACCAGTTCCGGGCGAACGTCACCCGTCCGGCCAGGCGCACTTCCTCGACGTCCTTCAGATCCTCGACGGTGACGATATTGCGGTCGAGGCGCAGATAGCTGACCCGCGCATAGGTCTGGCGCGAGCCGACCGTCGCCTCCACCTCGTTGCGGCGGACCGCCAGGCTGTCCTTGTCCAGGCGGAAGCGGTGCGTAAGCGACACAAAGTCGCGGTATCGCAGGTCGATGCGGCCGACGACGTCGGATACCCGCTCCGACAGGCCGGTGCCGTCGGGAAGGATCGTTTCGCGGCTGTTGAGCCGATAGCTCTGCCCCACCGTCGCTTCGAGCGAGAAGAACGGGCGGTCGTAGCGATAGTCGATGCCCAGCGTCAGCCGCGTGCTGTCCTCGAACCGGTCATAGCCGGGAAAGCGGTTGAGCGCGAAGAGGTTGCTGTCCTCCAGATCGACGGCGCGGGCGTCCTCGTTCGGCAGGCTGAGATTGGCGACCTTCGGCGCCACGACGAGCTGCGCGCGCGGCGCCACATATTGCGTGCCGCCGAGCAGCGGCCCCGCGAACGGCCAGCGCGCATCGAGAGCGAGCGCCGCGATCCCGCGTGATTGCCAGCCGGGCGAACCGCGATAGCTTACCGTCGCGGTCAGCTCGTTTTGCGAGCTATGATAGACGTCGCCGCGAACGAAGCCGGTCAGGGAGACCTCCTGCCCCAGCGTCGTCAGCCGCCGCAGCGACCAGGTGCCGCTGACGAACGCACGCTGCGTATCCTGTCCGGACGTACGGACGATGGCGAGGCTGTTGGCCTGAAGCTCGATCATCCCCGACAGCAAGGGGTCGGCAAGCCGCAGACGATAGTCGATCGCCGGCAGCGCGATCGGCGTCTGGCCCTGCGGGTCGCCCGAGCGGAGCGTCTGGAACGACCAGCCCTCGATGCTGAGATAGCTGCGATCACCGATTCGCTCGGCCGCGATGTTCGACCGGAGGCGGTCGTCACGGCTGATGTCGTAGCGGTCGAGGAACGTCCGATCGGTCACCCGCCGAACCGCGCCCGACAACGACCATGACGGATCGAGCTGAAAACGGCCGCTGGCGTCGATATGGCCGCGAAAGTCGCGCTTGCTCGTGACGCTTCCCTGATTAGCCACGCCGGTCCTGCGACCGTAGGTGCCATAAGCCGTCACCTGATAGGCGCCGCTTTCGACCAGCGCGCGATATTGCCCCTGAAGCATCGGCAGCGCGTCGGAATACAGATTTCCGGTCAGCGTCAGATCGCGGTTGGGCGCGATATTGACGAAATAGGGCAGCGACAGTTGCGCGCCGTTCTGCGAATCGAACCCGACCTCCGGCACGAGGAAGCCCGAAGCGGCCTGGTTCGAGATGGTGTGCGACAGGCCCGGCAGCGGGATCAGCGGCAATCCGAACAGCTCGACCCGCGCGCCCGCATAGCGCACCCGCCTGGTCTCGCTGTTGTAGACGACGCGCGCCGCCTTGATCTGCCAGGTCGGCTGCTTGGGGCAGCCCTTTTCATCGACCACCGGGCAGGCGGAATAGGCGGCACGGTTCAGGATGAAGATCGCGCCGCGCCGCTCACCCTGGACGGCGGCGATGCGGTCGCCCTCCTGCGTGACGATCAACAGGCTCTCGACGATGCCGTCGCGCAGCGCATCGTCGAGCTTGACCGTCTGCCCATAGGCGGTGAGGCCGTCCGGCGTCGTGACCGCGACGTCGCCCTCGGCCACGACCTCGCCCGATGCCCTGTTCCACGTGACGCTGTCGGCGCGCAGCAGATGGCCCTCGCGCCGGACGACCACATTGCCCGATGCGGTGACGACCTCGCGCTCATTGTCGTAGAGGAGCTGGTCTGCGGTGAAGCCGATCTCGTCGCCCGCTGCCGCCGGCGCGTCCGCGAGGCTGGCGGGCGGCTCCGCGCCCGGACGGGGGGTCAGCTCCTGCGCGCACAGCGGCGATGCCTGGGCGGCAAGCAGGGCCGCCAGCAGTCCGGTCGCGAACCGAGCTTGAGCACCGGGCCAGAGCCGGTCCGCGCGCATGACTGTCGAGACGTGCATCGCTTTGGCGGCGGCCCGTTTTTGCTGGAACGAGTGCCGCCTATTGCACTGCGGGCGCGGCACTGCAACGGGCTATCGAACGCGCCGGACATCGCAAAGCCGGATAGCGCCCGGAACGCGCCGGGCGGATTTCACGTTGGCAACGGCGTGGTGCCCGCACTATCTCAGGCGCACCAGCCCGGACCCGGCATGTTGAGCCGGCACGTTGAGAGAGTATCTGTTGCATGGAGATCATACTGAGCCCCGCCGCCGCATCCGACAGCGGCTGCCGCATCTACCCCGTCGCAAAGGACGCGCCCATCGCGCCGCCCGTCGCTCACCCGGCGCTGGTGGAAGAAGCGGCGAAGGCTGCGCGCTTCCGTGGCGAGGCGGGCGGCTGGGCCGAATGCTTCGTGCTCGAAGGCGACCGTCCGGTCCGCGTCGCGCTCGTCGGGACCGGCGCGGGATCGTCGAGCGATCTTGAAAAGGCAGGGTCCACGATTTCGGCACGACTGCTAACATCGGGAACGACGCTGGCGTCGGTCCATGCCGACAGCCTCACCGCCGAACAGGCCGCATCGCTGGCGCTGGGCGCGCGGCTGAGGGCCTGGCGGATCGACCGCTATCGCACCAAGCAGCCCGAGACCGCCAAGCCGACCCTCGCCCGCATCGAGATGGTCGGCGCCCCCGAAGGTCTGGCGGCAGCGATGGCCACCGTCGATGCCATCGCGTCGGGCGTGGAGTTCACGCGCGATCTGGTGTCGGAGCCGGGCAATATCATCTATCCCGAAAGCTTCGTCGAGCGGTGCCGTCCGCTCGCCGACCTGGGCCTGGAAATCACCGTCCTCGATGAGAAGGACATGGCGGCGCTGGGCATGGGCGCGCTTCTGGGCGTCGGACAGGGATCGCCGCGCAGCCCCCGCATTCTGGCGCTGCGCTGGGACGGCAGCGCGGGAGCGCAGGCGAACCCGGTGGCGCTGGTCGGCAAGGGCGTGACCTTCGACACCGGCGGCATCTCGCTCAAGCCCGGCGCGGGCATGGAGGACATGAAGTGGGACATGGGCGGCGCCGGCGCCGTCGTGGGTGCGATGAAGGCGCTCGCCATGCGCAAGGCCAAGGCGCATGTTGTCGGCGTCTGCGGGCTCGTCGAGAACATGCCCGACGGCAATGCGCAGCGGCCGGGCGACGTCGTCACATCCATGTCGGGCCAGACGATCGAGGTCATCAACACCGACGCCGAGGGGCGGCTGGTCCTCGCCGACATCCTCTGGTGGACTCAGAAGACTTTCGGCTCGCGAACCGTCGTCGACCTCGCCACGCTGACCGGCGCGATGGTCGCGGCGCTGGCGGATCAATATGCGGGCATCTTCTCGAACGACGACCAACTCGCCGCCAGCCTGACTGCCGCGGGCGAGGCGACCGGGGACCGGCTGTGGCGGATGCCCATGGGCGAAGCCTATGACAAGATGATCGAAAGCCCGATTGCGGACATGAAGAATGTCGGCGGCCGCTATGCCGGGTCGATTACCGCCGCGCAGTTCCTGAAGCGCTATATCGAGGACGGCGTCGCCTGGGCGCATCTCGACATCGCGGGCGTGGTCTGGGCCGACAAACCGGGTACGTTGTGGGAGAAGGGCGCGACCGGATATGGCGTCCGCCTGCTCGACCGCTTCATCGCCGACACCGCAGAGAAGGGCTGAGGCCGGTGGCGCGGCTCGATTTCTATCAATTGAGCCGCGACCCGGTGGAGCAGGTGCTGCCCCGCATCGCCGAACGCATTCTGGCGGAGGGCGAGCGGTTGCTGATCGTCGCCGACGAGCGCGAGCGTCTCGACCGGGTGTCCGCCGCCTTGTGGGATGCCGGCCCAGCCAGCTTTCTGGCGCACGACCATGACGATGCCGAAATGCCGGAGGCGCAGCCGATCCTGCTGTCGGCGCGCTGCGAACCGCTCAACGGCGCCACCCGGATCGCGCTCGCCGACGGACGCTTCCGCGACGAGGCGCTGGCCTTCGATCGCGCCTTTTACTTCTTCGATGACAGCAGCATCGACGATGCCAGGAGCAACTGGCGGGTGCTCAAGGGGGCCGAGGGTGTGTCGCTCCACTTCTGGCGGCAGGAAGGCAAGCGCTGGCGCGAAGGGCCTTAGCGGTCGGCTCAGCATGCTTGATCGACAGGAAGATCGCCGCTAAGGGCGCGCGGCACTCGGTTCGATTGACCGACCAGTCCCTTATCGGAGTTCATTATCTCATGGCCGCGAACCGCACCTTCTCGATCATCAAGCCCGATGCGACCCGTCGCAACCTGACCGGCGCCGTCACCAAGATGCTGGAGGAAGCCGGCCTGCGCGTAGTCGCGTCCAAGCGCATCAAGATGACCCGCGAGCAGGCCGAGGGCTTTTACGCTGTTCATCGCGAGCGCCCCTTCTTCAACGATCTGGTCGAGTTCATGATCTCCGGCCCCGTCGTCGTGCAGGTGCTCGAGGGTGAGAACGCCGTCCAGCGCAACCGCGACATCATGGGCGCGACCAACCCCGAGAACGCCGAGCCGGGCACGATCCGCAAGGAGCTGGCCGAATCGATCGAGGCGAACAGCGTCCACGGATCGGACAGCGACGAGAATGCGGCGATCGAGATCGCTTATTTCTTCGCGCCCGAAGAAATCGTCGGCTGACAGCGCTGCTCCGGCCGGGCGGGAACCTCCCTCGCCCGGCGGTCATTATGACCGCAGCAACGGAGGTTATGACATGACAAGGACATATCTGGGCGCCCTGCTCATCGGGCTGGGCGCGATGGCGCTCGGCGGCTGCTCGACCCTCAAGGGCGCAGCGATCGGTGCGGGTGCCGGCGCGGGCGTGAGCGCGGCTACCGGCGGCGATGTCGAGCGCGGCGCGGCGGTGGGCGGCGTGGCCGGCGGCGTGATCGGAACTGTCGCGGACTGATCGGTCAGAACGCGTCGGCGGCATCCAGGAGCCGCGTGAGCCGCCGCGGCGCGACCGCTCGCCAACTCCGCGCCAGCCAGCCCGCGACGTGATCCCAGTCGACACCGGGGCGGTCGAGACGAAGCGCGATCCAGCCTGACGCGCCATAATAGGCCGGCCGATAATAGATGTCCGGCTCGGTCTCGATCAGGTTCGCCATCTCGTCCTGCCCGCTCGTCTTGACGAGCAGCGCGATGGCCTCCTCGCCATGATGGCGCACCGAGACATAGGCGAAGAATTTGCCGCTGCTCTCCCCGCCGACGCGCCATCCGGGTGCGCCGTGGCTCAGGCGGAAACTCGTCTCCGGCAGTTCGGCGGCAAGCTCGCCCACACGGGCAATGATCCAGTCGGCGTTGACGGCGCGCGATACATGGGCGGCGAGCGTCCGCGCATAGAGCTGATGCTCCGCGATCAGCACACGGGCCGCGAGGCTTTCCTCGCTGTCGCCGGGCAGGATCGCCACACGTGTCTGGGCAAGCACGGGACCGTCATCGAGTTCCGGCGTCACGAGGTGAACGCTGCACCCGCCATGGCTGTCACCCGCCTCCAGCGCGCGCGCATGGGTGTGAAGCCCCTTGTAGAGCGGCAGCAGCGACGGATGGATATTGAGCATCCGACCGTCCCATAATGCGACAAATTCGGGGGTCAGGATGCGCATATAGCCCGCCAGCGCGACATATTGCGCGCCCACCGACTCCAGCGCGCCATGCATCGCCATGTCATGATCGGCACGGCTCATGCCCTTGTGCGGGAGCGCGAAGGTCGCAATCCCCTCCCCCTCCGCCAGCCGGAGGCCGGGCGCGTCGGGGTTGTTCGACGCCACCAGTACCAGCTCGAACGGGCAATCCTCGGCCTTCGCCGCGTAAAGCAGCGCCGCCATGTTGGTGCCGGTGCCGGAGATCAGGACGGCGACGCGCGCGCGTTCAGCCGCCATGCGTCGCGGTCCAGTCCGCCTTGGCGCTCCATGTCTCAGTGCTGCCGCGAACGGTGCAGCCCTTCGCTCCCGCCTCGATCGTCCCGATGCGGTGAACGGTCTCGCCCGCGGCCTCCAGAGCGGCGGTTGCGGACGCGACCTCCGACGGCGCCACGACCACCGCCATGCCGATGCCGCAGTTGAAGGTGCGCGCCAACTCGCCCGGCTCGATCGCACCCTGCGCCTGGAGGAAGGCGATCAGCCGGGGCAGCGGCCATAGATCGGCGTCGATCATGGCATGCAGCCCCTCGGGCAGCACGCGCGGGATATTCTCGAACAGGCCGCCGCCCGTGATATGCGCCAGTGCGTGGACCTGTCCGGCGCGGATCAGCGGCAGCAGGCTCTTCACATAGATTCGCGTGGGCGCCATCAGCGCCTCGATCAGCAGCACCTCCTGATCGAACAGGGCGGGCCGGTCGAGCTTCCACCCCTTGTCCGCAGCGAGCCTGCGCACCAGCGAATAGCCGTTGGAGTGAACGCCCGACGACGCGAGGCCCAGGATCACGTCGCCTTGCGCAACCCGGTCGGCGGTGAGCACCTGGCTGCGTTCCACCGCGCCGACGCAGAAGCCGGCAAGATCATAGTCGCCATCGGCATACATGCCCGGCATTTCCGCGGTCTCGCCGCCGATCAGCGCACAGCCCGCCTGGCGGCAGCCCTCCGCAATCCCCGCGATCACGCGCTCGGCCACCGTGCCGTCGAGCCGGCCCGTCGCGAAATAGTCGAGGAAGAACAGCGGCTCCGCACCCTGCACGATCAGGTCGTTGGCGCACATCGCGACGAGGTCGATGCCGACCGTGTCGTGGCGCCCGCTGTCGATCGCCAGCTTGAGTTTGGTGCCCACCCCGTCATTGGCCGCGACCAGCAACGGGTCCTCGAACCCCGCCGCCTTGAGGTCGAAGAAGGCGCCGAATCCGCCGAGGTCGGCGTCCGCCCCGGGTCTGCGGGTTGCGCGGGCGAGAGGGGCGATCGCGCGCACCAGCGCGTTGCCGGCGGCGATATCGACGCCCGCTTGGGCGTAGGTATAGGGCTTGGTCGTCATCTGCGCCGATTAGAGCATTTTCGCGCCATGTGGGAACCGCTTTTGCACGGAACCGCGCAAGGCGGGGATTAGCGGCAAATCGGGCTTGGTTTTCCGGCGCAATGCGGCCAAAAGGTCGCCGTGACCCTCAGTCTGTCCCCGCTCAGGCTCAAGCTTTCGCCTGCCGCAGCCCTTGCCCTGTTCCTCGTTCTTGCGCTGATCGCGGTGGCGCTGGTCGCGCAGATCGAGGGCGAGCGCGGCGTCGCGCCCATCGCCAGCACCGGCGACTTTCAGGTCAAGGACGTCCAGGTCGATGTGTACGGACCGGACCCCGACAGCGCGCGACTGGCGGGCTGGCGACTGGCGCAGCGCCTCGCCTGGGCGAAGCTCAACCGGCAGATGAACGGCCGTGGCGGCGCGATGCCCGATTCGGCGCTCAACAACATGGTCTCCGCCATCGAGGTCCAGAGCGAGCAGATCGGTCCGAACCGCTATATCGCCACGTTGACGGTGCTGTTCGACCGCGCGCGTACCGGCCAGGCGCTGGGCGTCGGCGGACAGGCGATGCGGTCGCCCCCGCTCCTCGTCATCCCCATTCTGACCCAGGGCGGCGTCACCTCAACCTTCGAATATCCCTCGGAATGGCAGCGCGCATGGGCGCTGTTCCGCACCGGCGACAGCGCCATCGACTATGTCCGCACATCGGGCGCGGGAGCCGATCCGCTTCTGCTTAACGCCGGGCAGACCGGCCGCCGCAGCCGCCTCTGGTGGCGCAACCTGCTCGATCAATATGGCGCGGCGGACGTGATCATGCCGATGGCGCGAATCCAGCGGCTGTCGCCGGGCGGCCCCGTCGTCGGCAGTTTCGCTGCCCGCTATGGCCCGGACAACCAGCTCATCGGCAGCTTCAGCCTGCGCGTCGATTCGCCCGAGCGAATCCCCGCGATGATGGCCGAGGCGGTGCAGCGGATGGACCAGATCTACACCGGCGCGCTCTACAATGGCGTACTGCGGCCCGATCCGTCGCTCATTATCGAGGAGCCGGTGGAGCCGGAGGATCTGGGCAATGAGGTCCTGGCTGACGGCGATGCGGAGGCCATTCCAGCGGACGCCTTCCGTCCCGCCGGCCAGGGCGAGACCGCCTATCTGATCCAGTATGACACGCCCACGGTGGCATCGGTCGGCCAGGTCGAGGCGCAGATTCGCGCGATACCGGGCGTGTCGTCCGCCACCACGACCAGCCTGGCGCTGGGGGGCACGTCGGTCCTTCAGGCCGGCTTCACGGGAAGCCCCGATGAGCTGCGAGTCGCGCTCAGCGCGCGGGGCTACAGCGTCACGGGACGCGGAACGACGCTTCGCATCGTCCGGCGGAGCCCGGGCGCTGCCGCGCCGGCCCCCCCCGCGACCGGAGGCGGCGCGGCGCCATGATCCAGATCGCGCTGCCGCTCGACTGGGCCGACCGGGGGCGCAGTCACGGCCCGGTCGAGGCGGACGCCAACCGCGAGGCGCTGGAACTGCTCGCCCGGCCCGATCTGTGGCCTTCGCACTGCATGCTGCTCGTCGGCCCGCGCCGTTCGGGCCGATCGCGAATCGCGGCCGCCGTGGAGGCGGCGGGTCTGGCCGACGTCATCGACGACGCGCGGACCATGGACGAGGCGGCGCTGTTCCACCGCTGGAACGCCACGCGCGAGGCCGGGCGTCGGCTGCTGCTGGTCACCGACGCCGCCCCACCCGAATGGTCGCCTGCGCTCCCTGATCTCCGCTCCCGCCTCGCCGCCGCAGGGGTGGCACGCATTGGACCGCCCGACGAGGCACTGGTGGCCGAACTGATCGCGCGCGGCCTGACAGAGGCGGGGAGTCGCTTCTCGGTCGACCTGCCCCGCTATCTCGCGGCGCGGCTACCCCGCGATTATGGCGCGGTCGACGACGCCATCGCCGCCCTCAACCGGCATTCGCTCGCCGCTGGCGTCAAGATTTCCGTGGTTGTCGCAAAATCCTGTCTCGACCTTGGCGAAATGGATAAGAGCGCGTGATCGCGAGCCCTGTCTCCTCGCGAAAGCCCATGCCCTTGCGAAAGGATGTCACCAGTGGCCGAAGCTGATCCCGGCATTCCCCTGGCCGAAGCAGGCGAGCGCTATTTCAACCGCGAGCTGTCCTGGCTGAAGTTCAACCAGCGCGTGCTGGAGGAGGCGTGCAACCCGGCGCACCCGCTGCTCGAACGGCTGCGCTTCCTGTCCATCTCGGGCGGCAATCTCGACGAGTTCTTCATGGTCCGTGTCGCCGGGCTGAAGGGACAGCAGAACGAGGATGTCGACCTGCGGTCCGCCGATGGCATGACCGTCGCGCAGCAGCTCGCCGCCATCGCCGCAGAGGCCGCCACCTTGATGAACGACCAGCAGCGCGTCTGGCAGGACCTGAGGCAGGAACTCACCGCGACCGGCATCCATGTCGACGACGTCGGGCGACTGGATGAGGCGAGCCAGCTCTGGCTCCAGGAGCATTTCGACAGCCAGATCTACCCGATCCTGACGCCGCAGGCGCTCGACCCGGCGCACCCCTTTCCGTTCATCCCCAATGGCGGGCTGTGCCTGTTCTTCCACCTGACCCGGCTGTCAGACCGGCAGGAGGTTCAGGAACTGGTGATCCTGCCCGCCACCCTGCCGCGCTTCGTCCGCGTGCCGGGTGAGCAGGCGTGCTTCGTCGGGATGGAATCGATGATCCGCCGGTTCAGCGACCGGCTCTTTCCCGGTTTCGCGATCACCGACAGCACGCTGTTCCGCGTGCTCCGCGATAGCGACATCGAGATCGAGGAGGAAGCGGAAGACCTCGTCCGCTATTACCGCAGCGCCATCAAGCGCCGCCGCCGGGGCCGTGTCATCCGGCTGGAGATCGAGGGCGCGGATCGCCCGGCGGTCGAGACCCTGCTGGGCAGTATGATCCAGGGCCATGAGGCGATGACGGTCGAGACCGGAAGCTTCATCGGCATCGGCGACCTGTCGATGATCGTGGACGAGGATCGGCCCGATCTGAAGTTCGTCCCCTTCTCCCCGCGCTTTCCCGAGCGGATTCGCGAATATGGCGGCGACTGCTTCGCCGCGATCCGCGCCAAGGACATCGTCGTCCACCATCCCTATGAGAGCTTCGACGTTGTCGTCGCCTTCCTCAACCAGGCGGCCGCCGATCCCGACGTGGTGGCGATCAAGCAGACGCTCTATCGCGCCGGCAAGCAGTCGGCGGTGATCCGCGCGCTGATCGACGCGGCGGAGGCTGGCAAGTCGGTCACGGCGGTGGTCGAGCTGAAGGCCCGCTTCGACGAGGAACAGAATCTGCTGTGGGCCAGCGCCCTCGAACGTGCGGGCGTTCAGGTCGTCTATGGCTTCATCGACTGGAAGACCCACGCCAAGATTTCGATGGTGATCCGGCGCGAAGGCGACCAGTTCCGCACCTACTGTCATTTCGGCACGGGCAACTATCATCCGGTCACCGCGCGCATCTACACCGACCTCAGCTTCTTCACCGCCGACCCGCGCATCGGGCGCGATGCGGCGGCGATCTTCAACTACATCACCGGCTATGTGGAGCCGGGCAAGATGGAGCTGGCCACCATGTCGCCGCTCCACATGCGCCAGCGGCTGGCCGAGCTGATCGACGCGGAAATCGCCTTCGCCCATGCCGGCAAGCCGGCGATGCTGTGGGCCAAGATGAACAGCCTCGTCGATCCGGCGATCATCGAGAAGCTGTATGCGGCGAGCAATGCGGGCGTTCAGATCGAGCTCATCATTCGAGGCATCTGCTGCCTGCGCCCCGGCGTGCCGGGCATGTCGGAAAACATCCGCGTCAAGTCGGTCGTGGGTCGCTTTCTGGAGCACAGCCGCATCTGGGCGTTCGGCAACGGCCGCGCGCTGCCCAACGACAAGGCGCTCGTCTACATCAGTTCAGCCGATTGGATGCCCCGCAACCTCGATCGGCGCGTTGAGTATATGTTGCCCATCCAGAACCCCACCGTTCACGATCAGGTGCTCGATCAGGTGCTCGTCGCCAATCTTCTCGACAACCAGCAGAGCTGGGAACTGGCGGCGGACGGCAGCTATCACCGGCTGAGCGCCGACGGGATCCCGCCGTTCAACCTGCACACCTATTTCATGACCAACCCCTCGCTTTCCGGCCGTGGTGCCGCGCTCAACAGCGAAGCGATCCCCAAGCTGACCCTCCGGCGGCGGCGATGACGGAATTGCTGGTCGAGGAACGCGTGCCCGACGCCCGTGGGCAGGCAGGGCTGTCCGATCGGGTGGCGAGCAGCCGAGTCGCGATCATCGACATCGGCTCGAACAGTGTCCGCCTGGTCGTCTATGACGGACCGCCCCGGATCCCCTTCGTGCTGTTCAACGAAAAGATTCTTGCCGGTCTGGGCGCCGGCCTCGGCCAGGACGGCCGGATCGACGAAGCGGGGTTCGAGCGTGGCATGGCGGCGCTCAAGCGCTTCGCGAGGCTGTGCGAGGACATGGCCGTGGACGAGATTCGCTGCGTTGCGACCGCCGCGGTGCGCGACGCCGCCAACGGGCCGGACTTCGTCGCCGCCGCGCGCGAGCATGGACTCGACGTCCGCGTGCTGTCGGGCCGTGAGGAAGGGCTTGCTTCCGCCTATGGCCTGTTGTCGGGCATGCCCGGCGCCGACGGGCTGATGGGCGACCTCGGCGGCGGCAGCCTCGAACTGGTTCGGGTCGCGGGCGGGCGGATCGAGCGCTCGGCATCGATTCCCCTCGGTGTCCTGCGCGTTCGCGAGATTCAGGCGCGCGGCAAGGGTGCGCTGGGGCGTGCGCTCGACGGCATGCTCGACGACGCCGGCTGGCGTGACCTGCCGCGCGGCCTGCCCCTCTACATGGTGGGAGGAAGCTGGCGCGCGCTGGCGCGGCTGGACATGCATGCCACCGACTATCCGCTGCCGATCTTCCATAGCTACGAAATGGAGCCCGACCGCGTCCCGGTGCTTGCGAAGCTGATCGCCACGATAGATCGCGCGACGCTCAAGAGCCTGCCGTCGCTGTCCGCAGGGCGTATCCCCACGCTACCCGATGCCGCCGCGCTGCTTGGCGAGCTTGTCGATCGCCTTGCCTCCACGCGGCTGGTCGTGTCGGCTTACGGCCTTCGCGAAGGCCTGCTCTATCAGAACCTTCCGCCTGCGGTCGCGGCGCAGGACCCGTTGCTGGTGGCGGCGGCGGCGGAGGGCGATGCGCATGCCCGTTTCGCCGGGCACGGCCTGTTGATCGATAGCTGGATCGCCGACCTCTTCCGCGACGACCCGCCCGATCAGGCCCGGATCCGCCGGGCGGCATGCCTGCTGGGCGATGTCGGCTGGCGTGCGAACCCGGACTTCCGCGCCGAGCGCGGGCTGGAGACCGGGCTTCACGGAAACTGGGTGGGAATAACCGGCGCCGAGCGCGCGATGCTGGGCCAGGCGCTCTACACGGCCTTTGGCGGGGGCCAGTCGCCGCTGCCGCAACTGCGCCGCCTCACATCCGAAGAAGCGCTATTCCGCGCGGTGCATTGGGGCCTGGCCATCCGGCTGGCGCAGCGTCTGTCGGGCGGAGCTGCCGACGGCCTGCGCGACGTGCGGCTGGTCAGTGAGGGCAACCAGATCGTGCTGCGCGCCGGGGATGGTGGCGGGGCGTTGCTGGGCGAATCGCCCGAACGGCGGCTGAAGCAGCTCGCTCAGGCGCTCGACCGGCCCTATCGTATCGAGCAGGGCTGAACCCTCAGCGGCGCGGCCTGAACCGCCAGCGGAGCAAGGGCCGGGTGAGGACCAGGCCCACGATGAAACCGCCGATATGCGCGGCGACGGCGATCTGGCCGAACCCCGTTTCTGCCCGGCCAGCGAGACCGATCAGAAGCTGTAGTCCCGTCCAGGCCGCGCCAAGCCAGAGGATTCGCACGACATTGGCCGAAAAGGGCCCGACCGCTCGTACCGACTGCTGGCTGTAAAGCAGCGCGTAGGTGGCGAGGACCGCCGAAATCGCGCCACTGGCGCCGACCATCGGCACGATGCTCGACGGATCGACCGCCCATTGCGCGACCGCGGCGGCATAGGCGCCCGCCACATAGAGCAGGAGAAGCGGTCGCGGCCCAAGCACCTGCTCCACCTGCCCCGAGCAGAACAGCAGCATTAACATGTTGAAACCGATGTGAAGCCAGCCGGCATGGACAAGCGTCGCCGACAACGGTGTAAGCCAGACCGGCAGCCAGGGCGGCGCACCACCGGGGCCGATATCCAGGCCCTCCACCCGCGCCGGTATGAATCCGCCGATAACGGCCGCGTCCTGGGTGAGGCCGCTGGTCGACAGGATCAGGAAGGCGATCAGGATGACACCGGCCACCGCCTTAGTGACCGGGCCGATGCTGATGTTCATGACGCCGTCCCTGGCCGGTCCGTGCGGCCCAATGTCAGATGAACTCGATTTTCTCGACCAGGTAGAATTTGTCGCCCGACGGCACGGTCACCTCGACCTCGTCGCCGACCACCCGCCCGATCAGCGCGCGGCCAAGCGGACTGTTATAGCTGATCATCCCGGCCTTGGCGTCCGCCTCGGCCTGCCCGACGATCTGATAGCGGACCGGCTTTTCATCCTCGTCGATCAACGTGACAGTCGCGCCAAAGACAATCCTGTCGCCCGAAAGAGTCGCCGGGTCGATGACCTGCGCCCGCGACAGCTTGTCTTCCAGATCGGCGATCGATGCCTCGACCTGGCCCTGGCGCTCCTTGGCGGCATGATATTCCGCGTTTTCGGAAAGGTCGCCATGGGCGCGCGCTTCCTCGATCGCATCGACGATCTGCGGCCGTTCGGCCTTCAATGCCCGGAGCTGAGCGGTCAGCTTGTCATAGCCCACGGCCAGCATCGGCATCTTATCGACGGTTGCCATTCAATCTCCTCAAACGCACCTGGCCCCGGAAAAACCCGAGGAAAACCCAGGAAAAACACTGCCCGCCCCGGCCGGCAGGGCACCCGCGACCGCGACTTTCGAAAAAACGGAAGATCAGGACAGCGGTGTGGGATAATAGGATTGCAAGGCCCGTACTTCAAGGGGACGCGATCGCAGCGCCTCGATCGCGTCGGCCGCCGCGACACTCGCCGCCGCCGTCGTAAAGCTCGGCACCTTGCAACGAAGCGCGCTTCCCCGGATCGACGCGCTGTCCTTCAGCGATTGCCAGCCTTCGGTGGTGTTGAACACCATCGCAACCTCGCCGTCGGTGATCCGGTCGACGATATGCGGGCGGCCCTGCGCGACCTTGTTCACCGTCTCCACCGCCAGGCCGTTCTCACGCAGATATTCGGCGGTGCCGGTGGTGGCGAGGATCTTGAAGCCCAGCGCGGCCATCTTCTGCGCGGCGGAAAGAATGACGGTCTTGTCGCTCTTCTTGACCGAAATGAACACCGCGCCTGATTGCGGCAGGATCACGCCAGCACCAATCTGTGACTTGGCGAAGGCGGTGGGGAAATCGCGATCGATTCCCATGACTTCGCCGGTAGACTTCATCTCAGGTGACAGCACCGGATCGACGCCGGGGAAGCGGCTGAACGGGAACACCGCTTCCTTGACTGCCACATGATCCACCGCATTGCGGTCGATCCTGGGCAGGTCGCGCAGCATCTCGCCCGCCATCACCCGCGCCGCGATCTTGGCGATCGGCGTACCGATCGCCTTCGCGACGAAGGGCACGGTGCGGCTGGCGCGCGGATTGACCTCGATGAGATAGACCAGCCCGTCCTTCACAGCGAACGGGATGTTCAT
>CAZJCT010000037.1:0-22419 GCA_964544675.1 uncultured Sphingobium sp.
GTCGAGCTGAAAGGGCTGACCGAGGCCGATTTCGTGGCGATCCTGTCCGACACCAAGGCGTCATTGCCCGAGCAGTACAAGGCGCTCCTTGGCACCGAGGGCGTGACCGTCGAGCTCGCCGGGGACGGCATCGCCGCCATCGCGCGGATCGCGGCGGAGGTGAACGAGCGGGTCGAGAATATCGGCGCGCGGCGGCTCCAGACCGTGATGGAAAAGCTGCTGGAGGAGGTCAGCTTCGAGGCGGAGGACCGGCAGGGCGAAACGGTCGTGGTGGATCGCGCCTTCGTGGAGAAGCAGCTGGCGGAAATCGCGGGGGACAATGACCTCAGCAAATATGTGCTTTAGCGGTCGGTCCTGACGATCCTGACGACGGGTCCGCCGACCCGCCCCGGCTCCGGATAGAAGCTGGCGACGATGCGGCCTTGACGAAGGATATCCTCGTAAGCCTCTGTTTCAGCTGGAAAACGAGCGCGCTCGGCGCGATATCGATCATAGCTGGTGAAAATCGCATAGTCGGTCGCACAGCTTTCGCGGCGCGCGGGCGCAACGGTGCCGATGTCGACATTGGCACGCGACCCCCGGGCATCATCGATGATCGCATAGCTGATCTTTCCCTGCAGCATCGCCTTGGCGTCGATGCAGCCGGCGTCACCCATGGGGAAGCGAATGGTCCAGGGCTCGACCGCCATCCCGAAATCGAAATGTTCGATCAGCACCGAACTGCCGGCCGGTATATGGTGATCGGCCCAGCGATAGGCGATCTGGCGCGTGTCGTTGAGCCGTTCGCGCGTCTGGGCCGCCACCGCCGAAAGCTGGGGCACCAGCAGCAGAAGGATCAGACCGGCCGTCAGGACCGCGCCCGACCACCGCCCACGCACCGACGCGCTCGCTACGATCCGTGCCAACGCCAGCCCTGAGCATATCGCCAGTATCGGCAGGACCGGCAGAACCCAGCGGTCCCAGATGAGGTTTTGCAGGCATGTGACGATCGCCATGAGAATGGCCGTGGGCAGCAGCAGCACCCTCGCCTCCCGATGGCGAAGGGCAAACAGCACTCCGACGCCGGCGAGCAGAAACCCGGTCAGACCGAACGATTCGGCAAGCGGCCCACGCAGATACCAGAGCGCATTCTCCGCCGGCGTTCCCCCCGTGGCACCGACATGATGAAGTTGCGCTTCCCCCAGCAGGTTACGTACGACGGTTGGATAGTCGAGGAGCAGATAAGGGGAGACAAGCAGCAGGAAGGCGACCGCGAGCAAACAGCCGCCGACGCTCCGGCCGACCTCGCGCACCTGCTGACCTACGTCGCCGCCTGCCAGAGTGGCCCGCAGCACGCCCGCGCCGATGATTGCCGTCGAGGCCAATGCGAACGGCCATTTGGTCGCCACCGCCAACGCCAGCCAAAACGCCGCCAGCACCAGGTCGCGCACCCTGCCCCGTCGCGTGTATCGCAGCGAAGCCAGCATCACGAGGAGCATGAAGCACGTCGCCATGATGTCCGAGCGGATAACCTGCGACCAGTAGACCTGTACCGGACTGACCGCCATCATCAGCGCCGCAACCAGCCCCGCCAACGGCCCGGACAGTTCACGCGCCAGCCGAAAGGTGAGCCAGAGGGCCCAAATCGAGAACAGCACCATAACCAAACGGCCCGGCAGGATCACCCAGGTGGGATCGGCATATACCGCCTGTGCAAAACCCTCCGGTCCGTCGAACCGTCCGACCAGCCACGCTCCGGCGAACACCAGGACATCGACGACCGCCAGCGCATAAATGGTGATGGTGCCGGGATGGCCGAACCAGCCGGGATTGAGCGTCGGTCCCGTCAACATCCGGATGGCACCGAGAGTGAACATCAGCTCGTCGGAATCGTTGACTGCCGGCAGCCCGAAATGGACGGCGGCGAGGCGCAACCCCGCCCCGAGCATGAGAATCGCCCCAAGAAGGACCGCCACAGGAGAGAGGGCGCGCTTCAACCGAATGGACGGCATTTCCGGTGGGCCTACCGAACGATCGACGTCAGACAAGCGTCCCGCGCATTGCATCTTCGAACGGCACTATCTCTCGTCCTTGCTGCATCCGCTCGACCAGATCGGGATTGGCGATGAACGCGCGCCCCCAGGTCACAAGGTCAAGCCAGCCTTCCTGCAATTCCTGCTCCGCCTGCTCGGCGGTCAGCGATGCGCCGGCGATGATCGTCCCGGCCCAGAGCGGCCGGATCATGCGGATCGCCCGGCCTGATGTCTGAAAATAATCGGAATTCGCGCAGCTGATATCGACGGTGCGCAGCCCGAGCGACCAGAGTGCCGGGAACAGGTAAGCGATCATCTCCTCCAGATCCGGCCAGTCATAGAGGCCGCCCATGAAGCGGCTGGGGGACAGTCGGATCGTCACACGCTCCGCAGGAGCCGCCGCCAGCACCGTCTCGACCAGCTCCAGCACGAAGCGGCAGCGGTTTGCCACCGATCCGCCATAGCTGTCGGTACGATCGTTGACGCGCGCATCGAGAAACTGATCGGGAAGATATCCGTTGGCCCCATGCAGCTCGATCGCGTCGAACCCGGCGGCCAATGCTCGGCGCGCGGCATCCGCGTAGAAGCGATAGATTCCGGGCATTTCGTCTGCGGCCAGCGCACGCGGTTCACCAAAAGGCTTGCCGTTCTGCCGGTTCGTACCCTCTGCTGCGCGCGACGTCGAACTCACGGGCGCATCGCCGGTATATTCGGCGTGGGAGATACGTCCCATATGCCAGAGCTGGCACGCGATCGCGCCCCCTTCGGCATGGACCGCGTCGGTAACGGTGCGCCACGCCTCCGCATGCGCATCGCTGGCGATGTAGGGCGCGTTGTTCCAGCCGTCGCCGGATTTGTCGATGACGGTCCCCTCGGTCAGTATGAGGCCCGCACCGTTCGCGGCGCGCTTGCGGTAATATTCCGCCATCGCCGGCGTGGCGCAGCGATTGTCATCGGCGAAACTGCGGCTCATCGCCGACATGACGAAGCGGTTGCGAAGGGGGATGAACCCTTCCTTGTCGAATGGCGCGAACAGCGTCATGCGTTGGTCCCTTCCAATCTGTACCTGGCGAAAAACGGATGGCGAAGATAATCGTGGAGAGTCGAGCGCCAGTCTCGCTGGAGGTCGAAGCGCTCGTCCCGCAGCCGGTCGCAGGCCAGGATGGCGACATCGGGGCGGCGACCCAGTTCCGAGCCTGCCACGGCGGCTGCGCTCACATCTTCGATTTCCAGTGAACCGGACCAGCCGAGCGCCAGAACGATCTCGCGAGCAATGTCCGCGAAGGTCGCATGACCATGGCAGGCCATGTGCCACAGGCCGGACGCGTCGGCGCGGATCAGCGCCAGGGCATTGGCGGCGAGGTCGCGGGTCCATGTGGGTTGCCAGATGCGGTCGCCGACCTTGAAGGTCCGCTCGCCGTTCTGGATCGCCGCATGCATCGCGGGGATGATCCGCCCGACAAAATTCTTGTCCGCCTCTTCGCCGCCGAAGAAGCCGGCCATCCGCACGATCAGCGGATCAGCGATGCCGTCGCGCACCAGCTTCTCCGCCTCCAGCTTCAACTCACCGTAGAATGACAGCGGACGGGGTGTTTCGGTTTCGGGGATGGGATTGACCGCCCCGTCGTAGACCAGGAAGGACTGCGGGAAGAACAGCCGCGCACCAGCGGCCCTGGCAAGCGCAACCGCGTTGGCGGTGCCGTCTACAATGACGGCGCGCGCCTCTTCAGGTTCGCGTGCGCAGCCCTCGACATTGACCTTTGCTGCGCAGTGAACCACCCAGCCGCCCGCCACCCAGTCCGCCTGCGCAAGCATCGCGTCCCGGTCGCGCACGTCGAGCGCACCCCGCCCCAGCGCCCTTGTCTCGAAGCCGGCCAGTCGTTCCGCCTCCCGCGCCAGATCACGGCCGAGCATACCTTCGCCGCCCGTTACGAGAAGTCGTGTCATGCGAACCTTTCCTTGGCGCAGCCTGTGGAGGCACGGACGGCCAGCCGCTGATCAGTGACGGTTGCGGATAGCGCTGAAGGCGGAAAATGCAACCGCCCTCCCGCAGCGGCGCGCTCAACCACCCTCGACGATGACCTTGCGCCGCAGCGCCGGTTCATCAAGCGCCACCGGACTGCGCCTGATCGCCTCGCGATCGAGGAACTGGGCAGCGACACGGAGGGACTCCGATCGTGCGCCCGTGATGCTGACGCCATCCGAGAAGGCGCGCGCCATGCCGCCTGCACGCATATCGACGGCCGTGGTGCGACAATCGGCGAGCGTGACGGCCGCGCCCTCCGACTTGACCGCCGGGTTGGAGATATGGCCGTTAAGCCGCACGGCCGAACTGCGGTGAACGACGACCGGGCGCGCGAAATCCATGATCTTGAGCGCCGTCGTGTCGATGCCGCGGCTGTTGGCAATCGCCAACCCCGCCGCCTGTCCGCCCTTGTCGCTGCGCCCGATAAGCTGGCCGCCCACGATGCTCGTGCTGCCCCGCGCATCGGTGCAGCGGATCGCGGCCTCGGCACCCGGAGCCACTGCGACATAGCAGTCCGAAATGTCGATCAGCGCGTAATCGGAGGTGTCGGCGATCTCGATCCCGACCGCCCGGCACTGATCGACGATCGGCATCCGGATGTGCAGATTGGCATGCCCGGCCACCGCGGCCCCGCCCATCTCGGCCCTGCGCCCGTTGACGCGAATGCCGGTTGCGAGCGAGGTCGCCTCGAAATTCGTGATGAAGCTGTCGGCAAAGCCGCCGTCGAGTAGCAGTCCGACAGCATCGGCCACGCCCGGCGAACCGCCGATCGAGACATTGCAGTCCGTCAGGAACACCGACCCGTTGGCGCCCGCCAGCCCGACCTGGTCCAATCCGCCGAGGTGAAAACCGCGGAACGTCCCCGCCGTGAGTCCGGGGATCGAGCGGAACGCAATGCAGTCGCGAAAGGTGCTGCGCACCGCGCCGACCGCCGCGAACCCCACGCCATTCTCCCGGCTGCTCAGCCCCTCGAACTGGCACAACAGCACATATTGCGCGCGCAGTCCCGCAGGCTCGCGCCCGCCGCCACTGCTGACCCGCTCCGTCCGGCCAAGGTTCATCCAGCGCAGATCGACCGCTTGCAGAAAGTCGTTCACCGCCCCGGGCTGTCGGGCAGGCCCGACACGGACGACATCGGCGGTCGCGCTTTTGACGATCAGCCGCGTGCCTTCACCCTGGACACGGCCCAGATAGCCGCTGCCCCAGATACGCACGAACGGCCGTTCGATCGCCCAGGTATCGGACAGATAGTAATCATCCGCCCGCAGCAGCATGACCGGGTGCGCCGCCAGGCAGGCTCGAAGCGCCGGCAGGCTGTCGGCCGCTCCATTCCCCGGCTGCGCGCCGAACCATTCGGGGTGAGCGGCGACGAGCGCCGCCCTGTTGAGGTCCACCGTGCCTGCGCCGGTGAACACATGCTCAACAGGTGCGGAAAAGGCACCCTGCACGGTCAGTCTTCGGCCAGCCGCAATGTCGATCCGCGCCCCGGGCGACAGAACGAGGCCCGAGTTGAGTGTCAGGTCGGCATCGACGCGCCACCTGCCGGGCGGCAGGACAAGTCCATCGCGTCCGGGAACGAGGAGCGCACCGCGATCGGTGACCGGACCGGCTGCCGGCACGCGCCCGCTCGCCATCGCAACGCCCCCCGGGGCGGCCGCAGCCGCACCAAGCAGCAGAAGCGTGTCCCGACGCCCCAGCGCCCGCTCGCGCTCCGTCACCGCGCCGGGCCCGGTGTCGGGCGCAGCACGCCGGGCAGCAAGGGCGCATCGCGGCGATACCGCCAACGGCCGCTCCAGCCCTGAAGCCTGATGTCCGCCCAGACATCGCGGATGGTCAGCAGCGACATGCAATACACCACAGACAGAACCAGCAGTGGACGCAGAAACGGCCCAACGGTCACATAATAGGAGAAGAAGGTCTGGTGCCCTGCGAGATAGCTTTCCTGAATCATCGGCGCGACCTCATCGAGGGCTATGTCAAACGGCAGGCACAGGACATAGCAGGCAAAAATACTCCATGTCCGCGCCAAACCCTTCCACGGTTCTAGAAAAACGAGGAAAATGAAGAACGAGCTGGTATAACCGCCCGGCTCCGCCGCAAGCGTTGCCATCATCAGCGCGAGCAGGGCGAGCCGCGACATCGGAATCACCTCCGGACGGAGCCATGCAGCCGCAGCCGCCACCGCGATCGAAAGCATTGCGCCATGGTGAACCGTGAACACCAGCGTGTAGACCGTCTCCACAAATCGCGACCCGAACTGTTGATAGACGATCCAGCCCTGGCCCGAGATCAGCGACATCAGCGGCTTGTAAGTCACGGTATACCAGAGATCGAGAAAGGTGACCGCTTGATACAAATTAGCGGAATTTGCAATATTGCTATATATTTCCCGCGGGGATCCTTGGCCGAATAGCGCATAGCTGGTCAGATAGACAATTACGACTGCAAGAAGAGCGCCCTCGAACCATATCCAGCGGCGTTTCAGTAGATGAGGAAATAACACCGCAATAAGATATATTTTAAAATTCACCGCCAAGCCCAACGCCAGCCACCGCAAGCGTGCCCAGCGCAACAACGGTCCGGTGCCGAGCACGAAGCACGTAAACGTCACAACCACCAGATTGCCGCGCTCAAGACCGTAAAGGCAAGAAATGCTGAAACCAAGACCAAGCGCTCGCCACAGCGCCGACCGGCGATCAACCTTACGAAAACTCAGCCACAACAGCAGGACGTTCAGCAGGAAAAATCCGTGCAGCGTGACAAGGCCTACCCAGTCGCATTCGCGCGCCGAATATCCGCTCGCTTCCACATAGCAGCGGTTCAGACTGAAAAGGCGAAGAAACACGAACGATAGTGGCGGATACACACTCCCCCAGGAATCGTACGCACCGGTGTTATGTGCCCAATATGCCGTGTTGAACCAGTCCATCCAGACATCGAACGGCTCATAGAAAAACGGCTGCGGGAAATGGGAGTACGCCCGGAAGTAGAAAAACGCCCGGACAACGCCCGCCAGAACCAGCAGCGCCATAAGTGGTTCGAGCCAACGGTTCAGCGGTCTGACGGAAAACCTACCCACTTCTAGGCCTCGGGCCGCCGAACGAACACCATATGCCGTAACAGGAAGTAGTTGAGCACGGACACGGCGACGATCGTCAGCAGTCCGGCGACGTAGGGCGACGCGATGACCCGGCTGATGGCTGCCAGGCTGACGGCGCTGATCGCGTAATTGGCCACATAGGACAGCAGGAAACGCAATTTTGCTGGTCCGGCGTCACGGAATACGTGACGGCTATAGGTGAGGTAGTTGAATGCCACGCCCAGCACATGCGCCAGCGCCTGCGCCGCAAACAGATTAAGCCCGAACCAGACGAGCGCCGCATACAGGCTGTATCCGAATGCGGCATTGACGGCGCCCGCTTGATAATAGCGGACAATTTCGAGTGCACGGACGAACCAGGGCGCGCGCGTCACCGACTACTGACCTGACGGGAAGTTTACCCGCTCACGTTCGAGGACAAGCGGCGTTCGGCGCGTACGCTCCGATACCATCCGCACCTGATCGCCAAGCACCCCGAGGAACAGAAAGAGCAGCGCGAGTTGCAATTCTATCCCCGCCGCAACGAGCCATCCCGTCACTCCGTGCCCTGTTGCCAGCGCCAGCACGGCTGCAAGCAGGCACAGTAGCGCTGCCGCACCACTGAGGACACCGATCAGAAATGGAAGCCGCAGGAGCTTCTTGGGTGAGCTGGCAAGACCCGACAGCGCAAAATCGAGCAGGGTGAAGAAATTGTTGTTCGACTTTCCACGCCGCCGCAACGGTCGAGCATAGGTAATCGTTTCGAGACTATAGCCCGTCTCGACAAGCATCCCGCGGAAGAACGGCTCCGGCTCGTTCATCGCCTTGATCGCGTCAACCACCTTGCGGTCGTACAGCCCGAACCCGGTGGCATTGCGCACAATCGGATATTCGCCAAGCGAGCGTGCCAGACTGTAGGACAGCTCGCGCATCCAGCCGAGCAGCCGCGAAGTCTTCTCCGATTCGCGCACCCCCAGCACGATATGTGTTCCCTGGCGCCAGCGCGTGATGAACTGGCCCAGCAACTCCGGCGGATCCTGGAAATCAGCACACATTCCGATGACCGCGCGGCCGGTCGCCTGAAAGATGCCATAGGTGGGTGACCGCATCTGGCCGAAGTTCCGGGTATTGGCGATCAATCGAATGCGCTCGTCACGCGAGCAGAGATCACGGATCACTTCGACAGTATTATCCCGTGAAGCGTTGTCGATGAAGATCAGCTCGAAAGAGACGCCTGCGCTCTCCAGCTCATCGATGACCGCCGCCGCGATAGGCGCTGCGTTTTCCGATTCATTATAGCAGGGAATGACGACGGAGATATCCGGTGCGGTCATAGTCATGCCGATGGCTCCGCCGCGCCGCCATTCCCTTCCGCATCCCGTCCCCTCGGCAGATAGGGATCGAGCGGCGGACGAAGCCGGTAGAACTCCGCAGCAAGCGCTATCAGCAGCAGCATGCCGCCGATCAAAGCCGGCACAAGATTGATCTGCCGCGCCGTGTCGATAAACGGATCCTCCAGCACACGGATATTTGCGCTTGAGGTCAGATCCTCGACCGAGGTTCCCTCCAGATAGCGCCGATAATTATAGTAGAGGCTTTTTGCCAGGAGAAGTTCGCGCTCTAAACGCTCTGCCTCGGTCGATTGCCGTACAACGCGCCCTATGGAATTGTCGGATTCGTTATCTGTCGCTTGCAGCTGCGCCAATTGCAATTTCAGCGCGTCGATCTGGGCGATGATCTGGCGCACAGCCATATTGTCGTCAGTCGCGAACTGCTGCGCGGCGTTCAGCTCGACCTCCTTGGCCTTGATCGCTGCCTGCAGCACCGGAATGCGCTGACCAATCGCGCCGATCGCGAACGATGGATCGGAATAACGGGTCTTCAGCCGGAACTCGTTGTAATTGGCTTGCGCCTGCGAAAGTTCGGTGTTCGCGTCCTTGACCAGCTGGAGCAGGATGTCGCGTTTGTAGGACGTCTGCCTTTCCGCAATTTCCGCGAGTTGCTCGCGCAGAGTCCGCAGATACGCACCCACGAGCTCACGCGCCAACGCTGGATCGCTGTTCAGGCATTCGATCTGGACGATGCCGCCGCGCAACGAACGTATTTCGACATTGCGCAGCAACCAGCGGCTCGCAGCGACAGGGCTATCAAACCCCAGCCGGTCCACCAAGTTTACCCGCTCACTGACGACCTTGCGCGTATAGACGCTGCGGCCGACCTTCATGCTCACCTCAACGGCCGCCTGGCTGCCGAACACGGTGTTGAGCGCACCCAGTTCGCCCAAGGCACCGCCAAGGCCCAGGCTGGCCGGGTCCGTCGGCGTCAGCGTCGCGGCTGCGAGATAGCGCTTGGGAAAGAAGGACAGGACAAGGCAGATAGCGATCAGCACAGCGAACACTGCCCGCTGCCGAGCGCGCCACTTCCCGGAATCGCTGCCGGCCAGCGTTCCGATGATGGATCGTCGGGGGGTCAATCGGTCACCGAAATGAACGCCGCAGCGCTCAGGCCAAGCTGGAAGACGATTGTGCTCAACTCGCGTATCTTGGTCCATATGCTCGACGACTGCGCCTTGACCGGCACAAAGATCACGTCGCCCGGCAGCGCACGCGCCGACAAGGCACCGTCCCGCTTGGACAGGACTGCGCCGTTAGCCCGCACGACGAAAATCTCCCCCCGATCGCCTGCGCGCAGGACGCCACCGGCACGCTCGAGATACTGCCTCACCGTCAGAGCACTGCGCGGGTCGAGCGCGAAGGACGCTGGCCGGTAGACTGCCCCGAACACACCGACGGTGGTCGGTCGGGGCGGAATGACGATGCGGTCGTTGTTCTCCAGCACGAAGTCGCCCGGCAGCTGCGTCGATGCCGCTGGCAGGTCGAGCACGATCCGTCCGTCAGGCTGGGACTCGCGCAGCTTCTGGAGCACCGCCTGTGCGGCAGCGAGTTGCGACGCACGCTCGGCAGAGTTGCTGTTCAGCCCGGCGCTCAGCGGTGCGGCGGCAAGCGCCACTTCCATCTGTTGAAGCGCTTCGTTGAAGCTGACGCGCTGCTGGCGCTGGACCGACACCCGCTCGAACCGTGTCCCGAACACATAGGCCTCGGGCGTCAGTCCGCCGGCGCGTGCGAGCACTTCGCTGACGGAAGAGCTTGCGGGCAAATAATAGTTGCCCGGACGCTGAACCTCGCCCTCGATACGCACAAGTACGGACTGCTTGGCGATTGGACGGGCGAGCGAGCCCTCTGACAACACCTGAACGATGTCCCCAGCCGCGAGGACCATTGCCGTCGCATCGGCGCGCGCAATCTGGCGCACACCCACATCGTTGAAGTCGGCAAGCCTGTAGAGCATCAGGCGACTCGTATCGGCCAGGCTGTTCGCGCCGCCTGCATAATCGAGCAGCGTCTCCAACGTTTCCCCATCCTTGGCCTCGAAGATGGCCGGTGAATTCACGCTGCCGGTGATCGCCACTTCCTTGCCGAGCGGCTCGATCTGGATCACGTCCAGATTTTGAAGAACCGCGTCGCTGGACTTGTCGCCGCGCAGGATGACGTCGTAAAGGTCCATCTCGCGGATGACCTCATTGTTGCGAACCAGGCGGATTGTGCGGAAACTGCCTCCTGCAGACGGCCCCCCGGCGGCGAGTACCGCGTTGACCATCGTCGAAAGGCTGTTGACGGTATACGCACCAGGATTGTTGGCGAAACCGGTCACATAGACGCGGATGCCCCGCAACTGCGGCACCGAGACATTGACGGTGTAGCCTCGGAACTGCGTTCCGATCGCGGCTGAAATGACGCTCTTGAGGTCGCCATAACGGACACCGGCGAGTTGGACCGCGCCCACGCGGGGCAGAAAGATGCGACCATTGGTATCGATCTGTCGCTCGACGCTACCCTCGACCGAACCTGCCATCGAGATCGCAACGACGTCGCCGACGTTGAGTACATAATCGGGCGGCACGGTCGCGGTCGCTGGAAGCGCAAAGTCGCGGCCGCCGGGAAGCAGGAGATCGGAGCCGAACCGCGGCAGTGTTTCGCCAGTAATCTGGGTCACGAAACGGTCGAATTCATTCGGCGGCGGCGGCGCCTTGGTCTGCGTCGAAGTCTCAGCGACGTTTGGGATTTTAACCCCGCCGGTATCTCTGATCTCGATAGGCTCGATGCGATAGTCAGGGGTCGCCGATCCGGCATCGACCGGCGGCGCGCGATCGTTCTGATCGCCCCCCTCGCGGGAGCCTTCTTCGCCTACCGGAGAGCCTGACGGAATACCGCGATTGCGCTCCGGCAAAAGCTGAGCGGACAACGGCGCAACCGCCATTTGCACTGCCCCCAGCAATGCGAGCAACGACCCCACCCGCCTGAACAGTCCGCGATCACGCAAACGCGTGGCGCGATCAGGCAAGGTCAGAAGAAACTGACTCATCCGAATAAAACGTACCTTAATCACAGCGCTGGCTTCGGGCTCTGCGCCTGGCAGGTCCATTTCACCGCTCACTGACCACCTGTCCGGCGGGGTCTTAACCCAAGCCCCATGGAGCCGCAAGCCGGTTCCCACCCGTCGGCTGCGTGGTCCAATGCCAAGGCGTTCAGCGCAAAATTAGCCATTGTCAACATGTTAACTCACCAAGATAGGCCGCCGTCTCGGCGATTTGATCATCCAAGGGCACCGCATCAATGCCATATCGCGCCAGCAGGGCGCGGTAAGCCGCCACATCCCCATGGTAGATGTCGGGGACATGATCAGTGATTGCGGCGCGCCGAACCCCGCGTCCCGCAAGCCGATCGGAGACTGCCTCCGCAATTGCGCCCAGTTCCAGCGGGTCGCCGCCACTGTCGAAGCGCACCACCGGCCCGGCCCCTGCCGCCATCATCGCGAACACCAGCGACATGAGTTCGCGGATCGCGACATTCGCGCGCACGACTTGCCGTGCGGCCCGGACTTCGATCTCCCGGCCGACAAGCGCGTCAAGGATGAAGCTGGCGATCGCATAGGCCCCGTGCTTGTTGATATAGGGTCCGGTGACATTGTAGATGCGGCCAATCACTGCCAGCCGCCCTGCCCCCGCGTTTGCCCATTCTGAAAATGCCTGCTCGTCCGCGAGTTTGAGTTCGCCGTAGAGGCGCATCGCCGCGCTCGCGCCGGGATCGCTCGCTTTTGCGGCCGCGCCCGACGACGCCACGAACAGCCTGTCGGTCCCGCTGGTCGCCAGCGCCGCAAGCACGCAATCGCGGATTGCGACGTTCGCAGCACGATAGTCGGCCTCCGCCATATCTTCGGCGCGATCCTTGGTGAGAAAGGCGAAGTGGAGCAGCCAGCCCGGCGCCAACGGCAGTTCAGCGAGCGCCGCGAGTGGCCGTTGCTCTATGCTTCTGCCCCCGCGTAACACAATCGTACGCGCGCTCGACCCGAAGCACTGGACGCGCTCGGCAAATTGCGTGCCCAGCGAATCAGACAACAGTTCGAGGGTCGCCAGTCCCAGCCAGCCACCCGCCCCGGTGACAATGATGCGCCGATCGTCACCACGCAGTTGCTCCGCGACGTGCGGGTCGAGCATTCAGAAGATCCCGTCACGCCGCATCGCGCAACGCGGTGTCGAGCAATGAATCGGTCATCATGTGGAATGAGTCGAAGACAAGCAGGTCGGGATCCTCGATACGCCCTTCCGCATAGCCATAGCTCATGAAGACGAACGGCATTCCCGCCGCGCGTGCGACGGCATGGTCCAGTTCGCTGTCGCCGATGAAAATGCAATCATCCGCCCCAGCCCCCAGCGCCGAAAGCGTTGCCTCCAGCAAGTCCGGTGCCGGTTTGGGGAGGATGTCCGGCCGGCCGCCCACGACCACATCGAACAGATCGGCAATACCGGTGTCCTGCAAGACCCGGTCGCACAGAAGCTGCGGCTTGTTGGAACAGATAGACAGCGAGAGGCCATGCTCATGCAGGCGACGCAGACTCGCCGCGACGCCGGGAAACAGCGTTTCGGACGGCGTGGTAATCTCCGCATAGCGCCGACGGAACTCGATGAGATCGCTCTCAGGATCGATCAACGCCGGTCCCAGCAGCGCGGCCACCATCTCCTTTCCGCCTCGGCTCATATAGCTTCGAGCCTCATCGGGACAGATTGCGTGCGCGCTCTCCCGGTCCGTGAGCATCGATTGCAGGATGTCGATACAGATCGCGCAGCTGTCGACCAGCGTTCCGTCGAGATCGAAGATGAGATGTCGGCTCACGCAACGACCTCGCAAGGCGCCATGGCCTCGGCCAGTTCCTCGCGGGACAGGAACGGCGCAAGATCCTCCAGCGGTGACGATACCATTGATCCGTCCTCCAGACGGCGCGAAGACAATTTAGGAGCAAACTGCTGACGCTTGTCGATCTTCACGACGCACAGATGCGGTTCGCTGCCTGCAATCGCTGCGCGGACTGCACCGGGTAGCTCGGCGTCGGTCGAGGCGCTGGACGAAGCGATGCCAAAGCCGGTGGCCAGCCGCTCGAAATCGGGGAAAGTGAGCCCGCTATCAGGGCCGCAGCCGACGATATTGTCCGGGAAGTGGTTCTGCTGCGCCTGCCGGATGGAGTGATAGCCGTCATTGTCGAGGACGAATATCTTGATCGGGAGGCGTTGTCCGGCGATGGTCTGCAGTTCCTGCAGGTTCATCATTATGCTGCCGTCGCCCGCGAGACAGATGATCCGCCTGGCACCGGAAGCATAGGCCGCGCCGACCGCTGCCGGCAGGTCGTACCCCATCGAGGCGCAACCGGAATTGGTATACAGCCGCTGCCCCCGCTTCAGGTCCGCAGCCTGGAACACCGTGACGCACGCGGTTCCGTCACCGCATACGATGATGTCATCCTCGGCCAATTCCTTGAAGAGCAGTTCGGCAAAGACATAGGGATTGATCGGCCCGGTCTCCGACCGATAGGCATCGAGAACGACCGGATAGCGCGCGCTCCTGTCACGGTTGCGTGCCAGAGCGGCGGTCCGAGCCGCGGCATTGCCCGCGGGCGTCGGGACGCGGTCAGCCGCCGCGAAGAAATCGCGCAGGTCGGCATGGATTGGCCGGTGCAGCCGCAGCGTCGGCTTGCGGAGTTCGGCGCTGTCGATATCCACCATTGCCACACGCGCGTTGCGGGCGAACGTCTGCCAGTTATAGCCGATCTGCCTGATGTTGAGCCGTGATCCCAGCACGAGCAGATAGTCGGCGGTCTGCACTGCCAGATTGCCACCGCGATCGCCGACCGAACCCGGCCGGCCGACATAGAGCGGATGATCATTGGGCATTACGTCATGCGCGTTCCAGCCGGTCACGACCGGCAAGCCGTGGGTCTCGACGAAGCGGAGGAAGGCGTCGTGGCTTCCCGACAGGCGCACCCCCGCACCTGCAAGCACCAGCGGCCGTTCCGCCGCCAGCAGTTCCTCGATCATTGAACCCACTTCGGCATCGAGTGCATCGCCGGACAGCGCGCCAAGCTCCGCGCCGGTGTTGGGCGCTACACCGGCGGGATCGAAATCGCGAGCCGGATCAAAGCCGACCAGCGCATCGGGATCAATCGGCGCTGCCTGCACATCCATCGGCACATCGATCCACACCGGGCCTGGCCGTCCGCGACGGCTCAGATAAAGTGCCTTTTCCGTAACGCGCCGCGCATCGAGCGGATCGTTCAGAACGACGGCATATTTGGTGATCGGACGTACCATCGACACGATGTCGATCTCCTGATCCCCCAGTTGCCGCAATGCCAAAGCGTAATTGGGCGCACAGGTCTCGCGCTTCACCTGGCCCGACACGATCACCATGGGAATCGAGTCAACATAGGCCCCATAGACGCCGTTCAGCGCGTTGACGCCGCCGGGACCGGTCGTGACATTCAGCGCAGCCGGGCGCGCCAGCAAACGCGCATAGCTCTCCGCCGCGATAGCCGCCGACTGCTCATGGTGCGTGAAGATCTTGCGCAGCCCCTGCTCCCGCCCGAAGGCATCGTTCAGATGCATGGCGCCACCACCGGTGAGCATGAACATGTCGGTCACGCCATGCTCGACGAGCAGGCGCGCGATCAGGTCGGCAACGCGAATACGACTCATAAATCAGGCCGCGACGGTGATCTGGCTGCGCTGGCGCTCTTCCATCATGGCTATGCGCTGTTCGTCCTCTCTGGCAATGCCGGTGTAGTAGTCTCGCTTGTTCTTGAGCCAGAGCAGTTCGAACTCGATCGCGAGATCGAGGCCGCCCGCCACCTTTTCACCGTCGAGGATAGAGGCGTCGAAGATGACCTTGCGCGTTTCGAAACGGTCCAGCCGAATCTTGCGGATACGGCGCAGCGGCTCGATCGAGGCCGGGCTGACACCTCCGCCGACGACCAGCGGAAGGTCACGAAGGGCGCACTGACGCGCGACCGCTTCGACATGCTCGATCATCTCGTCACTGTTCACAAAGTCACGGTTGCGCGCCATCGAGCCGGCAAAGTCCACGCGGCCGAACACCATTCCAACCCCGCCGGAAGCTTGCGCAATTTCCGCCATGGCTTCGACATGCGCAAACGTCGAAATGGTTTCAACGTTGAACAGGAACCCGATGTCGTCGCGCTCGTCAGCGGGAAAAATCTTGTCCTTCGCCTCGATATACTTCTTGAGCGCGTAGGGGGTCTCCACCATCGGCGCAATCATGTAGTCGATGCCGTATTGGCGGCATTCGATCATGTCGCGTATCGCCTCGCACCCTCCGATCTTCAGTCCCACCTTCAAGTCCGCGCGGCGCGAGATCTCGAGGAGCCGGAGCAGTTCATCGACGCGTGTGCCTTCTGCCTCGAACTCGGCCTTGACGGCATTGAATCCGAACTCCGCCTTGCCGCGCTGGATAATCGCGAGCATCTGTTTTTCGTATTTGTTCATCTCAGTCTCCAGTAAGCGCAGCGCGCTCAGCGCGTCACACAAGCCTTCACGAAGCCGGTAATAGTCTCAACCATGTATGCAATGTGGCTCTCTGTCAGGCCAGGATAGAGGCCGACCCAGAAGGTGCTGTCAGTTACGAGATCAGCATTGGCCAGCGAACCGACCACCCTGTGATTCCGCCCCTTCATATAAGGCTGGCGCAGCAGATTACCGCCAAACAGCAGGCGCGTGCCGATCTTCTTCTCATTCAGGAACTGAACAAGGTCGTCGCGGACGACGGGCGCGCCGGGCCGGATCGTCAGCGGATATCCAAACCAGGACGGCTCGCTGTTGGGTGTTGCCTGCGGCAGGATCAACACATCCTCGAGCGCGCGCAGCCCCTGGCTCAGCAGGTCGAAATTCCGTCGCCTGGCCGCGATAAAATCCTCCAGCCGGTCAAGCTGTGCCAGACCGACCGCAGCCTGCATGTCGGTGATCTTGAGGTTATAGCCCGCGTGGCTGTATGTATATTTATGGTCGTAGCCCATCGGCAGCGTGCCGAGCTTGCGCCCGAACCGCTTGCCGCAGGTATTGTCCATCCCCGGAGCGCACCAGCAGTCGCGGCCCCAGTCGCGCATCGACTCGAGCACGCGCTTGATGCGCGGCTTATCGGTGAAGACCGCGCCGCCCTCGCCCATCGTAATATGATGTGCCGGATAGAAGCTGAGCGTACCGACATGTCCGAACGTGCCGACACCGCGCCCCGCATAGGTCGCGCCAAGCGCATCGCAGCAATCCTCGACGACCCAGAGATTGTACTTCTCCGCGACGCGCATCACCTCGCCCAGATCGAACGGGTTGCCGAGCGTGTGGGCGATCATGATCGCGCGCGTGCGGTCCGAGACCGCCGCCTCGATCATATCCGGCTTGATGTTGTAGGTCGGGATGTCGACATCGACGAAAACCGGCGTCAGACCATATTGCAGCGACGGATTCACGGTCGTCGGGAAACCGGTCGCCACCGTGATGACCTCATCGCCCGGCTTGAGCGCGTCGGCGCGGAAATAATGCGATGTGAGCGCCGACAGCGCCAGCAGGTTGGCCGACGAGCCAGAGTTGGCTGTCAGGCAGTGGCCGACACCTAGCCGCTTGGCCAGGCGCTGCTCGAACGCGTCGTTAAAGCGCCCGGTGGTCAGCCAGAAATCGAGCGCGGAATCGACCAGCATCCGCATGTCCGGCTCGCCATAGACCTTGCCCGATACCGGCACGACGCTCTGGCCTGGCTCGAAGGGCTTGGGCGCATGAAAACGACGCGCATATTCGCCCACCAGATCGAGGATCATGGAGCGCAGTTCCGGCTCCTCGCAGTCTTCCGACCTCGCAACCAAATCCGACTTCAAAGCTTCTGTCATTTAGGAGTTCCTGTGATCGTCGGCGATTCATTCGCCAATGCGCGGAAACGACCGAGTTGCTCAATAGTAATCGACCGCGCGCTGCCCCCTGCTGCCACCGCCTTGTGCCAATCGACGATCCAATCCAAGGCCTTTAGCAATCCGAGCACCGGTCGCCAACCAAGTTCCGATCGCGCTTTCGAGCAATCAAGCCTGAGCTGCATGGCCTCATGCGGCCCTGCACGATCATCGAGCCGCCACTGCCCTCCGCCCCAGCTTGCCATGAGCCGGTCCAAAATCCAGTCCACCGGGCGCGTGTCGCCGTCGTCGGGTCCGAAGTTCCAGGCGGTTGCGACTGCGGACTCGCCGTTTGACAAGCGCTGTGCGATCAGCAGATACCCGTTCAGCGCTTCCAGCACATGCTGCCAGGGCCGCACCGCCTTTGGCGAACGGATCACGACCTCGCGCCCGGCGATCAGTGCGCGGATGATGTCGGGGATCAGTCGGTCCGCCGCCCAGTCACCGCCGCCGATGACATTCCCGGCGCGTACTGTGGCAATCCCGCAGTCGCCGCCGAAGAACGACCTGCGATAGGCGGCGGTAACCAGTTCAGCTGCGCCCTTGCTGCTGCTATAGGGATCGTGGCCACCCATCGGATCGGTCTCGCGATATGGCCAGACCCATTCGCGGTTTTCATAGCATTTGTCCGTGGTGATGCAGACCACCGAACGGAGCGACGGCATCCGGCGGCAGGCATCGAGCACATGCACGGTTCCCATCACGTTGGTGGCATAGGTTTCCACCGGCGTGTCGTAGGACTGACGCACGAGCGGCTGAGCCGCGAGGTGGAAAACCACCTCGGGATCGCAACGCGCCATCGCGGCCTCCAACGAAACGAGATCGCGGATGTCACCCTCGACATGCGTGACACTCCCCTGCACCTCCGCCTGCCGAAACAGGCTCGGCTCCTCTGCGGGCAGGGCGAAGCCGGTCACCCTGGCCCCCATCTCGGCAAGCCAAAGCGCCAGCCAAGCCCCCTTGAACCCTGTATGCCCGGTAAGGAAGACGCGGCGCCCCCGCCAGAAAGCGTCGCTTACCAACACTTCCACGGCGCGCCCTGCTCCCAGAGATGCTCAAGATACTGCTTGTCACGCAGGGTATCCATCGCCTGCCAAAAGCCGTCGTGACGGAACGCCACCAGATCGCCCGAGGCGGCGAGCTGCTCCAGCGGCTCGCGCTCCCAGACCGTCTCAGGGCCATCGATCAGGTCGATGACCGAGGGATCAGCGACAAAGAATCCGCCATTGATCAAGCCGCCGTCACCCGCCGGCTTCTCACGGAAACTCCGAACGAGATCGCCCTCGAACTCCAGCGCGCCAAAGCGGCCAGGCGGAGCCACCGCCGTGATCGTCGCCTTGCGGCCATGGGCCTTGTGGAATGCCAGCTGCGCCGTGATATCCACCGTCGCAACGCCGTCGCCATAGGTGAAACAGAAAGGCTCGCCGTCCTTGAGGTAGCGGCGCACCGCCCTCAGCCGACCGCCAGTCATGGCATCTGCGCCCGTTTCGACCAGCGTAATCCGCCAAGGCTCGCTCCAGTTCTCATGGACGTCCATGGAATTGCGCGCCAGATCGATTGTCACGTCCGCCGTATGAAGGAAATAGTTCGCAAAGAATTCCTTGATCATATAACCCTTATAACCAAGGCATATGATGAAGTCGTTCACGCCATGGGCAGAGTATATCTTCATGATATGCCAAATAATTGGCATACCCCCCACCTCCACCATAGGCTTCGGCCTGACTGAAGTCTCTTCACCAAGGCGCGTTCCCAGGCCCCCGGCCAGAATCACGCAAGATGGCAACGTTTTTCTCTCTTCGGTGCGAACTACACTTTACGTTTGAACCGCGAATGCTCCCCGGGTCTTACGCCAGCGGCTTGGCGGGTACAAGCATCATTCGCCCGGCAAGTCCACCAGTTTTCGATGGACGGCCACTGCAATTGAACCGAAACGGCGCCAAGTTTGCAGGAAGCGATTCATGCGCGTGCCAGTGCTCCAGGCGGGCCACCTGATTGACCCGGCAGCACCCGCAGGCTAGAATGCGCGTCCGCTTCGCGGCCAGGCCTGCTCGGCAGGCGCTGCGCGACCGAATGCGGGTGTAGCTCAATGGTAGAGCAGCAGCTTCCCAAGCTGACGACGGGGGTTCGATTCCCCTCACCCGCTCCACTTTCCTCAGCGCCGCTCTTGGCCTAGGCAGTGGCCATGACAATCTCGACCATTCGCCTCACCGACGGCATCGCCTTTGGCAATCACCTGCCATTCGTCCTGATCGGCGGCATGAACGTCATCGAAAGCCGCGATCTGGCGCTGGAGGTGGCGGATCATTTCGTGAGCGTGACCCGCACGCTCGGCATCCCCTTCGTCTTCAAGGCCTCGTTCGACAAGGCGAACCGCTCCTCGATCCGCAGCTTCCGGGGGCCGGGTCTGGAGGCCGGGCTGGAGGTGCTCGCGCAGATCAAGGCGCGGCATCAGGTCCCCGTGCTCACCGACGTGCATGAACCCGGCCAGGCCGTACCCGTGGCCGAGGTCGCCGACATATTGCAGCTGCCGGCCTTTCTCGCCCGGCAAACCGATCTCGTCGCCGCGATCGCCGCAACGGGCCGCGTGATCAACGTCAAGAAGCCGCAATTCCTGGCCCCCGAAGAGATGCGCCACATCATCGCCAAATGCGGCGAGGCGGGCAATGACCGGATATTGCTGTGCGAACGGGGGAGCTGCTTCGGCTATAACAATCTGGTGGTCGACATGCTCGGCATGGACCTGATGAAGCCCATGGCGCCGGTCATCTTCGACGTGACGCATGCATTGCAGAAGCCGGGCGCGCGCGCTGACAGCGCGGACGGGCGCGGTGGCCAGGCCGCGGCGCTGGCCCGGGCGGGGATGGCGGTCGGGATCGCGGGCCTGTTCCTGGAGGCGCATCCCGACCCCGGCAGCGCGTTGTGCGACGGGCCGAGCGCGCTGCCCCTGGACGCGCTGGAGCCGTTCCTGCGGCAGATGCTGGCGATCGACCGGGCGGTCAAGCCGGGTTATCAGATTCCGTCGGCAATCGCCGAATAGCCCGCAGCGCCGAGCGCCGAGGCAAGCGCCGCCATGCATGCTGCCAGCGCCTCCGGCTCGGTCGATCGCACAACGAAATTCGCGCCGACGCGCCCTTCGCGGAAAAACGGGTAGCTGCCGATCTGGCAGGCCTCGTGCGCGCGCTCTGTGGTGCGCAGCAGGTCCGCCACCTCGCTTTCCGCGACCCAGCAACCGATCGTCGCGGACAGCAATGGCGCTCCGCCCTCCAGCGTCCCGGTCAGCGCCTCGAGCATCGCGGCGGTAATGTGCGGTACGCCGGCCATGATGAAGATGTTGCCCACCCGAATGCCGGGCGCGCCCGAATAGCGGTTGGGGATCAGGTCGGCGCCCTGCGGGACGCGCGCCATGCGCAGCCGCGCTTCGGTGACCCCCCCGCGCGTGGCATAATGTTCCTCGAGCATCGTCTGCGCTTCGGGGTGGACCACCACCTGCACCTCGAGCGCCGCCGCAATGGCATCGACGGTGATGTCGTCATGCGTGGGGCCGATGCCGCCGGTCGTGAACAGATAGTCATTGCGCGCGCGCAGGATGTTCACGGCCTCGCCGATGGCGGCCATGTCGTCGGCCACCACGCGCACCTCGCGCAGCCGGATGCCCTGCACGTTCAGCCAGGATGCGAGCTGGGCGATGTTCTTGTCCTGCGTCCGGCCCGACAGGATTTCGTCGCCGATGACGATCAGTGCGGCGGTCCATATCCGTTCGGCCGTCATTGCGTCTCGCTCCCAGTCGCCATAGCCTGCTCCCTTGCTGAACCCGTCCTTAGCAGCCGCGCGCGGGCGGGCAAGCAGCGCACATGCAGGATAGCGCACCGCCCCTCGCAAAATCCTGCCGGAAACCCTATAGTCGCGGCATGACCACCTATCTCACCCCGACCGCCGAGACCATCGCGCGGCGTACCAGCGCGATCAAGCTCCACGGCCCGGAGGCATTCGAGGGCATGCGCAAGGCCGGGCGCCTGGCCGCGGAAATCCTCGACGCCCTGGTGGCGGAGGTGCGACCGGGCGTCACCACCGGCGCGCTCGACGACATCGTCCGGCAGATGACGCTGGATGGCGGAGCAGTCCCCGCGACTCTCGGCTATCGCGGCTATGCGCACAGCTGCTGCATCAGCCTCAACAACGTGATCTGCCACGGCATACCGGGCGACAAGGTTCTTCGCGACGGCGACATTCTGAACATCGATGTCACCCCGCTGCTCGACGGCTGGCATGGCGATTCCAGCCGGATGTACCTGGTCGGCGACGTGCCGATCAAGGCGCGGCGGCTGATCGAGGTCACCTATGAATGCCTGATGCTGGGGATCGAAGTGGCGCGGCCTGGCAACTATCTCGGCGACATCGGCCACGCCATCCAGACGCATGCCGAACGGCATCGCTTCGGCGTCGTCCGGGATTTCTGTGGCCATGGCCTGGGCCGCGTGTTCCACGACTCGCCCGAGGTCGTCCATGCTGGCATTCCCGGCACCGGCCCCCAGCTCAAGCCCGGCATGATCTTCACCATCGAACCGATGATCAACGGCGGCAAGCCGGGCGTGCGGATGCTCGACGACGGCTGGACCGCCGTCACGCGCGACCGCTCGCTGTCCGCCCAGTTCGAGCATAGCGTGGGCATCACCGAGACGGGATGCGAGATCTTTACGCTCAGCCCTGGCGGGCTACATGCGCCGCCCTATTGAGGGGCGCGCCTGGACGCCTGAACCTGCCGCTTTTTTGGGCATATGGTGTCCGGATTGCCCGATTGGGGGGCAATATCGACAAGCCCCGCCAAAGGGGCCAACACTTCACTAGTGATTCGCGGTCGGGCGCGATATCCGTAGGCGGCAACCGGCTTGCGCCGGCGTGATTATTTTGCCCGGCTGACGAAGGGGGACATCTGAGATGAAGAAGATCGAAGCGATCATCAA
>CAZJCT010000038.1:0-22232 GCA_964544675.1 uncultured Sphingobium sp.
CCATCTCGCGCGGCGCCTTGTACGAGCTGTAGAACAGGCCGCGGAAGATGTGGAGATAGACCACGATGAAGAAGAAGCTGGCGCCGTTCGCATGCGCGTAGCGCAGCAGCCAGCCGCCGTTGACGTCGCGCATGATGTGCTCGACGCTCTCGAACGCAACGCCGGCATTGGCGGCGAAGTGCATCGCCAGGATGATGCCCGTCACCAGCTGCACGACGAGCGCGAAGCCCGACAGAACACCGAAGTTCCAGAAATAGTTGAGGTTGCGCGGCACCGGATAGCCGGCACCGATCGCATTGTAGACCAGCCGCGGCAACGGCAGGCGGTCATCGACCCACTTCATCAGGGGGTTCTGCGGATTATACTGCTCAGCCCAGGGAAAGCTCATGTCTTTAATCCTCAGCCCACGAGAATGGCGGTATCGGAGGTGAACTGATACTCTGGAACCTCCAGGTTCAGAGGCGCCGGACCTTTGCGGATGCGACCGGCGGTATCATAATGCGAGCCGTGGCAGGGGCAGAAATAGCCGCCGAACTCGCCCTTGTTCTCGCCCTCGCCCGCGCCCAGCGGAACGCAGCCGAGATGGGTGCACACGCCCATCGTGACGAGCCATTCAAGCTTGCCGTCGACGGTGCGCTCCTCCAGCGTCTGCGGATCGCGCAGATCGCCGGCGGGCGTGTTCTGCGCCGACGCGATCTCCTGCGGCGTAAGGCGGCGGACGAACAACGGCTGCGAGCGGAACACCGTCTTGACCGCCTGACCCGCCTCGATAGCCGAAAGGTCGACTTCGGTCGTCGCCATCGCCAGCACGTCGGCGCTGGGGTTCATCTGGTTGATCAGGGTCGGCAGGGTCGCCACGGCGCCGACGCCGGCGAACGACACGGCCGCGATATTGATGAAGTCGCGGCGGCGCACACCGTCGCCCTCGCCTGGCGCCACTGGGGCGTCGCTATGTTCAACCGTTGCCATTCCGTCAGCCCTTGCTCGTCGGCGTCTACCGCTGTCCAACCCTTCAGTGCAGGGGCGCGGCCGGCGACCCGGCCCGCCTGAACCCGCCTTTCAGCGAAGCCACCAGCGGCGATCGGTGCGACATTGCCCTGCGCCGCGCCTGGTCCCCCCGCGCGGTTGGGGCGCCTGATAGCGCCGTTATAGCGGATTTGCCAACAGCATTTTCGGCCCTCTATGACAATCGCATGAACGAGGCTAAGCGACCGCGATGCGGCTCGCTCTCTTTCAGCCGGACATCGCCGGAAATGTCGGGGCCATCGCGCGTCTCGTCGCCTGCTGGCAGGTGCCGCTCGATATCATCATGCCCTGCGGCTTTGCCTGGTCCGACCGTCAGCTGAAGCGGGCGGCGATGGACTATGGCGCGGCCGCCGACATCCACCGCCACGCCGATTTCGAGGCCTTTCGCACCACCGCACTGTCCGGCCCGGCGCGGCTGATCGCGCTGACCAACACGGGCGAGACGGACCTGCATGATTTCGCCTTTGCGGACGGCGACGTGCTGCTGATGGGGCGCGAAAGCGCGGGACTGCCCGATGCGGTCAAGGACGGCGCGCACGCGCGGTTGCGCATTCCCATGGCGGCGGGCATGCGGTCGCTCAATATCGGCATGGCCGCCGCCATCGCGCTGGGCGAGGCGTTGAGACAGACAGGAGGTTTCCCGCGATGATCGAACTCGACGGCCAGCAGCAGGCGGCGCGCGCCTGGTTCGAGTCGCTGCGCGACCGCATCTGCGCGGCGTTCGAGGCGATCGAGCGCGAGGCGGGGAGCGATGCCCGCTTCGACTACGCGCCCTGGAACCGGGGCGACGATCCGACCGGCGCGGGCGGCGGCGGGGTTCGCGGGCTCATCAAGGGGCGCGTGTTCGAAAAGGCGGGGGTCAACGTCTCGACCGTGGGCGGCGAATTCTCGCCCGAATTCGCCAAGTCGATCAACGGCGCGGATGAGAACCCCGCCTTCTTCGCCACCGGCATCAGCCTCGTCGCGCACATGGCCAATCCGCACGTCCCGGCAGTCCATATGAACACGCGCTTCCTGGTGACGACAAAGCGCTGGTTCGGCGGCGGGGCGGACCTCAACCCGCCGATCCCCTATGACGAGGACAGCGCCGATTTTCACGCCGCCTTCGAGGCCGCGTGCGACGCGCATGACCTTACTTATTATCCCCGGTTCAAGGCGTGGGCGGACGAATATTTCTTCATCCCGCATCGCGGCGTCCACCGCGGCGTGGGCGGCATCTTCTACGATCATCTCGAATCGGCGGACGATGCTGCGTTCGAAGCGAATTTCGCGTTCACGCGGGACGTGGGCGAGGCTTTCCTCTCGGTATTTCCGATGATCGTGCGGCGGCGCATGGGCCTGCCCTTCACCCCCGAAGAGGAGGAGCGCATGCTGCGCTGGCGCGGCCGCTACGCCGAGTTCAATCTGGTCTACGACCGGGGCACGACGTTCGGCCTCAAGACGGGCGGCAATGTCGAGGCGATCCTGATGAGCCTGCCGCCCCGCGCGATCTGGTAGGCGCGGGTCGGGAGCGGTTCAGGCGCGCTTGGGCGCGCCGCGATAGATGGCGGCACTCACCGCCATGATCGCGACCGCCAGCGCCGCCTCGACCAGAGCGCCGGCGATGATGGTGACAAGCCGCGCGAGGTCGGCGGGCAGCGCCAGCCCGGCGACGATCCCGACCACCGCACCCAGCGCCGAGGAGACGATCATCGCCACGAGCAGGATCACGGCGAGCATCACCAGGATGCGCAGCCCGCTGCCCTGTGTGATCTCCCAGCTCCGCATGAGCAGCGCCACGGGCCGGCGCTCCTCCGCCGCCGCCAGCACGGGTGCGATGCAGATCAGCCGGGCGACGAGATAGACGCCCGGAAGGATGAACAGCATGAACCCCGCGAACACCGCCAGCGACTGCAGCAGGTTCGCCAGCAGATAGACGGGCAGCAGGCGCAGCGCGATCCGCAGCGCATCGCCCACGACGGGGCGCGAGGGATGGACGAGCAGCACCAGCATCGTCAGCGTGCCGAACGTCACGATCAGCCCGCTGGTCAGGATCACGGGCGCATTGTCGCCGAAGAAGGCAATCTGCGCCGCAAGCAGATCCTCGATCGTCGCGCCCTCGGGCAACGTCTGCGGATCGGGCAGCAGCCATCCCGACACGATCATCGGCAGGAGCAGGAACATGCCCGCCACGGCGCTCAGCACGTCGCGATCGGCGCGGATCATCGCTGTCGCGTCATTCCATGTCGCTGCCAGGTTCAACCGCATGCGGCGCGCACTCTCTCTTCTCGCTCCGGCCGACGCGGCCCTTCCCGGCGATGGCCCCGCGATGCGGCACTTGTCAATCGACGCGCGAGGTCGCATCGCGATCCGCATGCAATCCGTGACCGCACCCGAATGGCGCGTCGAGTCGGCGCCGGTCGATTATCCCGTCGCGCTTGCCGACATGGAACTGCGTGCCGAGGCGATCCGGGCGGGAGATGCGGGCGAGCGGATCTGGCTGCTCGAGCATCCGCCCGTCTATACCGCCGGCACCAGCGCCGACCCCGCCGAGATGATCGACGCGCGCTTTCCCGTCCACGTCGCGGGGCGCGGCGGGCGCTACACCTATCACGGGCCGGGGCAGCGAATCGTCTACTGCAGCCTCGACCTCGGTGCGCGGGGACGCGACGTGCGCAATTTCGTCCACCGGCTGGAAGGCTGGGTGATCGCGGCGCTCGGCGATCTGGGGGTCGAGGCGTTTCGCGCCGGGGGGCGCATCGGCATCTGGACCATGGCACCCGACGGCACGGAGGCCAAGATCGGGGCGATCGGCGTGCGGGTCCGGCGCTGGGTCACGCTCCACGGCGCGTCGATCAACCTGAACCCCGATCTGGCGCATTTCGGCGGGATCGTGCCGTGCGGGATCAGCGAGTTCGGGGTCACCAGCCTGGCCGCCCTGTCGAGGCCCGCCACCATGGCCGATCTCGACGCGGCGCTCGCCCGGCACCTGCCGGCGTTCCTCGCAGGGATAGGCCGCTGCCCGCCTCCGCTTGAGGGTCCAAAGCCTTGAGCGGTCGCGCCGGCGGCGTTACAGCGCAGCCATGAACCGTCCCCTGATCCTGTCCGTCCTGATGCCGCTGGCGGCGCTCACTGCCTGCGGCGATGCAGAGGAAGGCGGCAGCAATGTCGCGCTTCGCGACATGGAGGTGATCGACGGCACCGCCAATGACGCGATGGTCGACCTGGACAATGCGCAGTCCGACATCGCGCCCATGGCGAACGCGGCGGCACCGGTGAGCAACCAGAGCGCGCCTGCGGCCGCAGCCCCGTCCAACGACAGCACGGCCGAGGCCGAGGTGCCGGACGCGGAATAAGACGAACCGTTGATCGCGACGGTTGCGATAAGCGGCGGTTTCCCGGAAAATGCAGCCATGAAAACAGCTTTGCGCCCGCTTGCCCTCACCCTGTCCTGCCTTGCCCTTGCGCTCGGCACCGCTGGCCCCGCCGGTGCGCAGCTTTTCTGGCTGCCCCCCGACACCAGCGCGCCCCCGGTGACGGGCGTGGAGCCGTCGAGCGGCGTCAACCTGCCCGGCGCGACGCCGGACGAGCTGCGCGCCGGGCTGCTCTGGAACCTGCGCGCCGCGCTCAATGTCGCCGCGCTCCAGTGCGATTTCGAACCCACGCTCCTCACCACCAGCAATTACAACGCCATGCTCGCCCAGCACCGCCAGGAGCTGGGATCGGCGTTCGAAACCGTCGGCAAGTATTTCACCCGCACCCACGGCGCGGCAGCGGGCAAGAAACTGTTCGACCAATATGGCACGCGCACCTACTCGGCCTATTCGACCGTCCAGGCGCAGCGCAATTTCTGCCAGGTCGCGGGGTCGGTGGGCCGCGACGCCATCTTCGCGCCGCGCGGCCAGCTTTACATGGTGGCGCAGAACCGGCTGGGCGAGCTTCGCAAGTCGCTCGCCTATCAGCCCGACCGGATCTTCGGCAATCCCGCCTACGGCTTCAAGGCGACGCTTCCGCCGCTCGACCCGAAATGCTGGAAGAAGGGCGAGATGACCAAGAAATGCGCGAAGCAATGGGCGGCGCAGCAGGGGGGATGATCGCCTGAGCGCGGACCCGGCGAGAGTCTGGTCAGCGCAGCCCCAGCAGCTTGTGCGTCTGGAGCGACAGACGCCAGGCAGGCCGTTCCATCACCAGCGCCATGGCGGCGGCGACCGACTGCCGGTTTGCCTCCGCGCTGCCATGGTCCATCGGCTGGATGAGCCGGTGGCCGAAGTCCCAGCGTTCCAGCGCCTCGACATCGATCCCGTCCTGCGGCCAGACCAGCTTGAGCTCGTCACCGCTGCGCTGGACGACCTCGCTTCCCGCCTTGGGGCTGATGCAGACCCAGTCGATCGCGCGATGCGCGGCGATGGTGCCGTTGCTTTCCATCGCGATCGTGAAGCCGCGCCGATGAAGCGCGTCGACCAGCGCATCGTCGACCTGGAGCATCGGCTCGCCCCCGGTCAGCACGATGAAGCGGTCGTCCGCCTCCACGCCCCACAGCCGCTCCGCCGCTTCGGCGAGCGCGTCGGCATCGGCGAATCGACCGCCGCCATCGCCGTCGGTGCCGACGAAATCGGTATCGCAGAAGCGGCAGACGGCGCCGGCCCGGTCCTGCTCTCGCCCCGACCAGAGGTTGCAGCCCGCGAAGCGCACGAACACCGCGCGCCGTCCGCTGTTCACGCCCTCCCCCTGGAGCGTCAGGAAGCTCTCCTTGACGGCGTAGCTCACGCGGCGGGCCCGGGCCGCACGGCATAAGCGGTCGGATCGGGCAGCCCGGCTTCGGCGAAACCCTTGGCCCGCAGGCGGCAGCTGTCGCACAGGCCGCAATGCAGATCGCCCGGTTGCGGATCGTAGCACGACCAGCTGAGGCCCGTGTCGAGCCCCAGCCGGTCCGCCTCGCGAACGATATCGGCTTTGGTCATGTGCTGGAGCGGGGCTCGGATCGCGACGGCGCGCCCCTCAACCCCCGTCTGTGTCGCAAGGTTAGCCATCGTCTGGAAGGCGGCAATGAACTCCGGCCGGCAGTCGGGATAGCCCGAATAATCGAGCGCGTTGACACCGATATAGATGGCGTCGGCGCCGGTCACCTCGGCAAGTCCCAGCGTCAGCGCGAGAAAGATGGTGTTGCGCGCGGGGACATAGGTGACGGGAATGCCGGGCTTCACCCCGTCTTTTGGCACTGCTATGTCGGCGGTGAGCGCCGACCCGCCGATCGCGGTCAGGTCGAGCGGAACCACCACATGGCGCTCGACCCCCAGATGGCGACCGACGGCACGCGCCCGGTCGAGTTCGATTCGATGGCGCTGGCCATAGTCGACGCTGAGCGCGACCAGTCGGTGCCCCGCTTCGCGCGCGATCCCGCCGGCGACGAGCGAATCGAGCCCGCCCGACAGGAGGATGACGGCAGGGGATGGCGTGGCGGAAGCCATGGCGTGAATCCGAAGTGCGGCCCGTCCAGTGCGTGGACGGGCAAGGCGGTCAGGTCAGGCGTGCTCCAGCGTGCATTGCAGCGGGTGCTGGTTCTGCCGCGCGAAGTCCATCACTTGGTTGACCTTGGTCTCGGCGACCTCGTAGCTGAAGACGCCGCAGACGCCGACGCCGCGTTGATGGACGTGAAGCATCACGCGCGTCGCTTCCTCCATGTCCATGCGGAAAAAGCGCTGCAGGACGTGAACGACGAACTCCATCGGCGTGTAGTCGTCGTTCAGCATCAGGACCTTGTAAGGGGTCGGCTTCTTGGCGCGGGCGCGCGTGCGGGTGGCGATGCCGAGACCAGGGCCGCCCGGACCCTCTTCGTCTCCGCGGCCCGCCATGGCGTGAATCTGGTGCGCGATGTCGATGCTCATGATGCCGCAGGATATGGCAATCGGCCGAGTCAACGCAAGGGTCTCGGCGACGAACATGGCGCGGACGAAAAAGGGACCGGCAACCGGCCGGTCCCTCTCGTGACGTTCCGCAATCCGGACCTGACGGATCAGGCCGCGATCGTCTTGATGCGATCGGACACGACCGACACGCGATTGCTGATCGGCTGGGCGATCTCGCCGGCCAGCTTCAGCATCGCTTCGCTGGCCTTGGCGGTTTCCGACGCCATGGTGTCGAACGCCGAGGTCATCAGCTCGCTGTTGAGCTGGAAGAACTCGGTGGGCGACTTGACCGAGGCGAAGTTCTTGAGCGTGGCGCTGGTGCGCTCGAAGCTCGAACGGCCGGCCTCCGCCATGTGCTGGCTGATCTGCTCAAAGCCCTTGGCGGCGATCTTGGACGTCTCGACCATGGCTTCCAGATTGCCCTTGGTCAGGTCACCCAGTTCTTCCATGGCCTTGGAAGAACGCTCCATGGCGAGCTTCGCCTTGTCGTTCATCTCGGTCATGACGCTCTGGACGCGCTCCTTGGAGTCCTCGGCGAACTTCCTTCCGGTTTCAATTGCTTCGTTCATGATGGCGTTTCCTTCCAAATAGGGTGTCGTATCTGTCTGCGGCACCGGGGTCGCAGCGATCGGGTTCTCGCCAGTCCCCGGCTGCGGCGGTGGAGGCGATATCTCGGTTTTGACCGGCGCCGGTTCAGCTTCGATCGCGGGCGGAGGCGCGGCGGCCTCAGCCTTCACGGGAGCCTTGACGGGCTGCGCGGCCGGTGAAGGAGCCGGCGCCGAGGCGACGGGCGCCACCGGCTTTTGCGCCGCAGCCGCCGGAGCGACCGACGGCTTGGGCGAAGATGAAACCGTTGCCGCACGCTTTCGCGGCGCGACCGGCGCAGCCGCAGGCTTCGCGGCGGGCGCGGGTACCGGCTTCGACCCCGCAGCGAGAGCGACCGAGGAGGTTTCGGTCGCTTTTTCGGGGGTCGATTTTGCGGCAACCGCCGGCTCCGGCGCCGCCTTCTTCGGCAGGGCCGCTTCAGGCGTGACCGGCGCCGCTTTCACGGGTGCGGTCCTCGCTGCAATCGGTTTGGGTGTCCTGGTTGGCTTGGCCATGATCCGCCTCTATTGCTGCACTGCACAATAATCGACCACGGCCCTTTTTGCAAGAGCTTTTTTGCACTGCAACATGATCCATTTTGGAGGAGTAACGCGCGCGATAGCGCCTTGTTCCCCCTCAATATATTCAAAACGGATGTGTAACGATATAAGCGGTCAGCGCGACTTCACGTAACGTCCCGGCGCGTCCTCGATCGCCCGCAGCTTGCCCTTGCCGGGTCGGCGCGCCTTGGTCGCCGACACCTTCTTCGGGGCGAGGTGATCGATCCAGCCGATCCAGTCGGGCCACCAGCTTCCCTTGATCTCGACCGCACGCTCGCGAAAGGCGGCGAGCGTGTCCACGGGCTCGTCGCAGGTCCAATATTGATATTTGCCGCTGGCCGGCGGGTTGACGACCCCCGCGATATGGCCCGACCCGGCCAGCAGGAAGCGGCGCGACCCCGCGAAGTGCCGCATCGCCTTCCACACCGAGACTGCCGGCGCGATATGATCGTCCACGCCTGCCTGGATGTAGGCCGGGACCTTGACCCGGCGCAGATCGATCGGCGTGCCGTCGACGACCATAGAGCCCGGCTCCACCAGCCGGTTGTCGCGGTACAGGTCGGCCAGGTAACCCTTCAGCCAGCGCGCCGGCAGGTTGGTCGAATCGCCGTTCCAGAACAGCAGGTCGAACGGCTTGTAGTCCTCGCCCATGAGATAATTGTTCACCACATAGGACCAGATGAGGTCGTTGCCGCGCAGCATGTTGAACGTCGCCGCCAGATAGCGCCCGTCGAGATAGCCGTCGCTGGTCAGCCGATCGACCATGTCGATCTGCCGGTCGTCGACAAAGACGCTGAGGTCGCCCGCCTCGCTGAAATCGACCTGCGCGGTAAAGAAGGTGGCGCTTTTGACGCTGTCCTGCCGGCCCTGCGCGTCCAGCCACGCCAGAGTCGCCGCGAGCGTCGTTCCCGCTACGCAATAGCCGATCGCATGCACCGATTCGACGCCCAGCAGATCGCGAACGGTGTCGATCGCCTGAACCTGCCCCCGGACGATGTAATCGTCCCATGTCACATCGGCCATGCTGGCGTCCGCCGACTTCCAGGACACGATGAAGACCGTCAGCCCCTGATCGACCGCCCATTTGACGAAGCTCTTCTGCGGCGCGAGGTCGAGGATATAGAAGCGGTTGATCCACGGCGGAAAGATGACCAGCGGCGTTTCGTACACCTTGTCGGTCGACGGGCTGTACTGGATCAGCTGGTACAGCGGCGTCTCTGCGATGACCTTGCCCGGGGTGGCGGCGACGTTGTCGCCGACGGTGAAGGCGGCGGTGTCGGTCTGGCTGAGCTGGCCGCGCTCCATGTCGGCAATCATGCGCTGAACACCGGCCAGCAGATTCTCGCCCCCGGTTTCCAGCGTCTTCTTCATCACCGCCGGATTGGTGAGCGGGAAGTTGGCGGGGCTTGCCGCGTCGATGATGCTGCGGGTGGCAAAGCGCAGCTGCGCCTTCTCGTGCGGCGCGATGCCGTCGATCCGGTCGGCCATCTGCAACATCGCCTCCGAGACCAGCAAATAGGTCTGAAGGATCAGCGAATAGACCGGATTGTCCTTCCACTCGGGATCGGCAAAGCGCTTGTCGCCCTGGATCCTGGGGGCAAGTGCGGCAGGGTCGATCGCGGCAAGCCCGCCCTGCGCCAGCATGTCCTGCCAATAGGCAAGCCCCTGCGCCGCCCCCGCCCCCTGAAGCTCGGCGATGCGCGTCAGGACGGCGGCACCGCTCTCGCTCATTTCGCCCAGCTGCGGCGCGAGTTCGGCGGATTTTTCGAGGACCATCTGCTGCGCATGACCGAACACGCGGCCCCAATGCTGAAGCTGTTCCAGCAGGTCGTCCGACCCCGCCGATGTCTCCGGCTCCGGAGTCAAAAGCGACCCCGTGGCACCCGAGTTCGAAAGCATCTCGTCACTCTTCGTCGCCATGCCCCTGCTTTCGCTGGTACGCCCCTTGCAAGCCATATATATCGGCCGCGCGCCGGTACATGCAACCATCATCCCCGATGGACGCAAAGGCCGACGCATCCGAGGCACAGGACGCGCCGCGCACGTGGCGCGGTCGTCCGATGTGGCCGAATACCAACAGTAGAGCCGATACGATGTCCGACGAATTCTACCGCATGAAGCGCCTGCCCCCCTATGTCATCGCCGAAGTCAACGGCATGCGGGCAGCGGCGCGCGCGGCAGGCGAGGACATCATCGACCTTGGCATGGGCAATCCCGACCTGCCGCCGCCCGATCATGTCATCGAGAAACTGTGCGAGGTCGCGCGCAAGCCCGACGCCCATGGCTATTCGCAGTCCAAGGGCATACCGGGCCTGCGCCGCGCCCAGGCGAATTATTATGCCCGCCGCTTCGGGGTCGATCTGAATCCCGAAACCGAGGTCGTGGTGACCATGGGGTCGAAGGAGGGGCTGGCCAGCCTCGCCACCGCGATCACCGCGCCGGGCGACGTCGTGCTGGCGCCCAATCCCAGCTATCCGATCCACACCTTCGGCTTCATCATCGCCGGGGCAACGATCCGGTCGGTGCCGACCACGCCCGACGACGACTATTTCCGCGCGCTCGAACGGGCGATGGTCTTCACCGTGCCGCGCCCGTCGATCCTCGTCGTCAACTATCCGTCGAATCCCACGGCGGAGACGGTCGACCTGGCCTTTTACGAGCGGCTGGTCGCCTGGGCTAAGGAGAACAAGGTGTGGGTCATCTCTGACCTCGCCTATTCCGAGCTTTATTATGACGGCAATCCGACGCCCTCGATCCTCCAGGTGCCGGGCGCCAAGGACATCGCGATCGAATTCACCTCGATGTCGAAGACCTATTCGATGGCGGGCTGGCGGATGGGGTTCGCGGTCGGCAACGCGACGCTGATCGCGGCGATGAGCCGGGTGAAAAGCTATCTCGATTACGGCGCCTTCACGCCGATCCAGGCGGCGGCATGCGCCGCGCTCAACGGGCCGCAGGACATTGTCGAGAAGAACCGCCAGCTCTACCACCGTCGCCGCGACGTTCTGGTCGAAAGCTTCGGACGTGCCGGGTGGGACATTCCGCCGGCGCGTGCGTCGATGTTCTGCTGGGCGCCGCTGCCGCCCGCGCTTCGCGAGATGGGGAGCCTCGAATTCTCCAAGCAGCTTCTGACCAAGGCGGGCGTCGCCGTCGCTCCCGGCGTCGGCTATGGCGAGGACGGCGAAGGCTTCGTCCGCATCGCGCTGGTCGAGAATGAGCAGCGCCTGCGGCAGGCCGCGCGCAATGTGCGCCGGTACCTGCAAAGCATGGGCGTCAACGCGGGCGCGGCGAGCGCCTCGGGTGGTCGCGGCTGACCTCCACAGGGGCGATCTGAAGATGTCGGGGGCAAGCATGTTACCGATTGTGGAGCACGTACCGCAGTCGATCCAGCTCGCGCTTGCCCCCGCCTTCCTCGTTTCCGGCATCATGGGATTCCTCAACGTCCTGTCGGCACGGCTGGGGCGGGTGGTCGATCGAAGCCGGGTCCTCGCCCCGCTGGTCTGGACGACCCATGGTGCGGAGCATGACGAGATTGTGTCGGAGCTCAATGTGCTCGACCGGCGTATTCACCTCTTGAACCGGGCGATCCTGTCGAGCGTGTCGTCCGCCAGTGCACTTTGCCTGGTCATCGTTCTGCTCTTTGCCTCGGCGATGGCGCGGTTGCAGTTGGAACCTGTCGTCGCGGTCTCATTCATCGCGGCGATGATCGCGCTGTTGGTAGGCTTCGTGCTGTTCACGCGCGAAATCGGCCTCGGTGGGAGGGTGCTGCGCGTGCGCGCGGAAGTGCTGACGCATGAGGACGACGCCACGTCCTGATCCGGCCGGGGCAAGGCGCGCCAATCACCCGGGAGGCGGTCCGATCCGGATACTCACGCAGAAGCGGCCGGCGGCGCGGTCGCGCACCAGCTCGGTACGGAGCTGCCGGACCAGTCCGGTCAGCACCCGGCCGAACCGTTCCTCCAGCAGGCCCTCGATCTGCGGCGTATCGATCAGCGCCGCCGACTGAACCGCCAGCGTCGCCAGATTCTCCGGGTCGTCCGGGTCGCGCTTGAACGCGATGAACACGGGGCTGGGCTGATCGCTCAGCATGACCAGCTCGGTCAGTTCGGTGATCAGGAACGCCACCGGCACGGCGACGTCCTGGCGGATGTAGATCAGATCGCAGTCCACCCGGATGGGAAAGCGGCCGCCATCGCCGTCATGCGCACGCAGCGCGCCGCCCAGTTCGCTGACCAGCGCGCGCGCGTCGATGCCCTGATTATATTCGGCGGCGGCATAATGGTTGCGATGAACGACCGACAGCGCGTCCACCCGCCGCTGGATCGACGCATAGGCGACGCGCGCCTCGGGCCCCTGCGCGGCGCGGCTGTGGAGGTTGATGAGGCTGGCGATGATCTGGAGGTTGTTCTTGACGCGATGATGCACCTCGCGCGTCAGGGTCCGCTGATGCGCGAGCGCGTCGGCGAGCTTCGCCTCGTGGCTCACCACGTCGCGCGCGATCTCGCGGAAGGTGTCGCCCAGCATCGTGATCTCGGCGGCGAGATGATCGACATTGGGGACGGTCTGGAGAAGCGTTCCCGGCTGGTACGCCGCCACTTGCCGGTTGAGGTCGACCAGCGGGCGGATGAGAAAGCGGTTGACCACCCACCAGCCGGTCGCCGCCGATGCCAGCCACATGAAGATCGGTAACAGCGTCGCCGCCAGCCGCAACAGCGCCACTTCCGGCCGTTCCGATACCGCGCTCAGCCGTATGTCGTCGAGGTTCAGTGTTGCGCTGACCTCGTCGAGCCGGTCGTCCGGGCGCGGGCTGCCGCGAAGGATCCACAGCCGCGCATTCCCCTGCGACAGCCACATGCTGACATAGTCCGACTGGGCCGCGCCCATCGCGGTCATCGCGGCCAGCCGGCCGGGTTCGTAGCGCACGACCGCCCTGACGCCGCGTTCGGCATTGACCATGCCGGTGACCAGCGTCTGACGAACGGGGTCGATCCGGGCGCGGACCTCGCGTGCCTCCGCCAGCGTCGGCCTGTCACGTCCGGCCGAGGACATGCACAGCAGCCGGCCGTCCCCGCCATAGACGGCGAAGGCGAGGCCACCGTCCTGAACGCGAAGCTGCCGCGCGGCGCGCTGGCAGATGACCGTCCGGCCGGGATAGTCGGCAAGGCTACCGGTGACGATCTGCAATATCGTGCGGTCGCGCTCGATCGCGCCGACCAGCCGCGCCGCAGCCTGCGCCGCGTCGAGCCGGAGCGCCGCCAGCCGCTCCATCTCGGCGGTGCGGATGGTCTGAACCGTCCCGAAGATCGCGATAATGCCCAGCGGCAACAGCGCCAGGATCAGCACGATGAACATCTTGAGGCCGGTGCTGGCAAACCAGCCGCGAACGTCGTCGCCCGCAAGCCCCGTGGCAACGCGCGATCGGGGTATCGCCAGTCTGGACCGGCTGCGCGTGATCATTCCAGCTTGTTGAGCAGGTCCATCAGGTCGTCCGGGATCGGTTCGTCGACAGTCTGATGGTAGACGCCGCGAAGCATCCGTCCCACGTCGTCATTCGATCCCGTCGTGCGCGTCTTGCCGCGCCTGTTCGCCCCCGATGCCTTGGTCGCGGCGGCCGGACGCTTATCTGCCGGGCCCTCGGTCGAGGTGTCACCGCTTCCACTGCGTTCTGCCAAGGCGCGCTCCCGACTAGTCTGTACGGCCGATCCCCGCGGCCCTGGAGTGTGGCCCGATACTGTAAAATATGCGAGCGATAAAGCGCGTCCCCCTGTGTGGCGCGCGTATCGTGAAACCATTAGCCCGATCATTTGTTCCTTAACATGCCTTAATGGCCGCAAGGCCACGGGTCGGGTAATCGGGCAAGGCGATTTTCGTGAGAATGTGCTGGCGTAAACGCCCGCCGTCGATGAAAGTGCCTCCGCGGGAGAAGAGAAGTCATGTCGCTTGGTCAAGAGTTGAAGCCGCATTTGCCGTTCCTGCGTCGTTACGCACGCGCGCTCACCGGAAGTCAGACCGATGGAGACGCCTTTGTGCGTGCAACGCTGGAAGCCATCATCGTGGCGCCGGACGAATTTCCCAATGAAATGGGGCCACGGCTCGGCCTCTATCGTGTTTTCCAGGCGATCTGGGAAAGCTCGGGCGAGCATCTGACCGGACGGAGCGACGATGGCGGCGACCGCGAATCGGTCGCAACCGCCCGGCTTTCGACAATTCCGCCATTGTCCCGCCAGGCGCTGCTGCTGACCGCGATGGAGGGTTTTTCGAACGAGGAGGTCGGCTACCTCCTCGCCCGCAGCGATGCGGAGATCGAATCGCTCGTGGATGAAGCGATGACGGAGATCGAATCGCAGACGCGCACCCGTGTCCTCATCATCGAGGATGAGCCGATCATCGCGATGGATATCGAAACGATCGTCCGCGATCTGGGCCATGAAGTGACGAGCATCGCCGTGACCCGCGACGAGGCGGTGCGCGAGGCGCTCGCCGACCGCCCCGGCCTCGTGCTCGCCGACATCCAGCTCGCCGACGACAGCAGCGGCATCGACGCGGTTCACGACATCCTCGCCGAGTTCCACGTTCCCGTCATCTTCATCACCGCCTTCCCCGAGCGGCTGCTGACCGGCGAACGTCCCGAACCGACCTTCCTCATCACCAAGCCGTTCCAGCGCGCGACGGTGAAGGCGGCGATCTCGCAGGCGCTTTTCTTCAACGCCGAAACGGTCTGAATTCCGCGTCCGGGCGGTTGGACAGTGCCGCCCGGAACGCTATGAGGCCGCATGAACGCGACCGACGACCGCATCTACCCGCTTGACCTCGTGCGCGGGGTGGCCATCGTCGGGATGGTCATCATGAACGTCGCCGCCACGGGGCTGCCGGGCGTTACCTTCATGCTGCCGGGCATGCCGCCGGTTGAGGGGCTGGCCGGCGCTGGCGACACCGCGCTCTGGCTTTTGTCCTTCGTGCTGATCGACGGCAAGATGCGGGCCCTGTTCGCCATGCTGTTCGGCGCGTCGGCGCTGCTCGTGATCGATCGGGCGGAGATGGACGGCCGCGACGGCATCGCCGACCAGCGACGGCGCCTCTTCGCGTTGCTCGTCCTCGGCATTCTCCATTATGTGCTGATCTGGTCGGGGGACATTCTGATGTTCCTGGCGATCGGCGGCATCGTCACGCTTCGGCTGGTCGCGCGCGAGCCCATCGAGCTGGTCAAATGGGCGTTCGCACTGTTCGCGATCCAGCTGGTGCTGTTCATTGTGCTGACCGCCGCGCCCTTCTGGTCGCAGACGCCCGCCGCCCATGAAGCCCTGATCGAGCGCGCGATGATCCACGACATCGCCTTCTATCGCGTCCAGGATTATGCCGCGCTGGTGAGCGCCCGCCTGACCGATGCCCCGTTCGATCTCACCTGGCTAGTACCGTTCACCCTCTTCGAGACGATGGGCTTCATGCTGCTGGGCATGGCGATGGCCAAGGGCGGCTTCTTCACCGGCCAGTGGGAAGCGGCGAACTATGGGCGGACCGCGCGCCACGCGCTGATCGTCGGTCTGCTCCCCACCCTGGGCGTTGCGGCGGGCATCCTCATCGCCCACGACCTGCGCATGGCCGAGCTGCTCTATTTCGCGGCGGCCTTTCCGTTCCGCATCCCGATCACCATCGGCTATGCCGCGCTGCTGATGATGCTGGCGCGCGGCGGCGAGGGTCGGCCACTGGCCGACCGCTTCGCGGCCATCGGGCGGCTGTCGCTGTCGAGCTATCTGCTCGCCAGCCTGATCGCGACCAGCCTGTTCTACGGCTATGGCGGCAATCTGTTCGCGCGGCTCGACCGGATGGAGCTGTTGCTCGTCGCGCTAGCCATCACCGCGCTGCTGCTGGTCGCGGCCCCGCTATGGCTGAGCCGGCTTGGTGCCGGCCCCGCCGAACGGGCGTGGCGCGCGCTGCGTTCGGTCGGCGGCGGCCGGACCGCCTGACCGACCTGATCACCAGATCTTCACGCGCTTTTCCGGCGGCAGGTGCAGCCCGGCCCCCGGTGCGATCTGGAACGCCGCATACCAGGGGTCGAGATTGCGCACGATCGCCACGCGATAGCGCGAAGGCGAGTGCGGATCGGTCAGCAGCCGCTGCCGCTCCGCCTCCTCGCGCACGTTGCGCCGCCACACCTGCGCCCAGCCCAGATAGAAGCGCTGGTCGCCCGTCGTCCCGTCGATCACCGGGGCGGGCTTGCCGCCGAGCGACGCCAGATAGGCTTCGTGAGCGACGGTGAGCCCGGCCAGGTCGGCGATATTCTCGCCCAGCGTCAACTGCCCCTGCACATGCTCGCCCGGCAGCGGCTCATAGGCGTCATATTGCGCCACCAGCGGGTCGGTCAGCGCCTTGAACCGCGCGACGTCCGCTTCGGTCCACCATTGCGCCAGCCGCCCGGTCGCGTCGTATTTCGCGCCCTGATCGTCGAAATGATGGCTAATCTCGTGGCCTATAACGGCGCCGATGCCGCCATAGTTGATCGCCGGGTCGGCATGCGGGTCGAAGAAGGGCGGTTGCAGGATCGCGGCGGGGAACACGATCTCGACCATGCCGAAATTGGCATAGGCGTTGACCTCCATCGGGGTCATGAACCATTCCCAGGTGTAGATCGGCTTGCCCAGCTTGCCGATATTATAGTCATGCTCGAACTGGCGCGAGCGTAGCGCATTGCCGAACAGATCGTCGCGCGCCACGGTCAGGCCGCTATAGTCGCGCCAGCGGTCGGGATAGCCGATCTTGGGCTTGAACGCGGCGAGCTTCGCCCGCGCCTTCTGCTTGGCCTCCGCGCTCATCCATTCGAGCCCGTCGATACGGCGGCCCATGGCGGCGAGGATGTTGCGCACCATCTCGTCGGCCGCCACCTTCGCCTCGGGCGGGAAATAGCGGGCGACATAGAGCTTGCCGACCTCGTCGCCGAGCGACCCCTTGACGAAATCGACCGCCCGCTTCCAGCGCGGCTCGCGCTCCGGCGTGCCGTTGAGCACCGTGCCGTGGAAGGCGAAGCTCTCATCGGCGATCGGGTCGGGCAGATAGTCGGACAGATCATCGAGGCTGCGGATCAGCATCATGTCCTTGAGGACGCCGATGGGGGCCTTCGCGATCAGCGCCGCCTCGGCGGTGACGGCGGTCGGCTGCGCCACCAGCAGCGAGTCGACGCTGCCGAGGCCCTGCGCGGCCAGCCATCCCTTGAAGTCGAAGCCGGGCGCACGCCGCTGAAGCTCGGCCAGCGTCATCTTGTTATAGACCTTGTCGGCGTCGCGACTGTCGATGCGGGTCCAGTGCGCGCGGGCGATCTGGGTCTCGAGCGCCATCAGCGCCTGCGCGCGCGCCTGCGCATCGGCCTCTCCCGCCAGCGTGAAGAGACGCGCCAGATGCGCGACATAGGCAGCGCGCGTCTCCTTCATCTTCGCGCTGTCGGTCAGGTAATAGTCGCGGTCGGGCATCCCCAGCCCGCCCTGGTACATCGAGAAGATATACTGGTCGGGCGCCTTGTCGTCCTGCCCCACATAGCCGCCGAACGGTCCCGACACGCCATTGCGCGACGCCTTGCCCGCGAGCGCGGCGAAATCGGCCTTTGTCTTCACCGCCCTGATCTCGTCGAGCCACGGCTTTACCGGCGCAAGCCCGCGCGTCTCGACCGTCGCCTCGTCCAGATAGGAGGCATAGGCATTGCCGATGCTGCTCGACCGGTCGTCGCGCAACTCGTCGAGCATCGCCCGCGTCCGCTCCTTCGACAGGTCGTCGAGCCGGGTGAACAGGCCATAGTTCGACTTGTCGGCCGGAATGGGCGTGGTGTCGGCCCAGACGCCGTTGGCATGGCGGTAGAAGTCGTCCCCCGGCGCCACCGCCGGGTCCATTCCCGCCGTGTCGAAGCCATAGGTGCCGTATTCCGGCTTGGGCTTCGGGGCCGCCTCGGCGGCGGGGCTGCTGTCGGCTGGCCGACCGGTGGCGCAGGCAGCCAGCATGCAGGTCGAAAGGAGCAAGGCCGAAATCGAACGAGTCATGGCGCGATGTATCCGGTTGGAGGCAGGAGAAGAACGTCGAAACGCTTTAGATGTCGTGTCCGCTGCAACAACTCACGCATTTACGGGACATCTGCCCGCGCTCGGGGTCAGTCGTTGGCGAAAATGTCCACGGCCATCAGAGTCGCCCCAACCTCCGGCAGCGCGACATCCGCGCCCTTGGGGAAGAGGTCGTCCGTCCAACCTTCGGGTGCCGTACGGCGGACGACGCGCACCCGCTCGGTTTCCGGGTCGACGAACAGCAGCACCCGCACCCCGTCGAGCGCGCGATATTCCATCAGCTTGTCGCGCTGGTCGAGAGCAGCGGTCGAGGGCGAGAGCACCTCGACGATAATCACGGGATCGCCCATCAGCTTGGCATGCGGATCGACGGAGGCGGCATCGCGGCAGTAAACGCTGAGATCGGGGTAGCGGACCGACGCCTCGCCGGTACGAACCGCGAAGTCGCTGTTATAGGGCCGGCATCCCGAGCCGCGAAGCTGGCTACCCAGCGAAACGGCGATGTTGGTTGCTACCCGCGAATGCGCCTCGGTGCCGCCGGTCATCATGTAAACGAGTCCATCGACCAGTTCGGCCCGCGAATCGCCGAAGTTCATCTCCATGAACTCCGCGACCGAAAGCCGACGATAGGCGGGATCGAGTGCGAGGCGGCTCATGGGCGCAATGTAGCTTATCAACCGCTCACATAAAAGGGCCGGAGGATCGCTCGCCCGCCCCGTAACAAATCGATAGCGGAAGGACTTAGACGTCCATGCCGCAACTGCCAAACGGACAGGCGGCGGAGAATGGATTGCCATATTGACAGCGCCAGCTACTTCCGATATTTCTGTTTTTACAGAAAGGACAATATGACTCATCCCGACGCCAAGACCTTCATCCTGCATTGGGGCGAGATGGGCACCCAGTGGGGCGTCAACCGGTCAGTATCTCAGGTGCACGCGCTGCTTTACCTCAGCAACCGACCGCTCCATGCGGAGGAGATCGTTGAAGAACTGGGCCTTGCACGCTCAAACGTATCAACTGCGCTCAAGGAGCTTCAGTCCTACGGCATTGTGCGTCGAGTACATGTGGAGGGCGACCGGCGCGACCATTTCGTGGCCGAGGACGACCTTTGGGAAATGCTCATGCGGATTGTTGCCGAGCGCAAGCGACGTGAGATTGATCCCACTGTCGTGCTGCTGAAGCAGCTGTCCGAACGCATGCAGCATGATGCGACCGCGCCCAAACATGTCCGTGAGCGCATCCTGCGGATGGAGGAGTTCATCTCCGACCTGTCTGGATGGTATGAACAGATGAAGGGGTTGCCCAGGCCGACGCTCGCTACGCTGGTGAAGCTCGGAAAAAAGATCGCCAAGCTGATTCCCGGCTCGAAGGCACAATAGGGCGTTTCGAGCGCCGCCCTCTTTTTTGGAACTTGATTTCAGTTTTTACCGAAACAACGATCAGAAAGGAATTTGCCATGGTTGAGACGTCCTACGCACTCTATCTCGCGATCACGCTGGCGATCACCGTGTGGGTGGCACGAACCCTTTCCTCCAACGGTGAGGTGTTCCTCATTCAGTGCTTCGGGCATGATCGCGAGCTGGCGCGGTCGACGAACCATCTGCTTGTGGTCGGTTTCTACCTCGTCAACATCGGCTTCATCACTCTGACGCTCAGCCTTGGGGCCGAACCGGCCACCCTCGCCGCCGCGATCCGCTTCCTGAGCGCCAAGGTCGGACTGGCCGTGCTCGTTCTCGGAGCCATGCACTTTTTCAACATGGCTGCGATTGCGCACTTCGGACGCAAGGTGAACGGCTGGCTCACCGACCGCGCTACGACGGTGGCCAGCCCCTGGGCTCAAACACCCAAGTGAGTGGAAGATTGTGCAATGTTCGAGCGTGCCGCCCAAACCGCAGTGACGCGACAGCCGGGGACGGTTGCACTTGGCGGACTGATCGGTCCAGATCCGAACAATTCGCGGCATCGACGGACGTTGCGTCGTTGAGGTTGGGCGCGCCGCTGATATGCTCCTGCGGCAACCGCCGGATTCGGCGTTCGGGGGAACAGAGGACATGTCGATCGCTACGCGCGCGCTGATCGCGCCATGGATAGGCGCGGCACTGCTTCTCTCGGGCTGCGGCGGCGGTGGCAGCGGCGGCGAGTCCTCGGGGGGCGGCACCGCTTCGGGAGGAACGGGCTCCGGCACCACCCCGTCATCCCGATGCAGCCTCGCGGCGCGGAAGACCTGGCTGCGTCAGCAGGTCGACGAATGGTATCTGTTCCCCGAAACCGTGCCCGCCTCGCTCGACCCCGCGCCCTATGCGACGCTGCAGGATTATCTGGATGCGCTGACCGAAGGCGCGCGGGCGCAGGGTCGCGACCGGGGCTTCAGCTATGTGACGACGGTCGCGGCGGACGAACAGTTCTTCGGCGATGCCACCAGCGTCGGCTTCGGCCTCTCGCTGGCGTTCACCAACGACGATCGCTTGCTGGTTCGCGACGTGATCGTCGGCTCGCCCGCCGCCAATGCCGCCATCGCGCGCGGGACGGAGATCGTCAGGATCGGCCTGCCGGGTCAGGCGCCGCGCACACCGCTCGACATCTTCCGTCAGGACGGCGAGGACGGCCTGATCGACGCGCTGGCCCCGTCGGCGGCGGGCGCGCAGCGCGTGTTTGTCGTTCGCGACCAAGCCAACATCACTCGCGAGACGACGCTCCGCACTGCCGAGATCGACATGGAGCCGGTTCCGTCCGACTATGGCACCCGGATCATCAACCACGTCGGCGGACCGATCGGCTATGTCCATCTGCGCGCCTTCGTCGAGCCCGCCGATGCGCCGCTGCGCGCGACCTTCGCGCAGTTCAAGGCCGCGGGGGTCAGCCGCCTGATCGTCGATCTGCGCTACAATGGCGGCGGGCTGCTCTCGACCGCGAAGCTGCTGGGCAATCTGATGGCCGCCAACCGCTTCCCGTCCGATGTGTTCGCGACGCAGACCTTCCGCCCCGAAAAGGCGTCGTTCAACGTGACCGACCGGTTCGCGAGCACCGCCGAGTCGATCGGGCCGGGCCGGATCGCGTTCATCACCACCCAGGAGACCGCCTCGGCGAGCGAACTCGTCATCAATGCGATGCTGCCCTATTACGGCGCCGACGTCGCGATGATCGGGTCGGACAGCTTCGGCAAACCGGTGGGGCAATCGGCCTACGACCTGTCCGAATGCGGCGACCGGCTGCGGCTCATCTCCTTCAGCACGGCCAATGCGCAGGGGAATGCCGACTATTACAATGGCCTGGCCGCATCGATGCGCGCCACCTGCCAGGCGACCGACGATCTCGCGCATGCCCTGGGCGACGAGCAGGAGGCGATGATCCAGCAGGCGATCAGCTACCTCGACGGCAACGCCTGCACGCCCATCGTCGGTGTGGCGAGCCCGGCGGCGGCCGGACAGCAAGCCCATCGACCGCTGAGGCCGCTGCGGCGAACAGGCGTCGATCCTGCGGCGGCCGGCCTGTTCTGACCCGGTACAATGGTGGATAAGAAAAGGGCCGGAGGATCGCTCCCCCGGCCCCTTCGTCATGCCAGCCCCTCGACTGCCTGCTTACAGCAGGCGCTCAGGATAAACTTCAGCCATGGCTGAAGGCTGGCATCCTGTGCGGCAGGCGACCCCAGCCTTCGCCGGGGTGACGCCGGACGGCGTCAGAAGTCCATGCCGCCCATGCCGCCCATTCCACCCATGCCGCCGCCGGGCATGGCCGGAGCCTTGTCGTCGGGCAGCTCGGCGATCGTCGCCTCGGTGGTGATGAGCAGGCCGGCGACCGAGGCCGCATCCTGCAGGGCAGCGCGCACGACCTTGGTCGGGTCGATCACGCCCGCCGCGACGAGATTCTCGTACACGTCGGTCGCGGCGTTGAAGCCCCGGGTCTCGTCATTCTCGCGCAGCAGGTTGCCGGCGACAACCGCGCCGTCAAAGCCCGCGTTCTGCGCGATCTGACGCAGCGGAGCCTGGATCGCCTTGCGGATGATGTCGACGCCGCGGGTCTGGTCGTCATTCGCGCCCTTCAGGCCTTCGAGAGCCTTGGTGGCGTAAAGCAGAGCGGTGCCGCCGCCGGGGACGATGCCTTCCTCGACCGCCGCGCGGGTGGCGTGGAGGGCG